>CAYWVS010000053.1:0-21308 GCA_964461765.1 uncultured Anaerovorax sp.
TGGATGAATACACCTTTATTCAGTTGGCACCTGAGGATGAGGGTACTTTGGTTGGAAATTACCTTAATAGCGTGGCTTTTACTGACTATGCCATCGGTCTCTTCATGGAACGATTAAAGGAAGAAAACTTATTTGACAATACCGTCATAGCCATTTACGGTGATCACTTGGGGCTTACCTTAAACGATCCCGACATCTCAAAGTCCATGGGAAGACTTCTTGGAAAGCCGTACGATTTTGAAGATATGATGAAGGTTCCTATGATCATTCATGTTCCCGGTACTGAAGAGTCCATCCGGCAGACTATTTCCATTTCTGCTGGACAATTGGATTTTCTGCCAACTATAGCTTATCTTATGGGATTTGATACTTTGGACACTTTATATTTTGGGCACAATGCATTAACTGAAAACACCGGTTTTGTGGCAGAGCAGACCTATATGACCAAGGGTTCTTTTTTCCAAGATGATATCGTCTATGAAATGTCCAGAGATGGAGTTTTTGAAAACGGAAGAGCCTACAATCAGAAGACCGGGGCAAAGGTACCTATAGAAGAATGTTATTCCGGATATCTCAAATCTATGGAAATCATCAATGCTTCGGAATATGTGATGAAAAACGATATATTAAGGAAGTTGTTTTTAGAAGGTCAAGGGTCAGACAAGGTATTCAAAGAACCAGAGGACAATATTGCTTACCCTGAAACTATTGCTTTTTCCGGGTTGCCAGATAAAAATTTGTTGGGAACCAATTCCCTGGAGGCACTAAACGCATCCTATGAGGCAGGCTATAAAGCCATTCGTGTGGACATTAACTGGACCTCTGAGGTGGGAGCCAGAACGGCGGTGCTCTTAAAGGATTGGAAGGAGTTTCCCCTCTATTACGACAGCATTGCAACGGAAGAGATGACTATTGAAGAATATAAGGCAACACCCATGAGGAATAATCTTACTTCCATGGACTTCTTTATGCTTGCGGACTGGATGATGGAGCATCCCGACGTGGTAATTGTAGCTAATGTGGATCGAAGTGCAGACTTTTTCATGAAGATCATGGGTGAATACAATGAGTCTGTCATGCCAAGAATCATTCCTCAGGTGGCAGGTATGGTAGAATACTCGGGGCTTTACAACGGAATTCTAAATATGGATAAGGGGAATTTTACCTATGAGCAGCTATTGCAATTCATGAAGCTTAACAACGTATGGGCAGGTGCCATGTCAAAAGATTCTGCGGAGGATAAATATAAGAAATTTTTAAAATCCAATTTCACAATTTATATAGATGAGGCAGAAAATGGAGTTCTTAAAAAGGCAAATTAAAAGATTTGGAATACAGGCTTTAGCAATATTTCTTATATTGTTATTCTTGGTGAATCCAACGGAGCATCCTTTTATAAAATCCATTGGCAGTCAAGAGTTTTTTACTTACCATATAAAGGATATTGCCACAAATACCTTTAAAACCAATAAAATTTATGACAAGGGTGGGATTGTTTTATCCACCGGCAGTTATGAGCTAAGCTTGGAAGGTTCTTTATTCGGTGCCGGAAAAGGTAAGAATCTCATTCTGATTCAAATGGAAGCCCTTCAAAATATGGTAATCAACAAGACTTACAATCAGCAGGAGATTACCCCTAATCTCAACAGCTTTCTTAGGGAAAATGGTATCTTTTACTTTGATAATTTTTATCAACAGATCGGATCGGGAAATACTTCCGATGCAGAGTTTGCTGCCAACAATTCACTTTTAGGAACGTTGGAAAGCTTTACTTATAAGATCTATGAAAACAATTATTTTTATGGACTTCCTTGGGTCATGAAAGAGTATGGATATGACACCATGGTACTCCATGGTTATAAAAAAGAGTTTTGGAATCGCGAGGTCATTTATCCTGTACTGGGCTTCGATAGATTCTATAGCAGTGACGATTTCCAAAGCGACAACATTTCGGGAATCGGTGGGGGCAATATCGTGGGGATTAGTGATAGAGAGTTTTTTCGTCAAGGGGTGGAAATTTTAAAAGAAAAGGAAAACCCATTTTATAGTTTTTTCATCACACTTTCCAGTCATAACCCCTATAGGTTACCGGATAGACTGAAAGAAATGACTCTTTTGCCTGAGGATGAAGACACCTTGTTTGGAAATTATATGGCTTCCATCAATTATGCAGACCGTTGTTTTGGAGAATTTATCGAACTTTTAAAGGCGTCTGATCTTTATGATAATTCTGTAATCGCTTTATACGGAGATCATTTTGCCCTGACAAAGTCAGATAAGCGAATTGAAAGCAGAGTGTCTGAATGGTTGGGTTATCCCTATGAGTTTGATACCATGTTAAACGTTCCCCTGATGATTCACGTACCGGGTAGGGAGGAGCCGGCTCAAACCTTATCCATTTCCGGGGGGCAGTTGGATATCATGCCTACTCTAGCTTACATCATGGGGGTAGAAAAACTCAACACCCTTTATCTAGGCCAAAATTTATTTGAAGCACAATCTGGGTTTGCTGTGGGGCAAACACATCTGCTCAAAGGTTCCTTCGTTTTGGATGATGTGGTGTTTGAAATCTCTCGAGACGGAGTCTTTGAAAGCAGCCGAGCTTGGAACAGAATTACACGTCAACCCATTGACATTGCCCCTCTAAAGGAATATTATTTAAGGGCGATGAATGTGGTGGAGCTTTCCCGATTTTATTTGGAAAAGGATGTGCTGAAAAGAGTGTTTTTAAATGGAGAAAGTCTGGAAAGCATCTTGGCAGATACAGCAGAAGAAGCCAGTTTTGAAAATGTGGACTTATACAGAGTCAATGCAAAGGTGCCGGGGTTTTTATCTCCCATAGATAAAAAGTATCTTCCTACACAAGATTTTTTCAAAACTATAAAAAGTAAAATCCAAAATAATAAAGAATTACAACCTATTTTTGTTCAAATGATAAACCCGGTAACAGAGTTGGCTGCTTTTGAAGACCAATATTCGGGGATTGTTAGAAATGTTGGAGTAATCCAGAATATTGATACAACACAAAATGAACTTTTTAAAGAAATCAAAAGAAAAATAATTCCAGTTATTCAAAATTTCAAGGACTATACAAAGGTTCAATATTTAGGTTATGAGAAAATCATTCTAATGCCCAAAAAAGGTGCATACACGAAAGCACAAATCAAAGATTTTATAGATAATAATAAAGTCTTTGGAATCATTATTGATTTTGATGAATTAAAAAATTATGCTTATTTGAGAAATTCGGATGTAAAAATATTCGTAGTCAATGCAAATAGTGCATTGGAAAAAACATATTGCAATATAATGGGCACATCCGGGTATGTAAATATAATAGAAGGAAAAGGGGAAAACTAAAACAATGAACGATCCGTATATGGCACTCTTGAATCCTATGACACTGTTAATGACAGCATCACTGTTAATCATCTTATTATTGGTTTTTTATATATTTATGATGGTTTCCTCTTTAAAAAAATCCTATGTAGGAAAATTGGCCGCCCTGGAAAGTAGCCTGGGAGATATTAAGGTTCAGCAGGAAAGCCAAATCAGAACAGCAAAGCAAGAGACCATGCAATTTATACAAGCCAGCTTTCAAGGTCTGGGAGAACTCCTGGCAGCTACACAGAAACAATCTGTTGAAATCCAAGATATGCGATTGCAGGAATTAAATAGACAATTGGAAGGTATGCACTTACAAAATGACCAAAGATTAGAAAATATTAGAGCCACCATGGAAAACAGGATTGCTGCTATGCAACAGGATAATGGCAAAAAATTGGAAATGATGCGAGCTACTGTGGATGAAAAGCTTCAAAAAACCTTGGAGGACAGAATTACTCAATCCTTTAAATTGGTCAGCGACCGGTTGGAGCAGGTATATAAAGGTTTGGGAGAAATGCAAAACCTTGCAGTGGGTGTTGGAGACTTAAAGAAGGTTCTATCCAATGTAAAGACGAGAGGTATCTTGGGAGAAATTCAGTTAGGTGCCATCTTAGAGCAGATTCTTTCTAAGGAACAATATGCGGAAAATATACCAACCAAAAAAGGAAGTGCTGACAGGGTAGAGTATGCCATCAGGCTTCCGGGAGATCAGGAAGGCCAATGTGTATATCTGCCCATCGATGCCAAGTTTCCCTCAGATACCTACGCCAGATTGGTGGATGCCTATGATACAGGGAATCCTATGGAGGTGGAAGCCGCCTCAAAGCAATTGGAAAAAACCATTAAAGCCTTTGCAAAGAGCATTCACGATAAATACATAGATCCCCCTAATACTACAGACTTTGGAATACTATTTTTACCCTTCGAAGGGCTTTATGCAGAAGTGGTCAGAAGGGGGCTTGTTGAAGCTTTGCAGAGAGAATATAAAATCAGCATTGCGGGTCCTACTACCATGGCTGCTGTATTAAACAGCTTGCAAATGGGTTTTAAAACTTTAGCAATTCAAAAGCATTCCGGTGAAGTATGGAACGTTTTAGGAGCTGTTAAAACAGAATTTGATAAATTTGGAGATGTTTTAGCCGCAACACAGCAGCGAATCAATCAGGCTAATGTTGAGTTAGACAAGCTGATCGGAACACGTACCAGAAAGATTCAAAGTAAATTGAGAAATATCGTAAATCTGTCGGATTCATCATCAATGGAAATTTTAGGAACTTCCTTGACTAATCAGACTATAGAGGATGAGGAAGAAGATCTTTAGAGAGGTTGGAAATCGGGGTAATGAGTATATATGCAATAGGTGATCTGCACCTTTCTTTATCAATGGAAAAGCCAATGGATCGATTTGGAGGCTGGTGGATCAATCACACAGAAACTTTAAAGACCAATTGGGAGAGCTTGATTCAACCCGAGGATACGGTGATCCTGGCGGGAGATATCTCCTGGGCATTAAAATTTAAAGATTATTTAGTGGATGAAGCTTTCATAAAGAGCCTACCTGGTAAAAAGGTGATAATTAAGGGAAACCATGACTTGTGGTGGAGCACTTTAACAAAGATGAATCAACCGGAAAGCTCCATTACCTATTTGCACAACACTTTTTATGAAACCTATTGTGGTTCCCAAGCTCATGCCATTTGCGGAACCAGAGGATGGATTTGTCCCGGGGACGATCCCTTCACTGAAAATGACAGAAAAATCTATTTAAGAGAGTTGAACCGATTGGAAATATCCTTACAGGATGCACAGCGAGCAGGTTATGGCATAGGAGAGGAAGGAAAAGGCTCCATCCTTTGTGCCATTCATTTTCCACCCACCAATCCAAAGCATGAAGAGTCTGGATTCACGGAGCTCTTTGCCCGATATGGAGTAAAGACCGTGGTGTACGGTCATTTGCACGGGGAGGAAGGATACAAAAAAGGAATCAAAGGGTTTTACAACGGAGTTGAATATAAATTGGTATCTTTAGATTATTTAGAGTGCAAGCCCTTGTTGTTGGCTGATAATATAATCTAAATATCTTGTAAGTAATGATAAAAAAATTGAAATTTAAAATCATAAAGATAAGCATCAAGAAAATTATAAAAAACAGATGTAAAATAGAAGGTTGTAACGGGAAAAGAAAGAAGGTGGTATTTTGAAAAGAGTTATTTTAATCGTGATGGACAGTTTGGGAGTGGGCGCCTTGCCTGATGCGGAAAAATATGGTGACAAGGGAACCAATACCTTAGGTCATATTATAGAAAAGGTACCTGACATGAATATGCCCAATTTAATCAAATTAGGTCTTGTCAATACTCTGGAGGAAGGATTCCCGCTTCCTGAGAAAATGGTAATAGAACCTAAAGAAATACTTGCATCCTACGGGAGACTTGGTGAATTATCCAAAGGCAAGGATACCATTACTGGTCATTGGGAAATTGCCGGACTTTTTACAGAGGTTCCTTTTAAAACTTATCCTGACGGATTTCCTCCTGAATTTATGGAGGCTTATGAAAAAGCCATCGGTTTAGAATCCTTGGGGAATTATGCGGCCTCAGGTACGGAGATTATAGAAACATTAGGTCCCGAGCACGAAGCCACCGGGAAGCCTATTATCTATACTTCTGCTGACAGCGTATTTCAAATTGCTGCCAATACAGCGGTAATCCCTTTGGAAAAGCTATATGAAATTTGCCAAACAGCCAGAGACATGTTGGTGGGGGAATATGCTTGCGGTAGGGTTATCGCCAGACCTTATGTGATAGAAAATGGAAAGAGAACCAGAACTTCCGATCGAAAGGACTATGCGGTGTCACCTTCGGGAAAAACCGTATTGGATCACGTAATAGAAAAGGGAAAAACCGTCTATGCCATCGGAAAAATTCACGATATCTTTAATGGGCAAGGAATAAAAACTTCTGTTCACACAGATAACAATATGGATGGGGTGGATAAAACATTAGAAGCTATGAAGGAAGAATTTGAAGGTTTGATTTTTACCAATTTAGTCGATTTTGATTCAAAATACGGTCATCGTAGAGATCCGGAGGGTTATGCCGGATGTATTGAAGAATTTGATCAAAGGCTGCCTGAAATTATGACAGCTATGAAGGAAGAGGACATTTTAATCCTCTGTGCAGACCACGGTAATGACCCTACCCACACGGGATGGGATCACACCAGAGAGTATGTACCGGTACTAATTTTCGGAAAGTCTATTAAAAAAGCCAACCCTATGGTACCCGGGACTTCCTATGGAAATATCGGTGCTACCATTGCAGAAATACTAAAAGTGGAAGAAACCCATATTGGTGAAAGCTTTTATGGGCAAATAAAGAAATAAATTAAGAAGGTTATTTTATAAAGTAATGAAGAGTAAATTTTTAATAGTATTCCTTAATAAATAATATGATAAAGGAGGATTTATGAGTAATCTTAATATGATTGATATTCTCTTTGATAAGCGTGAAGGAAAAGTTTTGACGGAGGAGCAGATACAGTATTTTGTGAAAGGATTCACAGAAGGTACCATACCTGATTATCAAATCTCAGCTTTGCTAATGGCTATTTTTATTAATAAAATGAACAAGGAAGAAACCTATGCCTTGACAGCAGCCATGAAATATTCCGGGGATGTGGTAGATTTATCACCCATTGCGGGCATTAAGGTAGATAAACATAGTACGGGAGGCGTAGGAGATAAAACCACCTTTATCGTAGGACCTATAGCAGCGGCTTGTGGGGTACCCATTGCAAAGATGTCCGGAAGAGGATTGGGCTTTACAGGGGGAACCGTGGACAAGATGGAATCTATCCCCGGATTTCAAACTACTATAGAAGCGGAAGTCTTTATGGACTTGGTGAATCACACGGGGCTTTCTGTCATCGGGCAAACGGCACATATTGCCCCGGCAGACAAAAAAATATATGCCTTGCGGGATGTAACTTCCACCGTGGATAATATGAGTTTAATTACATCCAGTATTATGAGCAAAAAACTGGCTTCTGGTAGTGATGCCATCGTACTGGATGTAAAATGTGGCAACGGAGCTTTTATGGGAACCTTAGAGGAGGCTGTGGAGCTTGGCAGTATGATGGTGGATATCGGGAAAGCCGACGGAAAGAAGGTCATCGCCGTCATAACTGACATGAATCAACCTTTGGGAAAAGCCGTTGGGAATGCCAACGAGGTGATCGAAGCCATCGAAACCTTAAAGAATAGAGGACCTCAGGATATTACAGAGCTTTCTGTGATTTTGGCATCATACATGATTTATTTAGGAGAAAAGGCTAATTCCCATGAAGAGGCTATGAATATGGCCAGAGAAGTTTTAGAAAATGGAAAAGCTATAGAAAAGTTTGAACAATTTATTGAGGGGCAAGGTGGAGACTCTAGGGTTATTGATAACTATTGCCTTTTCCCTCAACCCAAATATAAGAAGGAAATAAAAGCAGATAAAGATGGCTATGTAAACCAAATTACTGCTAAAACCATAGGAATGGCATCCCAACACTCCGGAGCTGGCAGAGCTACCAAGGAAGATCCTATAGATTTATCGGCGGGAATCTATCTTCACAAGAAGGTTGGAGATCCTGTAAAGAAAGGGGATGTGCTAGCAGAAGTAATGGGAAATGATATGACTAAAGTAGATCGTGGTACTGAAGAGGGTGCTAAAGCATTTTTCATAGGAGAAAAACCTATGATGGAAGCATTAGTGAAAAAAGTCATCGGATTAGAATGATTAAAACTTATATTATAATTTTAAGGGCAAATAATCGGTTCACATTAAAGAATAAGCTAGAAAGGTGGAGACTATGCTTTCAGAATCAATTAAAATTGGCAGTAAAGTTGAACTTTGCATAATAGAAGAAGATGAAACGGCTCCCAAGAAGTTTTATAAAACCAATGTGGAGAACATTCTTTCTTCTACCCTTTTGACCGTTCAAACACCTCATTCTGTAGATAAAATTTTTCGTGTGGCAATAGGTCAGAACTTAGATCTGTATCATTTCATGAAAGAAGGAATTCACCTTTATAGAGTTGCTGTAGAAAGTCAGTTTACTGATGAATCAATCAGAATGTTAAATTTAACGGTTCTTTCACCTCCTAAAGTAACTCAAAGAAGGGAATTTTTTAGATTTCAATGTTCCTTAGATGCCAAATTAGAAAATTTAACCTTCGACAACCAATATAGAAAGCAGGGCGATGAGGAGGGCACTATTAAAGATATCGGGGCAGGTGGTATCAGACTCCTCTGTAATGAAGAGTATAATGCAGGAGACCGAGTTTCCTGTAAATTTACATTTATGGAAGAATCATTTAGATTGGTTGCAATCATTATTGGCAGGGAAAGGCTAGAGAATGGTTTGAAGTATAGATTCCGCTATCGTGCAAAATGGGATCAATTGGATCGAAGAACGGAGGATCGACTGATAAAGTGTATTTTTGAGGCACAGCGTGCTACTTTGAAAAAAGAAAAAAATATTTAGTAATTTTAGTTGGGAAAAGTTAAAAAATAACCGTGTTCCTCTGTCAAGGGCGGTTATTTTTCAATGATATACAGTGGAATCTGGTCCATACGCCTGCTCTGCATGCCAAAGATCACTAATTGCCTTTATATTCCGTCATATGGTCTTGTATGCTATCCATGTATGAAAAGGAATGACCATAAGATATTGAGAGCCAAATAAAAGAAATCTATTGGCTTTAATGCTCTGACTTTACATAACGGACAAAATTCTTCCCTTAAATTCCTCAAATGTTAAAAAGGAAAAAATGTTTCAGTAATGAAAACCTCTTAAGATTCATATATTGAAATATAAAAGCCGACTATTGCAGTCATAGAAAAGGGCTTTTATATGATGAATTGTTAGGAGGTTTTTATGTGGTTTAAGATAATAAAAATACATAGTTTGAAATCTGAAATATACCCTTTCAGATATTTTCGAACCTTAAAATTTGCACTTAGCTTTCTTTTAGCCATTACTTTAATGTGTTCATTTCCACTTCTTTCATTCGGAGAAAAACTGACTGATCCAAATAGCGGATGGGAAATCGATGGGAAAGCAGCGGTTCTTATGGATGCCGGCAGCGGTAAAGTGCTCTTCGACTATAAATCAAATGAAAAGCTGCCTATTGCAAGCGTTACAAAGGTTATGACCATGCTTTTGATTTTAGAGGCGGTGGATAGAGGTCAAATTAGCTTGGAGGATCAAGTGACAGTCAGTGCAAAAGCTGCAAGCATGGGTGGCAGTCAAATGTTTTTGGAAACAGGTGAGGTTCAGCCCTTGAAGCATTTAATGGAAGGGATTGCCATGGTTAGCGCTAATGATGCATGTGTAGCCGCGGCAGAGTATCACTCAGGCTCCATTGAAATTTTTGTAGAGGCAATGAATAAACGTGCCGAAGAATTGGAAATGAAAAATACGCATTTTGTAAATACAAATGGATTACCTGTAGCAAATCACTATTCTAGTGCATATGATGTAGGGATTATGTCGCGAGAGCTGTTAAAACATATTCATGAAAATGAAACATGGTTTACCACTTGGATGGATACCATGATGGTAGGATTGCCGGGGAAACAAACGGAGCTGGGATTAACAAATACCAACAGACTGGTTCGAACTTATCCCGGGGCCATTGGTCTCAAGACCGGTTTTACACAGGATGCAATGTATTGCCTGTCTGGAGCAGCCAGAAAAGGTGATTTAACGTTAATCGCAGTTATCTTAGGAAGCCCAACCTCCCAAATTCGCTTTGCAGAAGCTACCAAGCTTTTGGATTTTGGTTTTGCAAACTATGATGCTTTAAAGTTGGCTGAAAAGGGCGAGCCCATCGATGCATTAATTTTGGAAAAAGCATCACCTCGGGTAATCAATGCAGTAGCACCAGAGGATGTGGCTGTTTTAATTAAAAAGGGAGATAAAAAAGGCATACGTGGTGAATCCGTCTTTAATGTGATTCCCGAATTGCCTATAACTCGAGGACAACAAATTGGGGAATTAGTAATTTATCAAAATGACATAGAAATTGACAGATACCCTCTGGTAGCTGAAGAAGATGTCCATAAGGCCGGATACCTGGAACTATACATACGAATGCTAAAAGAGGGGGTACAATAAATGAATGAGTATGTAATAGCCTTTTCATCATTTTATAAGGCCGTATACGCGCAGGAAAAATTAAACGAAAACCATATCAGATCCACTTTGAAGAAGTTACCACCCGAACTAATTCGATCCTGCGGGTATGGATTATACGTAAGAACAAATTCTGTGGATAATATTAACAGAATATTAAGTAAAAATAAAATTGACACCAGGGGTGTATTTCAAGTATAACTTTGTAACTTATTTTAAATATTGGGGAATATGATTGATAGAAATATGAATTGTATTCCCTATTTTCTTCTTGCATTCATGTTGCTTTACCCTTAAAATAAATCTATATGGCAAGAAAGGTGCACATGAAGTGTAGAGGTATTATTTATCAAATGAAAAATTTATGGGGAGGTCGTTTTTCCAAACAGATGGACGACTATACAGCAGATTACAACGAATCTATCAGCTTTGATCACATCCTTTATCCCTACAGCATAGAGGCGAGTATCGCCCACGTTACTATGTTGGCAAAGCAGGGGATCATTTCTCAGGAGGAATGTGAGGAAATCATAAAGGGCTTAAAAATAGTTAAAGAAAATATGGACAAGGGCTTGGTGGAATTTGATATTCAGGATGAAGATATCATGATGACCATTGAGAAAAACTTGATTGCAGAAATCGGTGATGTGGGAAAGAAACTCCATACGGCCAGAAGCAGAAATGACCAAAACGCAGTAGATGAAAAATTGTTCCTAAGGGATGCCACTAAGAAAACCGTGGATCTCATTAAGGATTTAATGCAAGTAATCATTGAAAAGGCTCAGGGAGAAAAGGACATTATCATGCCCGGTTTCACCCATATGCAACATGCACAGCCCATTACCGTAGGCTTTTATTATATGGCTCATTTCCAAGGCTTTATGAGAGACGTGGAGCGATTCATTTCCTCTTACGGGAGACTGAACAGGAATCCATTGGGCGCTTGTGCTATGGCAGGAACCACCTTGCCTACAGATAGAATGGAAACAACCAAAGCCTTAGGCTTTGCAGTGCCCACAGACAATGCCATGGATACGGTAGGGGACAGGGATTTTATTGCAGAATACCTGTTTAACGCTGCACTTTGCATGAGCCACATCAGTGGTTTTGCAGAGGAAATTATCGTCTTTAATTCTCAAGAATTTAGCTTTATAGATATCGACGATAGTTTTTGCACGGGAAGCAGTATCATGCCCCAGAAGAAAAACCCCGACATTGCAGAGTTAGCCAGAGGAAAAGCAGGAAGAACCATCGGCAATCTGACCACCCTTTTGACCGTGTTAAAGGGTACTTTCCTGACCCTCAACAAGGACTATCAAGAGGACAAGGAGCCCCTATTTGATAGCATTCACACTCTGAACAGAAGCTTATATATCTTCGCTAGGATGTTAGAAAAAATCAGCTTTAGAGAAGAGATTCTAAAGGAACACTTGAAGAAAGGTTTTATCAATGCCACGGATATTGCAGAATACTTGGTGTGTTGTGATGTACCGTTTCGTGATGCCCATGAAATCGTAGGTTCCATGGTGAAGTATTGCGAAGGAAAGAAGATTACCTTTGAAGACCTTACTCCGGAAGATTTGGCAGGGATGAAGCTGCCGGTGCAATTGACGGATCTGAGTGCTTTTTCCATTGAAAATTGTGTTAAAAACCGAAAGAGCCTGGGGGGCACATCTCCGGAGGATGTAGAGCGACAGATCAACAATGCCAAAGCCTTTTTGAAGTCAGTGGAACAGTGGTAAAGAAAGAAGAACTATGCGAGAAATTAAATGTGAAGAGATTACATCAGCAGTAAAAACCCTTTTCTGGGAAGCAAACTGGTGCTTAAACGACGATATTCGAGAAAGCCTCCGGGAAGGAATCTCGGGAGAAGAAAGCCGAACAGGTAAATTTTTGCTGGAAAAAATACTGGAAAATGCGGACTTGGCAGTGGAAAAAAGACGACCCATGTGTCAGGATACCGGCATGGCCATCGTCTTTGTAGAGCTTGGTCAGCAGGTTAGTATTACCGGGGGACTGCTTGAGGATGCCATCCAACAGGGGGTGGCTCAGGCCTATGATTTGGATATGCGAAAAAGTGTTGTCCAGGATCCTTTTGACAGGAAAAATACGGGCAATAACACACCTGCCGTCATTCATTACGACATCGTGGAAGGAGATAGTCTAAAGCTTTCAGTTATGCCAAAGGGCTTTGGAAGTGAAAATATGAGTGCATTAAAAATGCTAACCCCTGCAGATGGAGTAGAGGGATTTAAAAACTTTGTCTTGGATACGGTAAAAAATGCAGGCTCCAATCCTTGCCCACCCATGGTGGTGGGAGTGGGGGTAGGAGGTACCTTTGAAAAGGTGGCACTTCTGGCGAAAAAAGCATTACTCAGACCTATTTCGGAAAGAAACCCCAACTCTTTCTATGGAGCTTTAGAAGAAGAGCTATTGAAAAAAATAAACGACACAGGCATTGGACCCCAAGGTTTGGGAGGCAGGATTACCGCATTGGGTGTCCTCATAGAGTCTTTTCCCACACATATTGCGGGGCTTCCTGTGGCCGTCAATATTTCATGCCACGCCACAAGGCATAGATCTGTGATTATTTAAAAGGTTAAATCTATGTTTTTGTAAAAGATTAAATCTATGGTTCTGTAAAAGCTTTAAATCTATAATTCTTTAAAGCTTAAATCTATGCAATTTAAGATTTTAGAATCAGGGGATAGCTAAACATAATCGATAATGAAATTAGTAAAAAGAAATTTATAAAAATTTATTTTATAAAATAATTTATTATTAAAAACTCAGAATTAAATTATCGATTTTTCTTTTATTAAATGCTAATGTAAAATTTCAGTTAGGAATATGAAAAAGTGAAATATGGATACGATAAATAAGGAAATCGAAATAACACTTCCTCTGACTGAGGAAAAGGTGAAAAGCTTAAAGGCAGGGGATCAAGTGCTCCTGTCAGGCAGTCTCCTTACAGCTAGAGACGCTGCTCATAAAAGAATGGTGGATACATTGCAGAATGGGGAGTCTATGCCTGTAGAGCTTCAAAATCAGACTATCTACTATGTAGGCGCATGTCCTTCTGCTTCAGGGGAAATCATGGGGCCTGCAGGACCTACCACCTCGGGAAGAATGGATCCCTACACTCCTCTACTCATTGAAAAAGGTTTGCGGGGTATGATTGGAAAAGGTCACCGCAGTCAAGGGGTTAAAGATGCTATGAAGGAGCATAAGGCGGTGTATTTTGCAGCCATTGGAGGGGCAGCCCTTCTCATGGCGGAGAGTGTTAAAAGCGTAGAAGTCATAGCCTATGAGGATCTGGGAACGGAAGCAATAAAAAAAATATATGTTGAAAATATGCCTTTAATCGTCGTGACGGACAGCGAAGGCAATGATTTATATGACAGTGAACCCAAAAAATATCAAAGGGATGGAAAAGAGGAAGGATATGTCAATGGGAACAGGTAAGGATACCCTTAGAACTGAGGGAAAGGAAATTCTTGTGGAATCGGAAAGTCAGACATACATCAACGGATACATGGAAAGAGCCAGAGTGGCTCTAAAGGAATACGAGGCCTATACTCAGGAGCAAGTAGATCAAATCGTTACAGCAGTAGCTAAGGTGGTTTACGATCATGCAGAAGAATTGGCTGAAATTGCCGTGGAAGAAAGCGGAATGGGAAATGTGACGGATAAGATAGCCAAAAACAAAGGGAAATCCCTTATGATAGCTCATCATCTGAAGGATAAAAAATCCGTGGGCATCATTGAGAGAGACGAGTCCACAGGAATTACCAAGGTGGCTAAGCCCAAGGGCATTGTTGCTGCCATTACACCTTGCACCAATCCCATCGTAACCCCCATGAGCAATGCCATGTTTGCATTGAAAGGGCGAAATGTGATTATCATTACTCCACACCATAAAGCCATCAAATCCAGTACCATGACAGTAGATCTTATTAATGAACAATTA
Source organism: uncultured Anaerovorax sp. (assembly GCA_964461765.1). Taxonomy (GTDB): domain Bacteria; phylum Bacillota; class Clostridia; order Peptostreptococcales; family Anaerovoracaceae; genus JAVVUJ01. The sequence goes on from CAYWVS010000053.1 coordinate 14,543, forward strand.
GAAAAGTTGGGTGCACCTAAAAATATCATTCAAATTTTAGACCAACAATCCAGAGAAAATACGAAACACTTAATCTCCTCCGCCGATGTGGTGGTAGCCACAGGGGGGATGGGTATGGTAAAGGCGGCCTATAGCAGTGGAAAACCGGCACTTGGGGTAGGAGCAGGAAACGTACAGTGTATCATCGATAAGGATGCCAATCTGGAAGAGGTGATCCCTAAAATTATTACAGGTAGGGCCTTTGACTTCGGCATTATTTGTTCCGCCGAACAGACCGTAATTTTGCCCGAGGAATCCTATGAAAAAGCCATAAAAATCTTTGAAGGAAATGGAGCTTATCACGTTAAGGCAGAGGAAAGGCAAGCATTTCGAGATGCCGTTTTTCAAGAAGGTGCCATGAATCGGCACGCAGTGGGACAATCCCCTCAGACCGTTGGAAAATTGGCTGGAAAAAACCTGGAGTCGGATGTAAAGGTGATTCTAATAGATGCAGATGGATGGGGGGCAGAGGATGTGATCGCCAAGGAAAAAATGTGTCCCGTCATGGCTATCTATCAATATAAGGATTTTAAAGAAGCCGTAGCCATTGCCAAAACCAACTTAGAGGTGGAGGGAAAGGGCCACAGCGTCAGCATCCATTCCAATACTGTTGAAAATATAGAATATGCAGGGGAACATTTAGATGTTTCCAGATTTGTCGTCAATCAGGTTTGCGCTACCAGTGCGGGGGGAAGCTTTCATAATGGCTTAGCACCCACCAATACATTGGGTTGTGGATCTTGGGGTAACAACAGCATTTCGGAAAATTTAGATTATCATCACCTCATTAATATTTCCAGAATCGCTTATTTTAAACCGGATGCAAAAGTACCCACTTATGAGGAAACTTTTGCTAATGGATTTTAAACCTCTGGGTATACTAAGGGAGAATGACATATTTTAGTAAAGATAAAGGAGAAAATCATGGATAGCAGGACAAAAAAATTAGCGGAAGTGTTGGTTCACTATTCCTGTAAATTAAAAAAGGGAGAAAAGATTTTAATTTCCTATGAGGGAGAATGTGCAAAGCCTCTGGTAAAGCTTTTGATTAAAGAAGTATATGCCACAGGTGGTTACCCTTACGTTGAAATTCGGGACTCTTCTATAAATAGAGAAATTTTGCTTCATTGTGAAGAAGAACAAATGGAATTTATGAAGGAATACCAATTAGCTCAGATGCAAGGAATGGATGCATACATCGCTATTCGAGGAGGTCTCAATACTTCAGAGCTATCGGATGTACCTTCGGCCAAATTAAATATGCATAGTAAGATTTTGCGTCCGGTACTGGATTATAGGGTAAACAAAACGAAATGGGTGGTGCTCAGATACCCCAATGAATCCATGGCACAGTTGGCAAATACTAGCATGGAATCCTTTGAAGATTTATATTACAATGTTTGTACTTTGGACTACGGAAAGATGTCCAAGGCCATGGATCCTTTGGTGGATTTAATGAATAAAACAGACAAGGTGAAAATTACAGGCAAGGACACAGAGCTGACATTTTCTATAAAAGATATCAATGCTGTAAAATGCGATGGAGAGAGAAATATTCCAGACGGAGAAGTGTATGCTGCTCCTGTTAGGGATTCTGTAAACGGCATCATTTCCTATAATACTCCTTCCGAGGAGCAGGGCTTCACCTTTGAAAACATCGTCTTTGAGGTGAAAGACGGAAAGATTGTCAAGGCTTCAGCCAATAATTCTGACAGAATCAATGAGCTTTTAGACACGGATGAGGGTGCCCGATACTTCGGAGAATTTGCCATCGGTGTTAACCCATATATCCTTAACCCCATGAAGGACACCTTGTTTGATGAGAAGATTGCAGGCAGCTTCCATTTGACTCCCGGAGCTGCGTACAAGGATGCATTTAACGGAAATAAATCCGCAGTCCACTGGGATTTGGTAATGATTCAAAGACCGGAATATGGCGGAGGAGAGATTTGGTTTGATGATGTGCTGATTCGCAAGGATGGTTTATTTGTATTGAAGGAGTTGGAAGGGCTCAACCCTGAAAATCTTAAGTAGAGGCCGAGAAAAGATGTTGAACTTCCACCTGATTTGGAGTAAAAGATGAAACATATATTTATAATCAATCCCGCTGCGGGAAAAGGGCAGACAGAGAAGGTATTCGTCCCTAAGATTATGGAGACAGTGAAAAAAATGTCTTTGGATTATGAAATTCATAGAACCATGGGGGTGGAGGACAGCATTCGATATATAAAAAATAAGATTAAGGAAAGGGATCATCTCATTCAGCAGGGTCAACTTCCGGTGGGAATTGTCTATCGGTTTTATTCCTGTGGGGGAGATGGGACCTTAAATGAGGTGGTCAATGGAGCCTATGGGGAAAAGGACATAGAAGTGGCCTTGATTCCTGCCGGTACCGGAAATGACTTTGTGCGAAACTTTCAGAACAAAGAAAACTTCAAAAATATTGAAAAGTTGGTACGAGGAAAAGTCATACCCATAGATCTTCTTTGCTATAAGAGCTCTGCAAATATTCAATATATACAAAATGATGAGGGTGCCAGATATGCCATCAATATGATTAATGTGGGTTTGGATTGTCATGTGGTTTATCATATGGAGAGCTTCAGAAAGCTTCCCCTTGTTACAGGAAGCTTTGCATATTATGGAGGAGTGGTGAAAGCATTAGTCAATAAAAAAACCACTCCCCTAGAAATTTTTATGGAAAATGTCAATGAAATAGAAGAATCTGGAGGTCTTGCCACATCCCATAAAAGCTATCAACATGTGGATTGCCTCTTATTTACCGTAGGAAATGGGAGATTTTACGGGGGTGGTTTTCAAGGAGCCCCCTTGGCAGAAGTAACAGACGGTAAGATGGATGTGACTGTGGTACAAAACATTTCCTACAAACGATTGATGAAGTTAATTTATCGATATAAAAAGGGAACTCATTTAGAAATTCCCGGTATTGAAAAGTACATAACTTACACCAAGTGTAATAAAATCACCATCAAAAATCCCGAATACGCCAATATTTGTGTGGATGGAGAAATCAAAGAGGGAAATGATACGGAGATTACCTTAATAAAGGAAGGGATTCCCTTTGTACTGCCTGAGGGAAGTAGTTAGCATTAAAATTATTTAAATTCACTATTGGTCGTATCTAAGAATGATGAGAATCATTCTTAGATAGCGCTACTTTACATTCCAATTTATTAAGTTTTAATTTTATTCTATTGCACCCTCTGAAGATATAGAAATTTGTTCCTTCATGCTTTCTTCATTTAACATTTGGAGAATAAATTCTTCCTGCTTCTCAACAGCTAAATACACCATGTCCAGTAAAGGATTTTTTTGAGCAAAGTAACTACATTCCAGAGGTTGATATAATTGCCAGGTATTGACCTTACCACCCAATAAATCCTTTTGATACTGAAGCATCAGAGGGAAGAGTCTGCTATTTTCCTTTCCTTGCCAAATGGGGTAACTGCTTGTGACTTCGTATTGTATTTCTGACAGATAACATACTTTTTCATAAGCATCCTGTATCCGGATTAAAGCGCCCGGGGATGTGCTTTGCATGATAAGACTTCCTGTAAAGTCTCCCGTATAAGTGTAAGCGTTAGATATGGTGGAAGAACTTTCCACTTTATTTTTTTCCTCCGGATCAAGTGTAAATACACCATCTACCATTCCGTATAAATAGCTGATAATGTTACTGCTGCTTTCCTTGGTTAAGACCTTATCAGGAATCTCCACAGGTCGAATTTCCATGGTGGCTTCCTTTTCAATATCTCCGTAAGCTTTTTTAAACTTATCTAAGGCATCCTTATAAACCTTCTGTAGGCCTTTGGAGTCATATTCGTTTACCACCACCACAAAAGTGGCATCTTGTGGTATAGTCCCAGAATTCACACCTGCGTTAAAGCTGGCTAATTCCAAAACAATACCGTTATTCTTTGCATTTGCCAACAAATCACTACAAATTTTAATTGGATTTCCATTTTCCAAATTTTCTTCTACAAAGGTGGAGCCTCCTTTAAAATTTCGAAGAGCTATTTCAAAGGCCTTTGTATTTAAGGGTGCCACCCATACCATAGTTTGGTTAAAGGAGATGTTTTCTACACCGGCGGAACCGTTGACAATAGCATTTTGATGAAAATCTCCAAGGCTAATGAGGTAATCGCCTGTCAACCAGTCCGGGTTTAGATTTTCCGCACCTATCATTTCCTGATTTTCCTCAAAGGTAAACAACACTTTCAGACCTTCCTTTGCTTCTGACATTTTCATCACATAGAGAGCCAATGCAATATTTTTATCTTTCCCATGGAGGATGGTTACGGGCAAATCCTCGAATCCTTTTTCGGCAGGCTTTTCTATGAGCACGTTATTAAACCTATCCTTCTCATATTTAAAATCGTTTTCCTTTGCCCACTCTATTAAATAGGTTCTCAGAGCCTCCTGGGGATTCTCGGCGTTTCCAATTACATTTTCTATGGCGGATAGTTCACCGATTACTGTTGTAGTTATGGGTTCTTCCGGTTCCTCAGCCGGAGCATGGTTCAAGGTTTTCGGGATTGCAATCATACAGATGATTAACAATAGGATTGGGATAATTATTTTTTTCATTTTTGTCAAATTCTCTCCTTAAGAAGTAGTTGTCAAGTGCTAAAATTTAATTATATAATCGAACAATTCAGAATTTATTTAATTTCTTATAGTATTTACAAATAAACTGTGATACAATGATACCATACAAAAAGAAATACGAAAAGATATTTGTTTCGTAAAATTTACGGAGGCAAAAAATGGACAGTAGACTTGAGTTACCAGTTTACCTATTTCATCAAGGAACGTCCCTGAGAGCCTATGAATTTATGGGAGCTCATCCCTACAGCAATGAAAACGAGCGGGGATACGTTTTCAGAGTGTGGGCACCTAAAGCAAGCAATGTGTATTTGACCGGAAATTTTAATGGGTGGGATTATAAGAAAGATATTATGCATAAATTGAACAATGAAGGCATATGGGAGCTTTACATGCCGGATATTGAAGAATTTGATGTATATAAATATGTAGTGGAAGACCAGTCAGGGGAGCTTCACATTAAGGCAGATCCCTATGGATTTCACATGGAGACAAGACCTGCAACTGGTTCAAAGATTTACGATTTAGAAGGATTCCAATGGTCTGATGATCAATGGATTCAGAAGAGAAGTGAAACAGAACCCTACAATCAACCTATCAATATCTATGAAGTTCATGCGGGATCCTGGAAAAGATACCCCGATGGGAATACATACAGCTATGAAAAGTTGGCAGAAGAGCTGATTCCTTATGTGAAGGATATGGGTTACACTCATATAGAATTAATGCCCATATCGGAATACCCCTACGACGGATCTTGGGGTTATCAGGTTATGGGCTACTATGCAGTTACTTCCAGATATGGAACACCAAAGGATTTTATGGCATTTATTGATCGATGTCATGAAGCGGGCATCGGTGTGATTTTAGATTGGGTGCCGGGGCATTTCCCTAAGGATGGAGCAGGGCTCTATAATTTTGATGGAGACTGTTGCTACGAATATGAAGATCCATTGAAAAGAGAACATAGCGAGTGGGGAACTAGAATTTTTGATTGGGGAAAGAACGAAGTAAAAAGCTTCCTCTTATCCAATGCTGTTTTTTGGTTAGACAAATTCCACGTTGATGGAATTCGAGTAGATGCAGTAGCATCCATGCTTTATTTGGACTATAACAGGAGTGATGGTCAGTGGCGACCTAATATAAATGGTGGCAGAGAAAATTTGGAGGCAATCGCCTTTTTAAAGGATTTAAATACTGCAGTTTTTGCCAATTACTCCAATGTACTGATGATTGCGGAAGAATCCACCGCATGGCCTTTGGTGACCAAGCCTGTAGACGTAGGAGGCTTAGGCTTTAATTATAAATGGAATATGGGATGGATGAATGATACTTTAAGCTACATGAAGACGGATTCATTCTTTAAAAAAGGCTGCCATCATCGCATGACCTTTTCCATGTCCTATGCATATTCAGAAAACTATATATTACCTCTTTCCCACGATGAAGTGGTGCACATGAAGGGATCTTTAATCCGTAAGATGCCCGGCACAAGAGAGGATCAATTTGCAAATCTAAGAGCATATTTCGGTTACATGATGGCTCATCCCGGAAAAAAATTGTTGTTTATGGGGGGAGAGTTTGCTCAATCCGAAGAATGGAAATTTGACGGACAATTGAGTTGGGAGCTATTGAACAGTTCCGAACATTTATATATGCAGAAGTTTAGTAAGTCTATAAACAAATTCTATGTGCAAAATCCCGCCTTTTGGGAGCAAGATCAAAATTGGCAAGGGTTTCAATGGATTGAAGCCGACGATTGCGACAATAATATTTATGCATTTCTAAGAAGAGACAAAGTAGGAGAATCCATTTTAATTATTTGTAATTTTTCGCCTGTAAGGCGCATAAATTATGTGATAGGTGTTGACAAGCCCGGTAGATATAAAAATATTTTTAGCACGGACAGTGTAAGATTTGGTGGGAAAGGCAGAGGTACGAAGCAAGCTACCAGCAAAGAGATTGCTTATGATCAATTTCAACATCAAATAAAAATTACACTTCCACCTTTATCCACACTTTACTACAAATTAACAAATGGAGGTGATTAGTATGAAAAATACTAAGAAAAAGGAAATGATCGCTATGCTCTTAGCAGGAG
>CAYWVS010000054.1:0-21088 GCA_964461765.1 uncultured Anaerovorax sp.
TATAACCCCTTGTCTCTTCTTCCAGTAACCCATCTACCAGTTCTTTGCACTGTTCTCGGGTAACCTTCATCCAGGGGGATTCCTGCCCGTTTATAGGCAACCCCTCCAAAGTTAAGCTCTGGGTGGCTTTCATGAGTACTCGGTGATAGATATCGCCCATATCCCGACCGGTTACCTGAAAGGATTCCTCTTCTTCAGGCCGCAATCCATAGGTCATAAAATAAGAAAAGGGGCATTTTGCGTATTTCTCCAATTGAGATGGACTGAAGCTTTCCTTTCTGTAAAGATCTTTTGCCAATAGCTCATGTATTTTTTCTTTAGGATTAAAGGGGGAAAGTCCCTTCCCAAGAGGGGATAAAAACTTTCTGCCTTCCTCCTTGCTTAAGTACCAGTTCATAACGATAGGCCAGGCATCCGCTTCTCTAAAGTCATCACCCTTGCGTAAAGCATAAGACAAGTGCTTTAAGGTGCTTTTAGGTGTTCCAATGAGATTTAGAGGATTCCCGCTGTTCATAATATCTTTTTTCAAAGCAATCTGAGGGAAAATCCCTCTAATTTTATGAAAAAGTAAACATGGCTTTGATTCTTTACCTTCCATATCCGTGGTAGAATAGCTCATCCATAAAAATTCCTCCGGTTTTGCCAAAATCTTATAGATAGCCAAAGTCTCTTCCATTACCCTGAGCTTCTCTACCTTGCAGATTTCTCTACCCTGAAAAAGGAGCTTGGATTTTTCATCTTCGTTTAATAAGCTCTCCTCCCCGTGTACCTTAGGTAAAAGACCGTCATTAGCACCCAGGATTAGCATTGCCTTTACTCTACCCCCTCTGGTTCTCTGGGCGGTTCCCACTAATACCTCGTCTAAGGTAGGCGGAATAATACCGATTTCCACATCCTCAAAACCGGTTTTTAAAAGCTTGGCATACTCGTTAACAGTAATTTCTTCCGTCCCAAGGAGGTTTACAACCTGATTAAAAATATTAACAGTGGTATTCCAAATTTGAGAGGTTTCCAAAGCGTAATCATAATGATGATTTTCTTCTAAATAAGAAATCAAATCTTCTGTGATATCATGAATTTTTAAATTATTTTGCAAAAAATCAAATAAAACATTTGTTTTATTTATTGCATCTTTAGCGTTTTTAAAGCTTTCTTCAAATTCCCTGAGAGTTATGTATGTAATCCGTCTCAGTTCCTCCAAATAAGCAAATGCTTCTTCCCCTAAATCCTCCATCCCATATTTTAAGGGTTTTTTCCATTTCCCTCTATTCAATCGATATTTCTTAGCGTAATTTTCTAATAGTAAAATATCTTCAGTTTCAAGCAAGAATAATCCTGTCTTTAAGATTTTAAAAATGATGTCATGATTCCATCCATAAATCATAAAATCCATCAAACCTAAAATCAACTGAATTTGCGGATGATGAAGGATATCTCTTTTTGTGTCAAAGAAGCATCCTATCTCATATTGATCAAAGACTCTTTTGATAACTGAACCCCTGGTTTCCATATCGTTACAGATCACCAAAATATCTTTATACCTGAGTTTTTTCGCTCTCACCAAATAACGGATATATTGTGCGGCGCTCTCCGCTTCTCCATATGCGTTAGCAGCCATGCAAAGCTGAATAGGAAAGTCCCAGTATTCATGCTCTTTTTCAATATGGGGTCGGTGGTAGACTTTATGTGGATATGCAAAAGTCTGGCTTTCTATGTGCATCAACAGAGGATTGCCGGAAAAAGCATAATTCTCCGGGACTTGTTTTTTATGGCAGGGTATGCCCCATCTTTCACCAATATTACTGATCCTTCGAATCATTTCACCGGTGATTGCAAAGATTTCATCATCTCTTTGCTTTTCACCAAAGCCATTGTAGCAAAAGAGAAAATTTACCTCTAGGGCATTTATGCAAAGCTTTTCCATTACGCTCAAATTTTTAGGCGTAAAATAATCAAAACCAAAGACCCAAATCTTTGATTTTTTTATTGTCTTTGATTGATCCATACCATTAATATAAAGGCTGATATAATCCTCTGTATCTACCTGCTTGTCAGATAAACGGCTTTCATATTTTTCATAAATCTTATGGATATCTTTTAGTTTTTTATGTAGTATGGAGGATGGTTCTACTGCTTCCAGAACGTTTATTAAGCTTTCAGGGGTTGTATTAAACTGCTTCATTTCGGAAATGAGGTTATTCATCATCCTTATAAAGGACTGATTTTGATTCAAACCTTGAAATGCTGATAAGTTGTCTTTTTCCTCCCGTATGATTTGGGAGAGTAACATATGCCTTCCATATTTGTCAATATGCTCTAGTCTTAGACCTCCCGTTTCTTTGAGGACTTTAGCCCCCAACCTGGAGATACTGACGATTTCCAGTTCTAACATACCGGAGATATTTAAGCATTCAAAAGCATTTCTCTCCGCCTGCAATGTAAATTGGTCGGGCACCAGCAAAAGAATTCTTTCCCATGGACTTTGTTTTAATCGAATCTCATGGATTTGGGCTTTTATTTGGTCAAATAAAAATTGTTCTTTATTTAAATTTTCTCGACCGTAATAGATATTTATCATAAATAATCACTTTATACTTTATTTCTTATGAAAAGACATGGTTTTCCAAGAAAAGGTTTTAATATTCTTTCTTTTAAAGCCATTGAAATATAGCTTATCCTTAACCGCATGTGGACCCGTCTCTATAATTTTTACAGGGGTGATTCCATCCTCAACCTCTATAATCAGATCCACCTCTTTACAGTCCTTATCTCGGTAATGATAAAGTGGTGGAATCTGGCCCATACTATAATATTTTTTGAAAAGCTCGCTCCATACCCAGGTCTTAAAAAAACGGTCCATCCGATTGATTCCCGACAGGTAGGAACAAAGCCCTGTATCCATGAAAAACATCCTTGGCACATCAATGACCCTGGTTAAATTGGGGTGAGTGTATGGTTGTAACAATCCCACTATACCTGCTTCCACCATGACAGAAAGCCATTGTTTGGCTGTGGGTTGGCTGACATTGGCGTCCTTGGAAAGATTGGCATAGTTTACCATCTCACCCGTTCTGTTGGCAGCTGCTACCATAAACCTTCTAAAATCCATTACATTGCTTACCTTGGCCATATTCTTGATTTCTGTTCTCAAAAACTCCTGCACTAGGCTGTCATAATATTGGTCTCTATTATCAAAATTCCCATCCTTATAAAGATCGGGCATGCTGCCTCTTAAAATATGATTTTTTACCAATGGTTTCTGCATTTCTTGAATGGCTGTAAAATCAAGTTCTTCACCGGTAATTTCCTCATAAGTAAGTGCTGTGAGCTTCGCTACTCCAATATGTTCTCCCAGAGAAGCTCCTTCTTGATCAAAAAGGTCACACATGTGGGAACCGATCAGCCAATAATTTCCCATCTTCTGTTCCTGAACAGCTCTTTGGCTGATATAAGGCATTAAATCCAAGCCATACTGAATATTGGAGATGGTTACGGGAGGTCTTAAGTTTTGAACAAATTCTGCGGGGTATTTTTCAGCCAACATTCTCAACTTTGGGTTATCCAAGGAAAGCTTTTCCCTTTTTACCGTTTCCAAACCATCCAACAAGGTTTTTTTTCCTGTCCCTAAAGCACCTGTAAATATGATAATGGGATATTGGTCATTGAGCTGCTTTATTACTTTTTCAATGTTTCTTTTAATCAACATATCATTTACCCCCGCAACAACATATATTACTTTATAAATTATTTATATTTGTCTGCTAATATTCTTCCTACATATACTCCGCTGGCTGAAGCTTGTGATAAGGAGTGGGTAACACCTGATCCGTCACCCAATGCGTAGAGACCCTTTACCTTGGTCTCAAGATTATGATCCACCTCAACCTTGGAGTTATAAAACTTTACTTCTACACCGTACAGCAAGGTGTCTTCATTGGCAGTACCCGGTGCAATTTTATCCAAGGCATAGATCATTTCAATGATGTTATCCAATTGCCTTTTGGGAATTACCAAGCTCAGATCCCCCGGGGTGGCATTGAGAGTAGGGCGTGTAAAGCACTTCTCCATCCTTCTGGCACTGCTCCTACGACCTTTCACCAAGTCTCCAAACCTTTGGAGAAGTACGCCTCCCCCTAACATATTGCTCAATCTGGCGATATGCTCCCCGTATTCGTTACTGTCCTTAAATGGCTCCGTAAAGGTATTGGAAACAAGGAGAGCAAAGTTTGTGTTCTCCGTTCTCAACTGAGGATCTGCATAGCTGTGACCGTTTACCGTAACGATACCGTTTGTATTTTCAGCCACCACTTCCCCGTAGGGATTCATGCAGAAGGTTCTGACCATGTCATTGTATTTATCTGTCTTATATACGATTTTGCTCTCGTATACCTCGTCCGTAATATGGCTAAACACTTCCCCCGGAAGCTCCACTCGAACGCCAATATCTACCCTGTTTCTCTTCAGGCCGATACCCATTTTCTCACAAATAGTGGATATCCATTTGGAACCTGACCTGCCTGTGGCTAACACTAAATCGTTACATTGGTAGGACTCCCCTTTTTCGGTAGTTATTTGAAAACCACCCTCCTTCAGGTTTTCCACCTGATCAATCTGAGTCCTTAACTCTATATCTACACGATCCTTGGTGTAATCGTAAATCCTTTTTAAGATTCTAGCATTTCTATCTGTTCCTAAATGCCTTACTTTAGCATCCAGTAGATGTAAGTTGCTTCTAAGGGCTGTGGTTTTTAACTCTGAGTTTCCTGTGGAATACAATCTGGCATCAGCACCACCCATGGCACATAACACCTCATCCACGTATTCCATTAAGCTCATGGCCTCTTCCACTCCCACGTAATTATGAAGGTCTCCCCCAAATTTAGTGGTAATGTTGTATTTCCCATCTGAAAGGGTTCCTGCACCGCCATACCCATTCATGATATGGCAGGGTGCACATTTGATACATGACTGAGTTTTTCCCAACTTGATGGGGCAAATTCTACTCTCTAAATCCGCCCCTTTATCTATCAAAAGAATCTGTGCTTTGTTTTCTCTCTTAGTAAGTTCATAAGCCAAAAAAACGCCGCTGGCTCCTGCACCTGCTATTATAATATCGTACTTTTTCATACAATTGTCCCTCTTATTTTGAAATTTATTATAGGATATTTTACCATACCCTTTGGCGTTTTTCAATGGAATTTAAAAGGTTGGCTTGCATATTTTTATAGAATGAAATTCTTAAGGAAAATTTCGTAACGTGAATGGACAGGTAAATTTTCATTTAAAAATGCTTTTTAGGTTATATTTCCAAAGCAAAGGTCAAAGCATATTTATATATTTCCAAAGCAAGGTTCATGGCAAATTCCGAAATGAAATTAATTTTAAGAAATATGTTTGTTAAAAATCTATTGCAATTAAGGTAAAAGTAAAAATAAAGCAATGTAAAATATTTTGTATTATTTACATTTAAATTTACCATCACATGGATATTTAGAAAAAATTGCTTAGAAAATATTTTATAAATCGTGGTAATCCTAATTAATAGACTAATTATGAATGTATAGGTCTAATATGAAAAAAAGTAATGAATAGCTATAAAAATACGATAAAAGGAGGTGTTTGGAATGGCTAAAAATAAAATGGGTGTAAGCGACGACGTGGATTTTGGAAACATGACTTCCAGAGAAATAGGTAACTTAATGGCGCAAAACTTAATTGAACGCGGAAAAGAAGTAGCAAAGATAAAGTACCCAGGTGTTGCATATGGGGATTTACCTTCAAATGGCTTGGCCAATATGGGTAAAGAAGCTATAGAGCAGGATCGTAGAGCAGGATTGTTAAGATAGCTACAATAATTTTTTCTGAAAATCCATTAGGTGTTTAAATAACATTTTGATGGATTTTTTATTTGTTTTTATCTTATATACTTTTCCTAAAATTAAAGAAAAATACTTAGAAAACATTTGAAATATTTAGTTTTTTCTATATAATAAATCCTATAAAGTCTAAATCTCCGATTATATATGTAGGGAAAGGATGAATATTATGGGATTGTTTAATTCAATGATGGATGGAGTAAAAAAGTTTAAAGAAGCAGCAAAGGCAGGTAAGGATTTTAACCCTATGCTGGAAGAAGTCATAGCTGAAATTGAAAAGCTTCACAGTGAAGGAAAATTGGATGGCGTGGTGTATCAAGCTGAGCAAGCATATACAAAAGAGCATGAAGAATACAAGGCAAAAGGAGTACATACAGATGCCGCGGATAGCAGGCATGAGGTTGCCGCTCTGAAGCATTTTTTAGAGGCTATGGCTAGTGCAGATGATATCGAAGGTCCAATTAAAGAAAAGATTGCAAATTTAGAAGAAGTATACAAGAAGATGATGGATGTTTTAGGACCCTTAGGAAAATTGGTTTAAAATGAATTATAAATATTTAATCATCTCATTGTGTTGCTTTGTGGCAGGTCTTTATGCAGTCTGGAAAAGCATAATTGTATCAGACTCCATCAGATGGTCACTCTTAATCCCCGGTCTCCTCTTAATCTTCTGGGGAGCACTTTATGGAAGAAACATCAAGGGCAAATAGGGGCAAGGTGGAGGAAAAATTAATCCTTCACCTTTTTAGCGAGTTTAATGCTTACTTTGTTTTAATACTTATATATCCTAGTGAAAAATATGTTTAATTTCTTTCATAATTGGGAATACAAAGTATATATTAAGTGAAAGGTAAATATTTCTATAAACTTTTCTCAAATTTTATTTAGCATCAGGAGGACATATTATGAAAGAATTAAAGTTTTTTATTTGTGAGCATTGTAAAAACATAGTGGAAATGGTTGACGATCACGGTGTACCCATCACGTGCTGTGGTCAGAAAATGACTCAATTAACACCAAATACATCCGATGGAGCCACTGAAAAACACGTTCCTGTAGTGGAAAGTTCCGGCTCTACTGTTACTGTAAAGGTGGGCAGCGTGGAACATCCCATGACAGAAGAGCATCACATCGCTTGGATCGCTATTCAAACAAGCAATGGATGTCAAAGAAGACTTCTGAAAACCACAGATAAGCCGGAAGCAACTTTCGCACTGACTGACGGCGAAAAGTTAATTGCTGCTTATGAGTACTGCAATTTGCATGGTCTTTGGAAGCATGAAGCTTAGTTAAAAATCTTAAAATTAGGCTAATTCTCAAATTAGGATGCCAGGGCAAAGGAAGGCGGTTTCTGCTGAAACCGCCTCTATCATATTTTGGATATATCACTATTCTTAAGGTCAAATTCTTTTGTATAACTTTTGCTTATCCAAGAATCAGATTTTAATTTAGATAATTCAGATTTAAGCATTTTGTTTTCTATTTCAAATTTATCAATACTCTCTTCACGTATTTTTAAATTTTCCTCTTTTAAATCTATGTTTTTTTTGTATTGCAAGTACCAGACTTTAGAGATTGTAAACCCAACTATAACCCCAAAAGAAAAACTAATCATTACGTATACAATTGATGCTCCACGAAATAATTTAATAAAATCTTCTATAGCAAGAGAAAAAGAAAACACGTAGGTTACACCTCCAATGCATTCAATAGTGATGTTACATACAAAATGAAGGACTCTTTGCTCATATCCCTATGCATGAAATTATAAATTATAACGTAGTTATTGTCAGGATTAAAAAAAGAAAGCTTTTCCCCCTCCTTACCCTCATAAACCCCAAGAACATACGACTTAATCATAAACAGTGCAAACATTTCATTTATAGTACAATGATTTTGTGAATAATAATCTTCCATTGCCTCTTTTTCTTGAAAGAGTGGCTTGTACTTGGTTATCCAGTAGCATATTAGAGCCATTTCCTTAGTTTGTGACATTTCTGTTACTGCACCACTTTCAGAATGGAAATAATGATAGTAATCTCGTCGTTGATCAATCCTTTTATGTATGTCTATAATGAGTGGAGAGTTGTAGAAAATACTTTCTTTTTCAATTTTTAATCGATTACAAAATAAAGTAATATATTCATCAAATTTAATTAAAAAATTACGAATATCATAACTGCTAGAAGGCCAATAAAAAAAATCTTTTTTATTAATGTTTCTTGGTATCATAATCACTTACCTTCTTCTCCATGACATGCCTGTGAAACAACAGGAATTTTTTTAGCACCTGAAATTAAAATATCCATAACATCACCATTTTGTAAACGATGGTTAGTATCTTTGTGCTTGCCACGAGTAGATAAAAATTTGTCGATATCCTCTGTTGTTATTTCTGTTAATTTCTTTCCATTAAACATAAATCTTTTTCTCCTCAGTTTTGTTTCTTTATTATATGCTATTCGTTAAAAAAAAGAACTTGTCTCGATTAAAATTTACTTATTTTCTTTATCCAACTTTTTCTTGCTTATGATAAATCAACTTTTTTCATATTATAATTTTCAGTGAAAATGTGTTTTACTTTTTTATGTAGGAAAGTTATGAATAAATCTATTTAAATCATATTGGCATTTGATTTTAAATTTGTTATCATGTAAAGATAAAGTGACTATTATGGATTTTTGTAAATTTGAAGATATAATGGTTTCATAGAATATTTACTACATTCAAGATTTAACAAAAGCTTAAAAAGTCAAACCGCTATGAGAAAATACACTCAAATTTTGTTAAATATGGGAAATTTATTTTTTTTAAATTGGTTTATTTTATTAAGGAGATAGATTATTATGAAGCGAAAACAAAAATTTGGTGGTGACTGGACGATTGAAAAGCTGAACATACTCTCAGACTATTTGGATTTCTATCTTAGTGCTTTAAAAAACCAAAGATTTGGTAAAATTTATATTGATGCATTTGCAGGGAGCGGAAAGATTGAAACTCGCGCCGGTACCGAGCAAATAATAGGCTCTATTCGGCTTGCACTACAATCTAAAAATAAATTTGATAGGTACGTATTTATTGAAAAGAAAGCAGAATACGCTGATGAATTGCGGCATATTGTTGATACAGAATTCGCAGAGCTAAAGCCTAAAATTGAAATTTATAACTGCGATTGCAATGAAAAGTTGATTGATTTATGCAATATTAACAAGAACGCAACATTTTGGCGGCAAAATCGAGCGGTTCTTTTCCTTGACCCATACGCAACTGAAGTAAAATGGGCTACATTACAAGCAATTGCTCAAACTCAGGCTATTGATCTTTGGTATCTATTCCCTTTTAGTGCGGCACAAAGAATGTTGCCGAATGAGGGTGTTGTAGAGAGTTGGCGAACCAAGCTTAACGACTTATTTGGCGATACCCAATGGGAAAATCGTTTTTATAAACTAAACCCACAATTAACGCTATTTGGCGAAAATGATAAAATGCTAAAAGATGTTAATTCCCATGAGCTTGCCGCTTACATATGCGAAAGGCTAAGAAGTATTTTTCCATATGTTGCAGATAATCCCAGATTTCTGTATAATGCCAAGATGTCGCCGTTATTCCTGTTCTGTTTTGCAGTATCAAACCCTAATCCAAAAGCATTTGGGTTGGCAAAGAAGGTTGCAGAAGATCACATATTACGAAAGGAAAATAAAAATGAGAACAACAAAAATTGAATGGACAGATAAAACGTGGAATCCCATCACGGGTTGTACAAAAATGTCAACGGGTTGCGCTCATTGTTATGCAGAAACAATGGCGCGTAGACTTCAAGCTATGGGAGTAGAAAAATATTCAAATGGATTTACTCCGACTTTTCACGAAGATACATTGAATGACCCGCTAAAATGGAGATTTCCACATACTATTTTTGTCTGCTCAATGGCTGATCTGTTTCACGAAACTGTACCGTTTAGTTTTATTGACAAAGTTATGAATACAATTATGCGAACAGAGCAACATCGCTATCAAATTCTTACAAAACGTGCTGCACGTATGGCTGAATATTTTGCAGATCGTACTATTCCCAAAAATGTTTGGCTTGGGGTAACAGTTGAATCTTCATCTGAAAAAAAACGCATAGACAGTCTAAGAAGATTAGATGCATCCATTCGCTTTCTGTCGTGTGAGCCATTAGTTGATGATCTAGGAAAACTTGATCTGGCCGGCATTGACTGGGTGATCGTTGGTGGGGAAAGTGGTGTCCAAGCTCGACCAATGAAACCTGATTGGGTACGCTCCATATTACAGCAAGCAGATGAACAAGGTGTTGCTTTCTTTTTTAAGCAATGGGGAACATGGGGTTCAGACGGAGTAAAGCGTAACAAAAAAGCGAATGGCAAGGCTCTAGATGGGAAAATAATTCAGAAGATGCCGCAATTGGCAATGAGATAAACTGCACCAGAGTCAATGTGATAACATAGATTCACTACTTTGTAAGCAGGGATAAGCAACATTTTTTGTGATTGCATGAGAAAAAGAGACTGTGAAGAATTTCTAAATCTTATTCAGCAATTCTTCAAATTGCATCTCAAACCTAATCCGGTTAAAATAAGTCCAGTTGAAATTTTCGTTTTCTAAATAATGACCTTTATATAATTCAAAAGCACGAGTTAAGGCTTTTTTATTTCCTTTTTCTATATATTTCTCAAATTCATAGGAATCACAACAAAACAGTTCTGCTTTCACTTGTTGGCTTCCCCTGCCACATTCCACAATATCACCTATCCCATGGCTATCCAAAAGTTTTCTCATCTGGTGCATTGCTGTGTGAAGGGAAATAGCTCCTTTCCGCTCATCGGAATGAGGCCACAGAATTGTCCTGAGTTTTTCACTGCTTACGGGTACCCCTCTGGCATCTACTAAGATACAAAACAGTTCCTTAGCCTTGGAATTGTTCCATCGGATGGGTTTCCCATCAATGCTGATTTCTAAGGAACCAAACATCTTTACATAAATTTCTTTTTCTTTTTTCAGCTGCTTTAAAGATATTACTTTTTCAAGCATCTCTTTAATTTTTTCTTCTGTGTACGGTTTGATAAAATAATTTACAATATTATATTGAAACCCTTCCAGGGCATATCTTTCACTTTCTGAAGTAAATCCCATTAACATCTTGGGGAACAAACTGGAAATGAGCTTCACCAACTTTAAATCGTCACATGCCTCTATGTCCACATCTAAGATGACCAGATCCACCTTAAATTCTTCTGTTAAAAACAGTAAAGCTTCCCAGGGATCATAAAAATAACTTATCTCCGCATTTTTAAGTTGAGAACAGCAGCCTTCCAACTGTGGGTAATCTTCTCTTTTGCAAATGATAGCAACTTTAATCAATATAACACCTCTATGATTGGAAAGCTCAGGCAGATGACCTGCCTGAGACAGTTTTATTTTATTTTAAATAAGATCTTAGTTTTTTAGCTTAATAAATTATACCATAGGGTTTAAAATTTAAGCTAAAATATTCATTTTAAATTATAATATTTTGGTTTTGATCTGTTCTTTTCATTTTGAAACTAATTATTTTGATTATCCTCTTCAACCTTCTTTGGAAAAGTTAAAGCGATGCTGAGCCACCCGAAGATAGGACCTAAGAAGTTTCCGATCATTGCCCAAAGGGTGCAGCTTAAAATAGGACCTATGGCCAACTCAGGGTATCCTCCGATGGCAAACAGAGCAAATACCGAAGAGTAGGCATTAAATGCGGGTAAGCTGGAATTGCAAATAGGAATCTTCAAAGCCATCATCAGCAGGAACACGGTAATGGCTACTGCTGCCATCATACCCGGCATTCCTCCAAATCCCATGGATGCAAACCATCCTATCATCCAGATACAAAGAGCAGCTAATAATGAGCCTGGGATTACAGAAGGATATATTTTCTTAAAGGCAGCCGGTGTTGCACCTAAAGCAAAATACCATGCCCATCCGATAAATAACGCCCATACGGGGAATCCAATCCCCTGTATGGTCACAATGCAAGACAGGCCGCCTAAAACACCTACCACTACCTCAATGGGAATTCTTGCTTTCATTAGACAATTTTCTCCCTTCTAAACAGAGCTTCATCGCCTATTTACGATAAACTTCTACACCATTTCTACCAGAGCTTGATCGGCGCTTACTGTATCGCCTTCAGCGATTAACACTTTGCTTACAGTTCCCTCGGCTTCTGCATAAATCTCATTTTCCATCTTCATGGCTTCTAAAACCACAACAGTCTGACCGATGGTTATCTGATCTCCTTCCTTAACCTTAACTTCTAAAATTGTTCCGGGTAAAGGTGCTTTTACTATATTTTCCATGTTTTACCTCCTAAAGTTACATATCAAACAAATTGCAAATTGTAATATCGTTTTCTTCCAATACTTTCTTTACTACCATAGCTTCCTCTACCGCATTAGGTGCATCTCCGTGAATGCAAACGGTAATGGCATCAATGTCTATCATCTTACCTTCTATGGTGGCTATTTTTTTCTCTTTGGCTACGGATAAGGCACGCTGTGCAACTTCCTCAGGGCTGCGAGCTTTTTTATTTCGCTCAATGATCCAGTTTCCTTCTTCGTCATAGCTCAGGTCGATGAGGGCTTCCCCTACCATGTTTAAACCTTTTTCAAGTCCCAACTTAAAGGCAGGAGTAGTAGGTGGCAACATGATAAAGAGCTCAGGATTGTATTCTTTGATGGTATCCAGAAAAACTTCAATATATTTTTCATATTCAGAAACCATTCTATAAAGAATTCCGTGAGGCTTTACGTGCTGCATTTTCATTCCATTTACTTTTAAGAAAGCATCCAAGGCACCCATTTGAAACAAGGTGTCGCTACGAAGCTCCTCGGGAGTGATATCCATGACTCTTCGTCCAAATCCCTGCCTATCGGGGAGTCCCACATGAGCACCTACGGCTACATTGTACTGCTTCGCCCATTTAACGGTTCTATCCATAACCAAAGGATCCCCCGCATGGAAAGAAGTGGCTACATTGGCTGAAGTAATGTATTTCATCACTTCCTCATCGTTTCCCAGTATGTATCTTCCGAAGCTTTCGCCCATATCCACATTAATATCAATTTTTGGCATCTTCTCTTCTCCTTCCTACTCAATAGATTCCAAAGATAACCATTTCCTCTGATCTTTTCGAGCTTCAATGGCTTGTTCTAAGGTGCAAGGAACAAATTTTGCAAAATCTTTATCAGGAGCTGCTTGACCGATTTTCCATAAATCTGCATTGATTACATTACCACAGCACATGAATCCTCCCAAGGTAGGACCGTCTGCAATAAGGAGTACGGGGGTATTTCCTGTAACGTTAATGGCTCCTCGCATGTTATAAGCGTGGTCAATGATGTTGGATGGATGTGAGCCCCCTGCTCCCCCATCTTTTCTGGCAAAAAAGAAATCCGGTAAAGGCTCCAGCCTGCAAGCGGAACGATTTGAGTTTACAGAAAACTTTAATGGAGTACTGAATAAGTAATCCACACCTTCCTCTGAAACATAATCAGGATATGCGTTCATTCCCAAAATCAATCTCAGTTCAATTTCATTGTCATAAATGGGTCTTGCAGATTCCTTTACTTTTTTCCCTACCATTTCAGCAGAGTTTTCCGGTGTTTTTCCGAATTTCACCAGATCTCCTGTCTTAAGGGGTCTTCCTTCAAAACCACCGTAGCTTCCAAAGAGACAGGTGGATTTGCTTCCCAAATATGGGGGAACGTCAATACCCCCTGCAATGGCGATATAAGCTCTAAAGCCGCTTTCTTTGTATGTAGCAAACTTTAATTCATCGTCCTTTTTCACCTGAATGGTCTCCCACATGGGAACTGCTTCCCCGTTTAATGTGGGTTTCATGTCGCAACCGGTAATGGCAATGATTGCATCTTCTTCAAATTTTGCCTGAAACATGCCGGCAGCAATTTCGATTCCCGCTTCTCCCAAAGGATTTCCTACCAATAAATTTCCGAATTCAAGAGCCACATTATCCATGGCACCGGCTGGAGCCATGCCTGCGCCCAAATATCCTAATCTTCCAGGCCAGTCTTCCACCAGAGATTGAATACCCCCATGAATTATTTTAAGCATATTGTTTCCCTCCTTTTATACTACCCTATAACTTAGGAGCTTTGGCTAAGCCTTCCGTCCTTTTGGCGTTAAATTCTGCGGTTTCTTTTTGTATTTTGTCGGAATTCAACCACTCCACATAATCCTTGACTACAATCTCACTCTCTTCGATTTCATACTTATAGTCAAACTTATCGTGAACATGATCGTAAATATTTAAGATTTCTTTTTCTGAAACCTCATAGAATTTAATTCTGTCTGCATTTCTGTAAAGGAATGGCGTATCCTTAAATTGAGGATGCTTCATGGCAAACTGGAATGTAGGTATGGTTCTTCCCATGATTTGATATCCTCCACCTGTAGGTGTGGTATATGTAAATACACAAGGACCTCCCAGACCTACTGTTCCCTCAGGAGTCCATGTTCTGGGTGGATTGTATTTTGGAACTACCAATGCACACCTAGGGTCTAATGGCCAAAAGAATCCGCCACCTGGCCAAAAACCACATCCGCTGTTAAACCACTCTGTTTTCATGAGCATCTGCTTCGTTTCTTCAACCGTAACGCCGTTGCACATTGCGATATACTCCAAATTGTATCCGTCAATTACATTGGGGGCATCAGGTCTGATCAATTGAGCGTATTTTTCCACTGCTTTTTTTGTTTCGCTGTCTTCAAAAGCCACGGGCAAACTGATAATTCTAGATGGGATTACCATTTCATCCAAAGTTTTTAACTCATCTTCGCATTCTGAAATTTCATCAATTAATTTATCCACAGTTAATTGTTCCGGATCAAAGTGAAACATATTCGTTCTCAAGCCCGGAACGGTTTCTACGAGGCCTTTGATGTTTTTCTCTTTGACCATTTTATCCACAGCCAGCATTCGAAAGGAATCGGGGACATACAATCTTTGGGTGTGGCCATATTCAACCTGCAAAAACCCATCTCCCGCTTGCCTAAACAGCACTTCCTCCCTGGCCTCGTTGGATGCCAAAGTCTTTAAAAGGGTAGAGTAACTTTTTTGTTTTTCGTTCATCTTAACTCTCCTTCCTATCAGTGAATTCACCCCACTTAAAATCTGTTTAAGTAAAGCAACTTTTATTAAATTAACCTTAAGAATAATCATTAAGGTTATTTTAAGGTTAATTATAGTTGTTATGCATATCACTGTCAATGAAAAGTTGGAAATTCTTAACACAAAAAAACCTTCTATAATACTTGAAGATTAATAGAAGGTTTTATTTAGTTGATTATTACAACAGTAGACCCGATTTTTTGAGGTGGTGGTACAGACCTTACGCGTACTATACCAATTCTAAAAATACTACCTCTGCGCAGTCTCCCTGTCTGGGTCCCAGCTTTAGTATTCTGGTGTACCCCCCGTTTCTTTCTGAATATTTGGGTGCTATTTCATCAAATAGCTTTGTTACTACATTTTCGTCGTATACATAGGCAAGCACTTGTCTTCTGGCATGCAAGTCCCCACGCTTTGCAAGAGTAATCATCTTCTCTGCAGCTCTTCTGGTTTCTTTTGCCCGGTGATCTGTTGTGGAAATTCTTCCTTCTCTCAAAAGATCTGTCACTAAATTTCTTAGCATAGCTTTCCTATGGGCAGTAGGTCTGCCTAACTTCCGATATCCCGGCATTGCTGTTCTCCTTTCTGTTATATCTTTTTCTGTTGCTATTCATCACTTGGTCTTAAACCAAGTCCCAGTTCTTCAAGCTTTAATCTGACTTCATCCAAGGATTTTTTACCAAGGTTACGCACCTTCATCATATCCTCTTCTGATTTATGCGTAAGCTCTTCCACCGTATTGATGGCGGCACGCTTCAAACAGTTGAAGGAACGAACGGAAAGTTCCAATTCTTCGATGGTCATTTCCAATGCTTTTTCCTTCTGATCCTCTTCCTTCTCAATCATGATTTCCATGCTATCCATAGAATCATCCAGATCGACAAAAAGTTTCAGATGTTCCTGCATAATCTTTGCACCGATGGAAACCCCCTCCTCTGGAGTAATGCTACCATCTGTCCAAATTTCCAAGCTGAGCTTGTCATAGTCTGTCACTTGACCTACTCTGGTATTTTCTACTGCAAAATTTACTTTTCTTACAGGTGTATATATGGAATCTACAGGAATTACAGCGATAGGTGTTGCTTCTGTCTTATTTTGCTCTGCAGGTACATATCCTCTTCCCCTAGAAATGTTAATTTCCATCACCAGAGAAGAGTTTTCCTCCAAAGTTGCAATTTTCAAATCGGGATTGTAGATTTCCAGCTCGTCATCTCCAATGATATCTGCGGCGGTAACCTCTTTTGGTCCCACTGCATTGATGATAACCCTCTTACTTCCTTCCCCGGTAATCTTTACTGCCAGCTTTTTAAGATTCAGAATAATTTCGGTTACATCTTCCTTTACCCCCGGAATTGTGGAAAACTCATGAAGAATTCCATCAATTTTTACCGAAGTTACAGCCGCTCCAGGTAGAGAGCTGAGAAGAATTCTTCTCAAGCTATTCCCAAGAGTAGTACCATATCCTCTTTCTAAAGGTTCAATGATAAACTTACCGTAATTCACATCCTCATCAGAATATATGCATTCGATTGTTGGCTTTTCGATTTCTATCACGCAAAAACCCTCCTTTTTTATTGCTCTAAATCAATGGTTATTTAGAGTACAATTCTACAATCAGGTGCTCTGCCACCGGAGTATCAATCTCGTCTCTTGTGGGAAGTGCAACTACCTTGCCCTCTAACTTGTTCACATCTACAGTGATCCATGAAGGCACACTGATGGACATGTCCTTGATTTCTTTAAACTTTGGAGAAGATGCGCTTTTTTCTTTTACTTGGATAACATCTCCTGCATTTATGGCCATAGATGGAATATTCGCTTTCTTTCCATTTATAGTAAAATGTCCGTGAACTACTAATTGTCTGGCTTCCTTTCTGGAAGAAGCAAAACCCATTCTAAAGATCACGTTATCAAATCTGGTTTCCAACATAATCAAAAGGTTTTCACCTGTAATACCTTTTTTCTTAGCTGCTTTGTCAAAGTAATTTCTGAACTGAGTTTCAAGAACACCATAAAATCTCTTTGCTTTTTGTTTTTCTCTCAACTGCAATCCATAATCGGATATTTTTTTTCTGCTTTGACCGTGCTGTCCGGGAGCGTAATTTCTTTTTTCTACAGCGCATTTTCCACTGTAGCATCTTTCGCCTTTTAAGAACAGCTTTTGGCCTTCTCTTCTGCATAATCTGCAAGAAGCATCTGTATATCTAGCCATTTCAATTACACCTCCTTCAATTAAACTCTTCTTCTCTTTGGTGGTCTGCATCCGTTGTGCGGAATGGGTGTTATATCTTTAATCAGACTGATTTCCAAACCTGCAGTCTGCAACGCTCTGATTGCAGCTTCACGACCGGATCCCGGTCCCTTAACATATACTTCCACGTTTTTCAAACCATGTTCCATAGCACCCTTAGCGGCTTCCTCTGCTGCCATCTGCGCAGCAAAAGGAGTTGATTTTTTTGATCCTTTAAAGCCCAGAGAACCGGCACTTGACCAGGAAAGCGCATTTCCGCTAAGATCTGTAAGAGTGATAAGAGTATTATTAAAGGTGGATTGGATGTGCGCCTGACCACGTTCTATATTCTTACGTTCTCTTCGTTTTTTTCTAACTGTCTTTTTTACGGCTTTAGCCATTATATCCTACCTCCTTATTTTTTCTTCTTTCTTCCTACAGTCTTTTTAGGGCCTTTTCTGGTTCTGGCATTGGTTTTGGTTTTCTGTCCTCTTACAGGAAGACCTCTTCTGTGTCGAATACCTCGATAACAACCGATTTCCATAAGTCTCTTAATGTTCAGAGATACTTCTCTTCTAAGATCTCCTTCAACCATATGATCAGCTTCAATAATCTTTCTGATGTTTCCGGCTTCTTCTTCTGTTAGATCTTTGATTCTTGTGTCCGGATTGATTCCAGCCTTTTTCAAAATTTCCAATGCTGTAGGTCTTCCAATACCATATATATAAGTAAGACCCACTTCTGCTCGCTTGTCTCTTGGTAAGTCGACACCGGCAATACGTGCCATAAACATATACCTCCTATTTCATTTTTCGTTTAAAATAAATTTATAGAATATTCTCGGGTAGTCACTTTATCTCACGACAATGTGACACAGCCGCTCCCCTTGAATGAATTCTTTATCCTTGCTTCTGCTTATGCTTCGGATTTTCACAGATTACCATTACTTTTCCGTTACGCTTAATGACTTTACATTTTTCGCAGATCGGCTTTACTGAGGCTCTGACTTTCATAATTTCCCTCCTACTTTGCTACTTGTCTCTCCAGGTAATTCTTCCCCTCGTCAAATCATATGGGGATAGCTCCACCTTTACCTTATCCCCCGGTAAAATCCTAATGAAATTCATCCTGATTTTTCCGGAAATATGTGCAAGCACTTCGTAACCGTTTTCCAGCTTCACAATGAACATGGCATTAGGTTGAGCTTCCAAAACGGTTCCAAATACTTCTATGACATCTTTTTTAGCCATATGCACCTCCTACAATTTTGAGCCGACTCATAGAGTCAACAGCATCGGCTCACCATCAGTAATAACAACAGTATTTTCATAATGCGCAGATAGTTTTCCATCCTGCGTCACCACAGTCCAGTTATCCTGTAGAGTTTCTACCTCAAAGGTTCCCTGGTTAATCATGGGCTCAATGGCAAAGACCATTCCTGCCGCCAGCCTTGGTCCTCTCCCCGGCTTTCCGTAATTGGGAATTTGAGGAGCTTCATGCATGGCTCTGCCAATACCGTGCCCCACAAGATCTCTAACGGGAGAAAAACCCTCCCTTTCCACACATCTCTGTATGGCGTGGGAGATATCTGACAGGCGGTATCCTACCTTGCAAAACTCCAGACCCTTAAAAAAACTTTCTCTGGTTACTTCAATGAGTTTTTTTGCTTTAGGTTCAATCTCTCCTACAGGATAAGTTCTGGCCGCATCGCTGACATAACCTCTATAGGTACATCCCACATCTACACTGACGATATCGCCTTCCTTTAAGACCTTCAGAGGAGATGGAATTCCATGCACCACTTCATCATTGATAGAAACACAAGCACTGGCAGGAAATCCATTGTATCCTTTAAAACTGGGAATCATCTTATTGTTTAGAATAGTAGTTTCCACAAACTCATCAATATCTTTGGTTGTAATTCCGGGCTTAATGATCTTTTCAAGTTCCTTGAGTATCAATGCGGTAATAACACCGGATTCCTTCATGATTTCTATTTCCTGTTGTGATTTGATGATTATCATAATTATTCTTCACCTAGTATTGTTGTGATTTCTTTAAAAACTGCTTCAAATTCACTGGCTCCGTCAATTGTGTCCAAAACATCGTGTTTTTCATAATATTGAACAAGGGGTTTTGTCTGAGCCAGATATACCTCTACCCTGTTTTCTACAGTTTCAGAACTGTCGTCAGCTCTTTGATACAAATCCCCACCACAGAAATCGCAAATACCTTCCTTTTCAGGAGGCATATTTAATACATGATACGTGGCTCCGCAATTCCTGCATACTCTTCTGCCGATCAACCGTGTCATCAGTTCTTCTTTTTCTACTTCAATATTCAGAACATGATTGATGGAAAGTTCCCTATCATTTAAATATCGATCAAATTCCTCTGCCTGAAATACCGTTCTTGGAAAACCGTCCAGTAAAAACCCATTTTTGCAGTCTGATTCTCTTAAGCGATCTTCAACGATTTCTATAGTTAACTCATCGGGAACTAACTGCCCTTTATCCATATACTCTTTAGCTTTTTTGCCAAGCTCGGTTTTTTCTTTCACATTTTTCCTGAAGATATCTCCTGTTGAGATATGCGGTATATTGTATTTCTCTGCAATCCTAGTTGCTTGCGTGCCCTTCCCTGCACCGGGAGGACCTAACAATATAATCCTAAGCATTTCGGCTTCCTCCATTTATTTTAAAAACCCTTGATAATTTCTCATTACCATCTGTGATTCCAACTGCTTCATAGTATCCAATGCAACCCCTACGACTATAAGGAGAGATGTTCCCCCAAATCCGATTTGCAAAGGAGTAAACTGTTGTAATAACGTTGGCATTGTAGCAATGATAGCCAAGAAAAGCGCTCCTACAAAGGTAATTCTGGTCATTACTTTATTTAAATATTCAACTGTAGATCTTCCCGGTCTAATTCCCGGTATAAACCCTCCATTTGCTTTCATATTGCTAGCTACTTCCATTGGATTGAAAGTTACTGCTGTATAAAAGTAAGTGAAGAAAATGATAAACAAAATGTTAAATGCTGCATAGATCCATACTCCGGGCATTCCCATGGGAGAAAACCATTTTGTTACAAACTCAGAAAATCCACTATTTGGCATAAAATAAGTTATGGTCAGCGGAAACTGAAGCAGTGACAAAGAGAAAATTACAGGAATAACCCCTGCTTGGTTTACTTTCATAGGAATATGGGTGGATTGACCGCCATACATTTTACGACCTACTACTCTTTTAGCATATTGTACGGGAATTCTTCGCTGTCCCTGTTGAATGAGAACGATTCCCACTACAACCAATAAGGCAAAGAGTAAAAACAGAATAATAGAAACTACCCCTACAGTTCCATCTTTAAAATTGAGCCAAGTACTATAAATTCCACCTGGCATTTTAGAAATGATTCCGGCGAAGATAATCAATGAAATTCCATTTCCGATTCCATATTCGTTAATCTGTTCTCCCAACCACATGAGAAAAGCCGTACCTGCTGATAAAGCCAGTACGATTACCGCAACTGAGAAGAAATCTTTATCCACAACTGCGCCTCTGAATAAACCTACGGTCAAACCAATGGCCTGAACCAAAGCCAACACCACGGTTAAATACCTGGTGTACTGAGCTATTTTCTTTTTCCCTTCGGTACCTTCCCTGGATAGCGCTTCCAGGCTTGGAATGGCAATGGTTAGCAACTGCAAAATAATAGATGCTGTGATATAAGGTGTTATACTTAGTGCAAAAATAGTAAAGTTACTAAAAGCACCTCCTGAGAAAAGGTCAAACA
>CAYWVS010000055.1:0-20540 GCA_964461765.1 uncultured Anaerovorax sp.
TGAAAACATGTTTGCAGGAGATCGTGATATTACAAGAGCAGAATTTGCTGCAATTGTTGTTCGTGCCTTGGGTTTGCCTACAAATGAAAAGTCTAATTTCATAGATGTCCATGAAAGCGCTTGGTATTCAGGTGCCGTTATGACGGCTGCAAAATATGGTATTGTAAACGGCATGGATAATGAGCGATTCGACCCACTCCGTCCCATTACCCGGCAGGAGGCTATGACTATGGTTATGCGGGCAGCAAAGCTGACACCCTTCCCCTCCCTACTTAACGCACGGAATTTAAAGGCGGAGTTTTCCGATTACGGCACGGAAAGTCAATGGGCAAATGATGCGATTGTTTGGAATTTAAATAATCATTTAATTACTGGATCAAATGGTAACATTCGTCCATTGGACAACATCTCACGTGCTGAGACTGCAACGGTTATCCTCAGGCTGCTACAAAGAAGTGAACTTGTAGATGTGAGAAGTAAGATATAAGATATAAGTAAGTGCTATCGTCCATGAAAAACCAACGTTCTATCCATCCCAACTAAACCACAATTCCTGTGGTATCCGCTGATTCAATGCTCAA
Organism: uncultured Anaerovorax sp.; assembly: GCA_964461765.1. Taxonomy (GTDB): domain Bacteria; phylum Bacillota; class Clostridia; order Peptostreptococcales; family Anaerovoracaceae; genus JAVVUJ01. Next base: position 582 of record CAYWVS010000055.1, read on the forward strand.
AAGCTTGTGCAAAATTTGCACAAGCTTGTTTTTTATTTATAGTATGACCGCAAATTTTATATAGAAATATCGGTTACATAACCTGTAGTTGACTTTATGGCAACGGTATTATTCTTACCGTCCCATTCCACACCAAAGTCAAATGTCTGTCCCAGGTCTCGGAGCTTAAAATAATTGTTGCCGCTTATGGTGTAGGCAGTCAGCTTGATTTCCTTACCGTCGAGGTAGATTTTTGAGGTGGAAAGGATGGCGGTTTTGGTCGCGTTTCCTGTGGCTGCTGTCATTTCGCCCCCTGTTACGGTATATTTATTACCACTTACAAGGTTAATGGCGTTTTTCGTGCCGTCCCATGTCACCTCAAACTGCTTAGCCGTGCCGGAAAGGATATAGGCAATATCCCGCAGTTTGAAATAGTTGTTGCCGTTAATGGTGTAAGCATCAAAGGACTTTACAACACCGTCTACTGTCACTTTGGACGCTGTTTTTGTAGCGGTCATGGTTTCAACAGGCTTTGTGTCTTTTACTATCAATTCGGAGATAGAGCCAAGCTTATAATTGCTGTCAAAATAGATTGGAATATTCGGCTCTGAAAGAGGTTGAAAATAAATTCTTGCAATAACTTTTCCGTTTTCAGGTTTTGTGCCATAATCTGTCCAGAGAACATCGCCTTGATAAACTTCCGTATAGCATGTAGCCACATCGGAGCCGATTGTTATCTTCTTTCCGGCGGCAAAATCGTCGGTCATATATCCGCCATAAATCGGACCGTCATCATCTTCTCCTATAATGGAATTGACAGAGTAGTTTGTTGTTTTATTCGCGGTTATTGCTCCCTTTTCCTTGATAAAAAAGTAGTATACGGGAATTTCATAAACCCCGGAGGATGCAGTGCCGGCATTTTCTTTTTGAATAACATAGGAATCATATACATTCTCTAAAGAAAACGTAATTGCTTTGGATTCTGAAACGCTTATAGTGACGTTTTGCGGGTTTTTAAGCTGCTCGGCAGCTGTGACGGACATAGGGATAAGTGAGAGCAACAAGACTGTTGCGAGTATTATAGAAATCAGCTTTTTCATAGTAAACCTCCTACTATTTTTAGTTAATCACAAAGTGATATGTTAGCTTTTCGCCGTTAAACACAAGGCTTATTTCATAGGTTCCTTTTGCAACCAAACAAGTTGCACCCGTGTTGCCGCTTGTAGGTAAGGATTTTATCATCTCTCCATAGTTGACTTCATTGAACATAATAGAGTATACATACTCACCTTTTTCATCTGGAACTTGATTTTTTATATAATCCTCTTTAAATTTGGAGGGATTCTCTTGGTATTCATCAATGTCCCAGTAACTTCCAAAGTAGTCGTGAAGCCAAATAATATCCTCCTTGCCGTTATAGGTCATTTTCATTTCATGGACAGATTCTGGGAAAAACACCGACTCTTTTGAGTGGATTTCGATATAACCGGCATACACATTAAGCGGATATTGGGGGTCACTTGTGGGGTAATAGGGGATTTTTATGTATGCCGTTGTTGTACCAACTTCCGGCACATAACCTGCGGTGGACTTGATTGCAACGGTATTATTCTTACCGTCCCATTCCACACCAAAATCAAACGCACTGCCCAGGTCGCGGAGCTTAAAATAATTGTTGCCGCTGATGGTGTAGGCGGTCAGCTTGATTTCTTTACCGTCGAGGTAGATTTTTGAGGTGGAAAGGATTGCGGTCTTGGTAACGTTACCTGTTGCCGCCGTCATTTCGCCGCCTGCGACGGTGTAGTTCTTTCCACTTACAAGGTTAATAGCGTTTTTCGTGCCGTCCCAAGTCACTTCAAATTGCTTTGCTGTGCCGGAGAGTATGTAGGCAATATCACGCAGTTTGAAGTAGTTGTTGCCGTTAATGGTGTAAGCGTCAAAGGATTTCACCACGCCGTCTACTGTAACCTTTGACGCGGTTTTTGTTGCCGCCACATCTGTAGCAAGAACAGTTAATGGAATGAGTGAGAGCAACAATACCGTTGTGAGTAAAAGGGAAATTAGCTTTTTCATATAAACATCCTTCCTTTCTTAATGTATCTGAATTAGAAGCTTAAATGCTTCTTCTCGGGTGATATACTCATCGGGTTTTAGATAACCGTTTTCATCGGGAGAGATTAATCCCGCACGAATACTTTTATCAAGGTTATACTTTAGGTCCTCAGAAACTAAATTTGCATCCTTTATTTTCGACAAGCCCGGGAATGAAGGGTCTTCTGGAATATAACGCTCTTTGTCAGCTAAAACATAATATTCATAGGCTAATACTGCCGCTTCTGCTCTTGTTATGGGGTTATCAAATTTATCAAGAACAATTTTTCTTGCAGAATAGGAAATAGTAACCTTACCCCGTGTAACAAAGTATTCAGCCCAATGTGAGTGAGTCGAGTTATATTGGTACCCTTGATAGCCAAGGCTATCAAACCCAGCAAACGAACAAAAGGTCATTTCCATAAACTCACCTTTGGTAATGTTCTGCTTAGGCTTAAATGTGCCATCTGCATAGCGAAATGTTATGTTGTAATATCGTGAAGAAATGTTTTCATCCATTAAATTATAGAGAACGCTATCCTTATCCACATCGATAATTTCTGACACTGATTCTGACAGTATTGTCGGCTTTGCTATCTTATCTTCGGCTAAATAGTAGGTTGTAGACTTTATCGCAATAGTGTTGTTTTTGCCGTCCCATTCCACACCAAAATTAATTATACTGCCGATATCTCGTAGCTTGAAGTAGTTATTACCGTCTATGGTGTAGGCGGTAATTTTAAGTTCTTCACCAAATCCTGCAAGATAAACTTTTGCCGTAGATTGTGTCGCGGTTTTGGTGTTCCCGCCTATTGAAGCTTCCATTTCGCCGCCAACAGAAGTATATTTCATCTGCTTGTTCAGTTTAATGGCATTCTTGTCGCCGTCCCAAGTAACTTCAAACTGCTTTGCTGTGCCGGAAAGAATATAGGCAATATCCCGCAGCTTAAAATAGTTATTGCCGTTAATGGTGTAAGCGTCAAAGGATTTCACCACACCGTCTACCGTGACTTTAGACACAGTTTTTGTGGCCGTCACATCAGTGGCATGGGCAGTTGCAGGGATAAGTGAGAGCAACAAGACTGTTGTGAGTAAAAAGGAAATTAGCTTTTTCATAATCATTCTCCTTATAAATATTGATCAAGGTATTATTACAGGGTCGGAGGGTGCGGCAAAATTTACAGTGTAGTTTTCTCCGTCAAAGGTAGTATCTATCAGTTCGCGCAAGGATACCATGTCGCCCGGTTGTGACCCGCCGTAACCGTTTTCAAATGCTATGGCTTCAAAACCTATATCGGCGCGCCAGTTGGTATCAAACCAAGTGATGTCATTAACGGGAACGCCGTTTCTCGTTATGGTCATAAAGTAAAGTGTCAAGTGTTCGTCAAAGCCGTTAATGGCAAATCGGTTATCAAACTTTTCTGTTTCGTAGCTGTTCTTTGGGTGATTACCCGTCTTGACGGTCAGCGTCCCGGTTATATAAGCGGGTTCGGACGGTAAAAATCCCTGGTCTGCCAGCGTAGTCAGCCTTATCCTGTATTCTCCGTCTGAAAGATACGAAGCAATACGTTCAATCTGATAACCGCCGTAATCAGCCGGAACGGTGACAAGGGATTTCCATTCGTCACTTCCCACAGGGGCGGCGGCAAACTCAAAGCCCGCCACAGGTTCGGGATAATCGGATATTGTCCAGTAGACCATATTCCCCTCGTCACTTTTTTCAAACCACAAATTAAGCAGGTCGGGTGCTCGTTCACCGTCTGCTTGCTCTGTCTGCTCTGTTTCAGGCGGTGGCTCAATCAATCGCGGTATTATCAACGCTCCCGCCGTAACCACAGACACTGCGATAACGCCGAAAATAATTTTTGTCACAAGAGTCATAGCAGATCCCGTTGCGGCTTTCCCTGCTAAATTAGTAGCCTGTGCCGCCTTGTTGCTCTGTCCAGACATTTCACCATTACCGCCCGGTGGGTGTGTGTTATCCACAGTCGGGGAGCTTATTATTGACTGTGATACGTTTTCCCATATACGCTCGGATAAGCCGTCCGGCATAGTAATCTGTTCCATAGCTTGCCGCAAAATCGGCGTAAGCGCAAGGGGAATACCGTAGAGCTTTATATCCTCTTTCTTTTCCTTTTCCTCTAAAGCCACCCGTATCTTTGCACGGGCAAGGGAAAGACGACTTTTTACCGTATTTTCGTTTATGTCTAAAGTGTCAGCAATCTGCGCTATTGTGTTCTGTGAATAGTAGTACAGCATGACACAGACCCTTTGCGCATCAGGAAGCCGATCAATCACTTCAAGGATAATCCGACGCGTATCTTCATCATCAATCGCCTTGTCGGGCATATTTAACGGGTTATCGTCTGGAATAGCAAGGATTTCCGCGTCGTCGGCCAACAAAGCCATTCCTTTGTATTTGCTCAAAAGACGGTAACATTTGTTAGCTGTAATTTGGTTTATCCACTTGTAAAACGCGATGGGTTCCCGAAGCTCCGAAATCTTTTCGTGCACCGTAATGAAAACCTCTTGCGTTATATCCTCCGCGTCCTCCGGGTTTTTCACCATACGCAAAGCAAGATAATATACGCTTCTGTATGCATCAAGGTATAAGTCCTGCATGGCGCTATCAAAACCTTGCTGCGCTTTTATAACTGTTTCCACAAGCCTTTCGGTTTCCAATTTCACATCTCCTTTCAGACCGCTTTATAATTCTTCATTAAAGCAGATACAAAATCAGGTCGTAAGGTTTAATTTTTTTAAAAATTTTTTTTAAAATTCTCGTTTTTTTACTACAGCATAAAAAATTAGACCAAAACAGATAAAATATTTACACACATTTCCACCTAATTTTTATAGAGCTACTGGAAAATCAAACTCACAACCTCTTGGTTCCACCAAAACATCTATCAGGTTGAGTAAGGAGATACTATACATTATACGTGTATCCAAAAAAGTTTATAGTATCTTTTAGTAATCAATTTAAAAAATAAATTGATCTTGAAATAATATGATAATTTCAGTTACCAATTTACAAATGGAAATTTAGTTTTAACAAACTTTAAAAAAGTAGTCAGTCATGGTCATATAACCAAGCCTGGGTATTTGTTTTGTTGGTAAGACTTCTCTGTTGTGGGGAAGTTTCTATCGACAATTTCCCCATGCTAAAATCCTACACAATTAGGGTACCACTATTGGAGACTTCCACATTAATTTGAACTTCTTGAAAAGTTGTTGATATTGCCGCCTTCACCTGGATATTGTTTACCGTTGACAAATATTTGTGCTATTTCTCCTGTATTAAGTCTATAGCGATGATCCTGCCCGCTGGCTGAAACATAATTATACCGTTTTCTGTATGAAATTCCGCGCTAGAAAAATTAACACCTCGAACCGGTAAGATTGTCCCAGAAATAAGTACAGTGGAAGAATTGGTTTTAATGGTGAAAAATTCTAAAAAGGAGCCGCCATTTATCAAGACTTAAAGTAAATCTTACAAGCTTTCTCTGTCAATCATAACTAATTGGAACTTTAAGACTAAAAAATTAGCGTTCAATAATCTCTCTAATCTCGTCTAATTTTTCTTGATTTACTTTAAATCTACTATATAGATAATAAACCAAGTCATTAATTTCATCAATGATTAGTTGCTGTTCATTAGGTGGAATTGATGGTAGTTTACAAAGTCGATTTGTAATCATTCGTTTGACACCTAGGACACTTCGTTCGCCTGCACCATAAACCTCACAATAGATATCCCAATATTCATAATTAGGGAAATCTTCTTGAAATATCTTAGAAATTTGCTTGCCCTCTCTAGCCAATTTGATCATTTTTTTAGAGTCACGTTCATCCATTATTTTATCACTCCTATCATTTATTCTTTAGAAATATAATTTGCCACTTGCAATACTTTTCATTTAATTTCATAATCTACTAAAACATTAAAAAAAACACCCGGCACCCATGAAGGTTACCGGATTGCTATACTCATTAATGCTTTCCCTCAGACATTTTGCCCAAATAATCTAAATTATGATTAAATGCTACATGATTCTTTGTCTTATGTCAATCACAAAAATGCAAATTATTTCAAATTTTTCACCTATTCGATTTGTAAAAACATATACTTATATCCATATAAACAGATTTAACGGTACTCAGTTCATATCCGTCTCCACACATAGATGCGGCCAATTAATTCATTTAATACTTGAGTATTTTACCTCTTTGATGTCTGAGATCTGCTGTATAATTGCGTTGAAATTTGCATGACTAGCAAAGTCTTGATCTCCTTTTTCTGCCTCAGCAAAGCACTTCTTAGCAGCGGTAAGCTGTCTTTTGAAGTTCCTTACTCCCTTACTCCCTTTCTTTGTTTCTCGGTTTTCATTTAAATAAGGGAATCTAATTATTTTAGTAAAGCTTTCTTGGCTATTTGTGCATTGCTCTATATATCCTCTCCTTGCCTGATCCCAGTAAAGCACACCATTTAAGTTTTGTGTAAATAACAAAAGGCTCCGGTCAATTTAATTCCGAAACCTTTTATTTTGGAGCTACTGGTGAGAATCGAACTCACAACCGATGATTGTTCGTAAGGTAGTATAAACACACTGGAACGTTCTTTTGTGTTCCTCTTACTTCTTCCAATATGTCAACACAGTAGAACCGTCCCCAAGTGTTTTACCCTTGTGTTTAAAAAAATATAAAGTCATCCATATAGCAGTGACGATCATTTTGACTTATATACAACTTTACCATTAAAAATAGTCATCACTTCTTTTACTTGTGCTATTTCGTTTGGCTTTACATCAAATAGGTTTTTTTCTAAAATAACGATGTCTGCTTTTTTCCCTACTTCTAATGACCCAACTTCATTGTCAAGGAAGTTAGCATATGCCCCATTAATCGTATAACTCTCTATCATCTGCTTTAAAGTGGCCTTTTCTGATTCTTGTGGGAGAAACACAGTATCTTCGGGTTCTCCTGCGTATGCACGAGTTATGCCGTTTTCAATGGCCGTTAAAGGACGAGAGGACTGAACCGGATAATCACTGCCACTTGCAACTACAACCTCTTTCTTGAAGAAGCTCTCAATTGGATATTGCTGATCAGCAAGTTCCTTGCCAACAAATTCCACGGCTAAATCATAATACTCATCATATACGGCCCAGAAGGGCTGGGGAACTGCAACAACCTTTAAATCTTTAAATCTTTGAAAGTCGTCTTCATTTACTAATTGAATATGAGCAATTCCGGGTCTTGAATCGCTCATTCCATTCATATCCCTCGTATATTTTACAGCATCTAAAGCCGCACTTACGGCTACGTTACCAATGGCATGAAAATGTAAATTGAGCGCATTTGCATCAGCCTCCGCACATAATTGATTTAGTTTATCCACATTGCCTTCCCAATTAAAAACTCCAAAGGAATTGGGATTATTTAAGTAGGGTTGATTCAAATAAGCCGTTCCACCCTCTAAAACTCCGTCAATAAATATTTTCACTCCCTTAACTCGAAACAATCCTTCTTTATAAACGTTGCTAAATTCCTTAATTTCAGCGACTTTTGCTTTAACACTATCATCTTTATTTGCACGAACATAGCAAGCAACTCTTAATTTCAAAAGATCCTTTGCCTCTAAGTTGCTATATGCCTGGATGCCCTCAATATAGCTTCTAGGAAAATCTTCAAATGTTGTAGTAATTCCATATTGATGCGCCATCTCTTGGTAATACTGCACTGCTTCTTCAAATTGGTCAACTGAAAACTTCTGAAATACATCTCCAATTCCCGGATAATCTGAAACCAAACCTGTAGGCTCGCCATTTGAATCTTTTTCTACAAGGGCACCTTCCGGGATATTTGAATCCTTACTAATCCCCATGATTTCAAGTGCCTTGGAGTTAAGCCACCGAACGTGAAAACCACTGTCTGCCATTACAATGGGTATGTTTTCCGAGATTTCATCAAGGACTTCCTTTGTTGGTTGTAAATTCTTAAAAACCGGCCGATCCCAACCATAACCTACAATACTTTGGCTATTGGGATAATTTTCAAAATGATCCTTAATTGCTTTAACATATTCTAAGTCGGATGTGCATTCCGAAAGAGATAACATAAACAGTTCATTGGCTGAGTACGCCGGATGACCATGACTATCGATAAATCCCGGAAGGGCCATGCCCCCATTTAGATCAACAACCTCAGTATTTTCTCCGATAAATTCATTCACTCCTCCTTCATCGCCAACATATACAATCATGTCGTCTTTAATTGCCAATGCTGCCGCCTCAGTAGCCTGAGCATCTACAGTATAGATGCAACCATTTTTTATTACAATATCTGCGATCTCTTTTGATGGTGCTCCACAAGCAGTAACCGAAAAAAGGATTGTTACAGCTATTGCAATTGATAACAGTTTTTTAATCATAAATACTTAACCTCCTTATGTCCTCATGTGCATTAATAAAACGTTATTGTCATTTACAAAGGAAATTATAGTACTAAATGTACAAGAAAAATATTACACCTAAGTACCAAATTTAAATTTTTGAAGGATTTTTTTTATTTCTTAATACTATTTAGTAAATCTATTCGGGAATTTGCATTGGTTTTTCTAAAAATACTATTAACATGCTTCTTTACGGTATTATATCATTCGGCAGTTAAGTCATTGCAAACACGGATAGAGAGCAACCGTTGATGAATTCAATTAATATAAAAGGCCGTGAAAAATAAGAGTAAGTTTAGTCTTGACAGGCTAGCGTTTACTATCTATAATTAAGCTAATAAACGCTAGCCTGAGTTACAGGAGAAATTAAATGAAAAATAATCATACACGGGATGTTATCTTAGAAAAAGCTTTAGATCTTTTCTCGGTTTGTGGATATGAAGGTGTCACCGTTAAGCAAATTGCTGGCGCAGTGGGCATTAAGGACAGCTCTCTTTATAAGCACTTTAAGAGTAAGCAAGATATCTATGATACTTTGCTTGAACACATGAACCAAAAGTTTGAGGAAACAGTGGCTTTTTACCGGTTGCCGCAGGGAGAGATCGCAAGCATCGCAAAAGAGTATGGACAAAACGATCTGGTGTGGCTAAAGAAAGCGTGCGAGGCCGTTTTTCTGTTTTTCCTGCGTGATGCATCGGCTGCCAAATTTCGGCGGATGCTTATGATTGAACAGTATAAGAATACCGATGCAGCCAAAACATTTCGGAGCTGGTTTACCGACGACGCCATGCATTTCCAAACACAGCTCTTTACAGAGATGATTCGCCAAGGGTATTTCCGCCAAGGGTCGCCACAAATTATTGCATTGCAATTCTATGCGCCGTTTTACCTGCTATTGTGTCAATACGACAACATGCCTGAGCGGGAAGAAGAAGCGTTGTCGCTTCTTATGCAGCATGTAGAACAGTTTGCTTTGGTCTATCAAATTAGAGAAGAGGTATCATAATGAAAATTAGCTCACTTATGGAACAGGGAATTGGTACGATTATGAAGACTGCCGGACGTTTTTATTTGCGAAATTCGGCTGGCCGGACTTTTTTAGCCAACATACTACCTTCCATGCACAAACAAGCGCGTATTCGCACGCGGAACGAAGAACAGGGGCGCTCTGTTCCCGCCTTTCTAATTGCTAGCATAGCGTCGCAGTGTAATTTGCGGTGTGTAGGATGTTACGCACGTGCAGGGGGATGCGTTGGCGAATCCGGTAAACAAGATTTGGACACAGATCAGTGGCGGTCTATTTTTTCGCAGGCATCTGAATTAGGTGTTTCGTTCATTTTGCTGGCGGGAGGTGAACCACTGCTACGTCGGGAAATTGTCGCGCTTGCGTCGGAGTTTCCCAATATGATGTTTCCCGTATTTACAAATGGCACAGTTTTGGATGAAGAAGCTATTCGGTTACTATACACATGCAGAAATCTAGTCCCGATACTCAGCATAGAAGGCGGAGCAGCCGAAACGGATTCCCGCCGAGGAAACGGCACATACGCACAAATTCAAAGCGCTATAGCTGAGCTGGAGCGGCGGAGCATTCTATTTGGGGTATCTATTACGGTTACAAACAAAAATTTACATCAGGTAACGGATGTAGCCTTTGCCACCTCATTGTATGACCAAGGCTGCGGGCTTGTTTTGTATGTGGAATATGTTCCGACGGAAGAAAACACAGAGCATCTTGTTCTGACAACTTCGGAGACTGTATCCTTGCAGAAACAGTGTGCAGCACTTAAAAATCAGTTTGATCGAATGATCGTGCTGTCCTTTCCTGGGGATGAACAGGCTATGGGCGGATGCCTTGCATCCGGGCGGGGATTTTTTCACATTAGTCCAGACGGTGATGCGCAGCCCTGCCCGTTTTCACCGTACGCTAAACACAACCTGCTCCAAACACCCATGAAGGATGTGCTTGCATCAGAGTTTTTTCAGGGTCTGCGGGAAATAGCGCAGTGCGCACCGCACGAGGGAGGCTGCACTTTGTTTTATCAGCAAACGGAGGTTCAGCGTCTTTTAAACCGCTTATCTTAAAGAACGAAGGTAAGCAGGAGTTTAGCCGTGTGGACAGCATCTTAAACATTTTGAGCGACAACTTGTGCAAAATTTGCACAAGTTGTATTTTGATCTAATTGCCCACTGTCAAAGATATGTTTAAGGTGCTTGTGATTACACTACGCTCAGCATCAAAAAGCTGAGCTATAGCCTATTGTGTAAGCCAAACATCACCGTTCTGCACGCGAACCTCTATGCTATCCTCAGCGGAATCTTTTGTGAACACAAGAAAGTCCACAGTGCTATTTAATATAAATTAATCTTGATAGCATTAAGATGATAATTTCCGTTACAATATTTACAAATGCAAATTATAAGCAAGCTTTTATATACTGTGAAGTTGGTGTTATCCTCATAACCTGCGTTTACTATCATCTGATTTTTCTTGACATATTCAAAAGTGAAAGACCATAAAACAAAATTGCTGTGCCTATTAAAATAATTATGCTGACAATTGGTGTTACCTCATACCCACCAAAGCTGAATGTTACACCCATATACTCTTTGAAATCATTTAAAAAACTTACTGGTATTCCCTCAAATGAAGCCTTCATAGGTGCTTCCATCAGCACCCTACGAAATAATGAAGCCGCATGAGATACGGGGAACACTTTGATAAAGGTTTGTACCACTTCAGGTAACGCTCCGATAGGGAGATAAATGCCGGTTAAAAATCCGATTAATGTGCCAATAATGGTTGTGGCTGTGGTAAATGCGCTATGAGTGTTGAAAAATGACACGATAAAGCAGACCAAAGAAGTATTTGCCATGGTTGTAAAAAGCACCAACAGGAAAACCTTTGATCCTGAGCTAATGCTGAGTAGGTCTCCGCCATTACATACCATGTAAATTTGGGCAACAATAACGGTGATAAGCGACATAATCACGCCAATAAAAAACGCACTTCCGATATATCCACCTGCTATGGCACTTCTTTTGATGGGTGAAGCATTGAAGTCCTTGTAAATCTTTTTCACCTTATCATCAATCATAACACCAAATGCACCCATTGTTGTCGTTACCGATGCCACAGCCAGAAGACCTGAAACAAGCCAACTATTCATCAAAACATCTGGGCTTTGAATCCCTTTCATGTCCTCGGTGAGCCATACGTCCCCTAAAAACACAGTATAGAGAGCAATAATGATGAAAATGGCAAGTAGTGAAAAGAATACTGCGCTTTTGTCACGAAAGAATAATTTCAAATTGCGTATCATAAAAACTCTCATTGCCGCAGCTCCTTCCCCGTAATGCCAATAAAGGCATCGTCCATTGTACCTTGCAAGACTTGAAAACTACTGATATATGGTTGGCACCTTTCCAGTATAGGCATGGCGCACATAGTGTCGGTGAGCCGGATAACAAATTCTCCTGCCAAGTTGGTAAAGTCCAGTGCCAGTTCCTGCATGACCTGCCGCAGAGGGGTTTCATCGGAAACTGTAAGTCTTAGCATATCTGCGGCATACTGGTTTTTGAGTTCAGTTGGTGTACCTTTGGCTGCAATTTCTCCGTGGTCAACAACAATAACATAATCCGATTCGGCGGCTTCTTCCATGTAATGGGTTGTGAGGAAAATCGTCATACCTGTTTTCATTTGAAGTAGCCGGATTGTGTTCCAAATGCTTTTTCGGGTTTGAGGGTCAAGACCCGTGGTGGGCTCGTCAAGGAACAGTATTTTTGGCGTGTTAATCAGTGCTCTTGCAATATCTGCTCTGCGGCGCTGACCACCTGAAAGCTTACCATATGGCCGGTCAATAAATTCACCCAGTTCCGCCGCCTCGGCGGCTTCATATACTGCGTTTTTTATCTTGGTTTTATCGGATGTGTAAAGTCCTGCCCTGATGGTCAGATTCTCTCTGACGGTAAGCAATCCGTCCAACACACTGTCCTGAAACACCACTCCAATCATTTGCCGTATAGCTTGACCTTCATGACGAAGGTCAAGACCGCCTATCGTTACATTGCCACCGCTTGGTTGCAGTAGTGTGCAAAGAATGTCGATGGTGGTTGATTTCCCCGCCCCATTGGGACCTAGAAAAGAAAACAGTTTTCCCTGCTCAACATAAAAACTAATGCCTTTCACAGCGGCAAAGTTGCCATAATTTTTTTCAAGTTTTGTGACTTCGATGATTTTATTCATAGCTTAATTCCCCCTTCAAAAATCAGTATAGCGACCGACACCGCTTAGCGCAATAGGGGTAACAGTATGCTGTAGTATTTAGCTACTAAGTTGCAAAAAAGGGGCGGTAAGCTGTAAACATCAAACCGTCCAAGAGGCTTTATATCAATTAAGAATGGTAACGCTTTTTTAAACTATCATTTAGTTTATCCGCAAGCTTTTTGTCTTGATAGGTGTTGGCAGCAAGCACGGCAACATATACAACTATGATAAGTAGAATGAGAATTGCACACTCTTTTGGATTTCTCACATTAACCCAATCCCAACGCCAAGCAAAAAACAAAAGGACACCCAATAAGACCGGAAGATGAATTGCCTGACGAATTAACATCTGTATTTTGTCAAGCTCTTTGTGCGAATAATATATGAAAAACAGCAAACTGCTGGCAAGTGCCATTATCAATATCCTGCCAATGTCATTCAGCGTAAAACTGGCAGCAGGATTAAATATAAGGCAGAATATATACATGGATGCAATAATTCCTGTTGTAATCACAAAAAAGGAACGAAGTATTTTTTTGAGCAGTTCTTCTATGCGCATTTGGCCTCCTCCTAAATACCTAATCTTTTTTTCAAATCGCTAACGTATTGTCTTGAAATAATCACCTTTTCTCCATTGTCGAGTGCTGCCTCAAATCGTCCGCCCAGAGCAGGGCTGAGTGATTTGATTTTACTCAAATTTATTATTAAGGACTTTGATACCCTTAGAAAATCGGTATTTGCAAGGTTTTCTTCCAGTTCATACAGCTTTTGCTTGGATTTGTATACTTTATCCTTGCAATACAGAAATGTTTTGTTGTCCACCGCCTCAATATAATAGATACTCGCCTGCGACACACGATGGATTTCATTGCCATCATAGGCAACAAGCATGTCCTGTGCTTTTAGCAGAGCAAGCACGCGGAGAAGTTCAGGTGTCATCTGGCGGCACTTGACAATTATTTGATCTTCTTCTCCACACTGTAATTCTTCAATGACAATTTTCAATAAATGCCCCCCTAATCCGCTAACCTTAACAGGTAATATTCTTTATTATTTGGACTTCCCATTATTGCTATTAAGTGTACTTTCTATATCTTCATCTATTTCGCACATTCTAACATATTCCATAAGCCCTTACAATAAAAAAAGCATCTCCCTGCAAACCCTCAGTCACAATGAAGTGCTTTTAAACCTAAATTATCATTTCTGTACGAGTTCAAATCCCCCAAGCCCCTAAAAACCCAAAAAGACATCTATAAAAATGCAGTCTTAATTTGTCGTAAGGTTTAATTTTTTAAAAATTTTTTTTTAAATTCTCGTTTTTTTACTACAGCATAAAAAATTAGACCAAAACAGATAAAATATTTACACACATTTCCACCTAATTTTTATAGAGCTACTGGAAAATCAAACTCACAACCTCTTGGTTCCACCAAAACATCTATCAGGTTGAGTAAGGAGATACTATACATTATACGTGTATCCAAAAAAGTTTATAGTATCGTTTAGTAATCAATTTAAAAAATAAATTGATCTTGATAGAAATAATATGATAATTTCAGTTACCAATTTACAATGAAAATTTAGTTTTCACAAACTTTAAGATAATAGTCAGTCATGGTCATATAACCAAGCCTGGGTATTGTTTTGTTGGTAAGACTTCTTTTAAGTATCTGATGCGGGGAAGTTTCTATCGACAATTTCCCCATGCTAAAATCCTGCACAATTAGGGTACCACTATTGGAGACTTCCACATTAATTTGACTTCTTGAAAAGTTGTTGATATTGCCGCCTCCGCCTAGATATTGTTTACCGTTGACGAATATTTGTGCTATTTCTCCTGTTTTAAGTCTATAGCGATGGTCCCATACGCTGCCTGCTGGCTGAAACATAATTATACCGTTTTCTGTATGAAATTCCGCGCTGGTAAAATTAACGCCTCGAACCGGCAAGATTGTCCCAGAAATAAGTGCAGTGGAAGAATTGGTTTTAATGGAGAAAAATTCTGTAAAGGAGCCGCCATTTATCAAGACTTGACCACTCAATGTGTCAACAACCCCATTTTCCCCCACACAGTTTTCAAAGTGGATATTGCCACTGGTTGTGTTTACACCAATTGTCTTAAAATTAATATTTTCGGGAATTGTGATGATTACGATACGCGCAGTGGTTTCGGAAGTCTCAGTAGATATGCGCCGCAAGGTTAGCTCCGAAAACGATCCGCTATCATCAAGTTCATTTTGAAGAGTATAATCATTTAGATTATGAGTGTAGTATTCTACCCTTAATCTATCACCTCTTCTTATTATTGAGACGTTTTCGGAAAGAGCTTCTACCACAACGCCCGATATATTCATAGAATCTATTTCGGCTTCTGTATATTCTTTTTCCACTAAAGTCAGGTTAGGTGCTATTATAGGCGATGGAACAGAAGCGTTTTGTTGTTTCTGCTGATTCATTGTTTTCTCATTCGTGTCTATGGATGAGGGATAATTTGTATATGATCCAGCCGCTTTACCTCCCGCATTAGTCCCTGTCACAGCAAATCCACACATAAAAAATAATGTCAACATAAGTGCTGCGCATCTTATGAATACAGATTTTTTTTTGAAATTCATAATGGAATTCAACCTTTCTTTCATAAGTTCTATCTTTCCATTGAGTGATAAAGAAGCTATGATTTGGTGATTTATAAAGTCTGTTGCCAGAATAGTCATCATCTCATTTATGTTCTCTTTACTTACTTCGCGTCCACTTGGCAAATCTAAAATTATTGGCAAATTATGTTTAAATGCTACATGATTCTTTGGCTTATGTCAATCTCAAGAATGCAAATTATTTGAAATTTCTTTAATGTCTGAGATCTGCTGTATAATTGCGTTGAAATTTGCATGACTATCAAAGTCTTCATCTGTTTTTTCGTAAGCGTCAATTCAAAAGGTACACTAATAAAATATCTACAGCTAATATAAAATCAGAGTATGTCATAGTTAATAATCATACACTGATATATTTTTTTAGTATCTTAAAGACTTCATATTATTTGGTTTTAGAGTTCTCAACCCCATATTCCCATGGCAGTAGCTTCTCTATTTCAGCAGGATCATGCATATCCACATTAGGGGCTTTTCTAAAAATATAGGTAAGATATTCAAATGGATCTATGCCGTTAGCCATTGCCGTCACAATGATGCTATAAGTTACAGCACTGGCTTTTGCGCCCCTTGGTGTGTTGCAAAAAAGAAAGTTCTTCCTACACACTGCAAAACTCTTTGCCATATGCTCGGCCATGTTGTTTGATAGTTCAAGTCGCCCATCTAAAAGATAGGTATTTAAACCTTCCCATTGATTTAATGTATAGCTGACTGCTCTCCCAAGATGAGTGTTAGAATTCGCACTAAAACTATTTAGCCACGTAAAGAACTCCGAAAGAACAGGCTTTGCTCGCTCCTCCCGCTCCTTATATCGTTCTTCCGGCAGTTTACCCTTAAGGTCTCGCTCTATTTCAAAGAGCTTATTGATGTAATCAAGTCCGATTACGGCTTTGGATTCCTTCTTCTGCTCAGGAGTCAAGATGCTTACTGCCTCAGAAAACTTTCTCCTAGCATGGGCAAAGCAAAGAGAAAGGGTAATCTTCTCGGATAAATTCTTGTATCCGCTATATCCATCACAGTGAATATAGCCTGAAAATCCTGAAAGAAACTCAGCTACATGCTTTCCACTTCTGCTACTTTGATAATCATAAATAGCAATGGCCCTTTTCTCATATCCGCCGCTTCGGTAAAGCCACAGGTAGCTTTTAGACTGAGGCTTTTTCCCGGGCTCTTTTAAAACCTGTACGGTGGTTTCGTCTTATGTGCAGTCCCACGTTATGTAGAGTCAGGTCTTTCATTTCTGATAAATACGGAATTTAAGTGAACTTGACTTCACATAATTTTTAGTGCATCTTCAATAAAAAGGAGGTGCATTAAATGCCCAAAACAATGCTTCAATATTATCAATACGCAACTATCTTAAGTAAGTACCTGCATCTTGAAGAATTTTCAACCCTCTCTAAGTTGACAATCGAAGGAAAACGGATCGCCCTGACGCAGCTCATAAACTATCTGGGAGATAATGAAGTATACGATTTTTGCGATTGCCTTCAAAAACACATTGCAAATCATATCGACCAAATAGGCAACTTGGCTCATGCAACAATTTGTGGACGACTCTTTATCTTCCGGCACTTCTTCAACTATCTGTATCAAGAAGGTCTCGCTGCATACTCTGGAAATGAACTGTTCCCCGTCATCTTCACGAACAAACGTGAAAGGATACTATCTTTTTATACAGTTGCAGAAATCAAGCAGGTCATCTCGGCAATTGATAGAGCAACGATGTCTGGTAAGAGAGACTTAGCCATTCTTCTACTCGCTTATGAGTTGGGGATGCGCTCCAGCGACATCTGCAAGCTGAGGATGGAGGATCTGCATTGGGAGCGTGGCACAATCGAATTTAATCAATATAAAACGAAGACTTTTCTGCAGCTTCCCATGCCGGAAAACGTACGCTATGCACTTATTGACTATCTCAAAAATGCACGTCCAGCATGCTCGCGCTCGAACATCTTCGTTGGGATTAAAAACAGTTATTCGCCGCTTAGCAATACCGGCGTCCATAGTTTCGTATCTAAATATTTTAGAAAAGCAGGTATTGATATATCAAAGCGTAAACACGGTCCCCACGCCTTGCGCCATTCTCTGGCAAGCAACCTAATGCATAACAACACACCGATGCACATCATTAAGGATGTTCTGGGTCACACCAATCTCAACACGACTAGGGCTTATCTGAACATTGACTTGGACACATTAAAGCGAATCGCACTGGAGGTGCCCCATGAAACAATACGGTGAATATCCATTTTCTGAGCACATCCGCACTATCGCTGAGTCATACGTAAAATACAAACGATCCTTAGGCTTTAAGTGTTCTTATTGTGATCAGTCTTCTATCAACACCATGCTCCAATACATCTACACTCATTCTACAGCGAACTCAACTTGGGTTCTGACACCCGAGGTTACGTATTCATACACGATAGGTTCTGGCATGGAACGCCCTAGAACTATCCACATGAAGCAGTCCTTGATAAGACAATTCGGGCTTTTTCTGAAACTACAGGGTATAGATGCTTACGTCCACCCCAAGGTATTGGTGAAAACTCCAAAAGATTTCATGCCTTATGTATTTACCAAGAGCGAGATTGAATCCATCCTTTACCATGCTGACAGGATCGGGCCCAACAGAAACAAGTTCGTAAATACGCCCTATATTCATCCCGCCGTCATCCGCATCCTATACGGCTGCGGGCTACGCATCGGTGAAGCCTTGGTGTTGCTATGCACTGATGTAGATTTGGACGAGGGAGTCATCACCATCCGAAATGGAAAAAACAATGTCTCACGCTTGGTTCCAATATCCGATTCATTGCGTGACTACCTTCTCTACTATGATGGTAGGGTTCAACGTGGATGCAATCCATATTTCTTTCCGGCTCTTCGTGGCGAGAGATATTCTGATGTAACTATTCGGAACACATTTAGGTCATTGTTGAAAAAGGCAGGAATTGAACCGCTGTCAAGTGGTTTATTCCCTAGAGTACATGACCTTCGGCATACCTTTTGTGTCCATGCACTGGAGCAAATGATCACAAAGGGGATGGATCCCTACTGCTCACTGCCGGCACTGAGCATTTATGTAGGGCACAAGGGTATTGAGTCAACAGAAATCTATCTGCGACTGACAAAGCAGTACTTCATTGATGTCCTAAAGTACGGTGCGAAAGATGCGAATCTCATTTTCCCGGAGGTTGGTGCATTATGAAAAAGCAAATGGGATTTATGGTGACCGATTTTTTCAGCCGATACCTATCGAATGAGGCCGGGCTTTCTGAGAATACATTGAAGTCATATCGGGACACTTTCGTACTTTACATCAAGTACCTTGAGGAATGTGGTATTTGTAAGCCCAAAAACTTTGATATGTCAGCTTTTACAGTAGATAAGGTCACAAGGTTTCTTGACTGGTTGGAAGAGGAAAGGAACTGTAGCGTCAGTACCCGTAACCAACGCCTTGCCGCCTTGAAATCTTTCTGCAACTATGTGATCCGCAGGTTTCCTGAAAATTGCAAAGACTGTCAGGACATCTTACAATTGCGTATTAAACGTGCGCCGACCCCCACAGTTGAATATCTACCAACAGATGCTATTGCGTCCATCTTGAAACAACCCAAT
Source organism: uncultured Anaerovorax sp. (assembly GCA_964461765.1). Lineage (GTDB taxonomy): Bacteria > Bacillota > Clostridia > Peptostreptococcales > Anaerovoracaceae > JAVVUJ01. The sequence continues at coordinate 19,651 of CAYWVS010000055.1, forward strand.
GACACCATGCTAGACGGTATTAGGGACTTAGCGATCCTTACCTTTATGTACGAAACTGGCTGCCGTGTGCAGGAACTAATTGATACACATCTCGGAGACATATCTTTCAGAAGGCCAAATACTGTCACTCTTACGGGTAAGGGAAAGAAAACACGAGTCATCCCCATTAGTATCAACGCCTCTGAAATATTACGGCAGTATGTGGAACGCTACAGGATGACCCAGCCTGATCAACCGCTCTTTAGTAACCGTTCCTGCAATCCTCTTTCGCGTTCGGGAGTGGCATACATACTGAAAAAGCACCTGCAATCAGCTAGACGGGCTGATCCGTTCATTCTCACTAAGTCTATACATCCGCACATTTTTAGGCATTCTAAGGCCATGCATCTGTTGGAAAGCGGGGTAAACTTAATATATATCCGGGATTTTCTTGGTCATTCATCGGTTACCACGACTGAAATATACGCCAAATGCAACCCGGAGCTAAAGAGGAAGTATATTATTGAGGCAACGACTCAGTTGGAAGATTCTATCCGGCCTTATTCTTGTAGTGAAAAGGAAGAACTTCTCGAATGGCTCAAAAATAACATCTAACTATTATGTAGAGCCGGAGTATTGCATACATTTGATTTATCAAGCCGGTAACACCTGACTCTACATAACGTGGGACTACACATAAGATGAATTATGCGAAGCTTCGCATAATTCATCACAATGTGCTACACTGCATTTTAAAAACTCTTCTTTAAGCCTTTCATAAATGGGAGTCAGCCAACTTTCTGCACATTTCATTAGCCATGTAGACATAGTTTGTCTTGAAAGCAAGATATCACGCCTTTTAAATTCCTGCTCCTGCCTGTAAAGAGGTACATCAAGAACATATTTCTGAC
>CAYWVS010000056.1:0-20486 GCA_964461765.1 uncultured Anaerovorax sp.
GGTGCCTGGGGAAAAAACTTTTGCAAAAGTGGGGAATTTTATCTTGCAGAAAACACACCGATGGCGGGATTAGAATAACTATGTCCACTTGAAGCTCACAGGAAGGTAGAGCTTCTTTTTATCCTAAAGTTTACCACATTAGTCGCCAAAATTCAATATATGAACTGTATATGAACTGTATATTGAACTGTATATTCTGACGAAAGGAAGGCGTTTTCTATTCCTAAAAAACCTCTCCGCTCCACCTGTTGTACGACCCAAACAGTGTTAGCAATTTGACTTTTATATAGATTTATTATATTATATATACATTATTTATTCTCTAAAGAAATACCGCTTATAACATTTTTACTGCCGCTTGTAGCAATAAACTTTACTATCTTTTTGAGAAATGTTATGCTTAAGTAAGCATAACAATACGACAGTTGGGGGAAAAATTTGTTAAATATAGCAATCTGTGATGATAATTTGCTCTTTGCACAACAAGCAAATTGCGAGATTAAAAAAATACTTAAAGACAACCACATAGAATACAATGTAGCCGTATTTCAGACCGGTAGACGATTAATCGATGCTGGTTTTTTTGATATTGTTTTTTTAGATATTGAAATGCAAGGATTAAGCGGACTTGAAACTGCTGAGAAACTTCGAAAACAATCCAACAACTGCCGTATTATTTTTCTTACATCTCACCGCAAATATGTTTTTTCAGCATTTGATGTTTCGGCTTCACACTATCTATTAAAGCCTCTAGATATAGTAAAACTTAAAAGTGTCATAATGAAAATTGTCGATGAGTTTACAATTCAACAGGAACAATGCTGCACAGTCAAGCGCGGCACAGAGGTTCATCGTGTCCCCTTTTCGCAAATCAAGTTTGTTGAAGTGTTTGGCCGAAAAATTTCACTGCACACCCAAGATGAGATTTTCACCTTTAACGGTAGATTAGAGGAGCTTGAAAAGACCTTGCCAAAGAGTTTTTTTAGATGTCATAAGAGTTACATTCTAAACCTTGCAGAAGTAAGGAAATATGATAAGGAAACAGCAATTCTCCAAAGCGGAAATAAAGTTCCCATAGCAAGGAGAAAATTTGCTGAGTTCGGCAAGGAGTTTCTGGCTTTTCTACGTGAAAAGGGGGGGATGTAATGGATGTACTATCAACCATGCTAAAAGCATTACCCCTTTTACTAATGACGATCATTATAGAATATCGTTTGGCAAACAAAACCCTCGGCCGTAAGTATTCTGCACTGTTCACTCTAATGATTATGCTTTTCATCAAATTTTTTGTAGGTTGGTTAAACCTATATGCGCATTTATTAAAAAGTCCTTGGGAAAACACGCTTTATTATGGGCTCGTTTCCTTCGTATTGTATACCATTCTTTTTAAAGGCAACTTTATTAAGAAAACTTTTATTGCTGTTTTGATGGTTTTTGCTACACCAATTCTTTTTTATATATTTCTCCCATTTGCCCATTGTTTTTTTTCGAATGAACCACAGCGGTTATCAATGACTTTAAAGGTTCTTGAATATTTTTCTTTACTATTGTGTGGTGTCATCATGGAGTATGTCGGTAAACGCTTTCAAAATCTACGAAAAGAATTGCCTCCAGATTATACAATTTATTTAACAGCAGTTATTGTCTTTGTATGTATTGCGATTTTATCTGCTTATGACCGTACCCTTATGATAGGTGGGGGAAGTATCTCTTTTCCCTCTGCTTTAACATCATTTGCATTTGCAACCATTGGCACAGTGATTGTCGGTGTTGCCATTTTTTCCGTGGACAGGCAGGTGAATGTATCTTTAAAAGAACAGCTTAATGTTATGCAGTTAGAAAATTTTAAAAGCCGTGAAGCAGAGTGGCAAAGATTTTTAGGATTTAGGCACGATATCAATAACCATTTGATCTGCTTAGAGGGTTTACTTAAAAATGATAGAATAGAACAGGCAGTTTCCTATATGCAAAATTTAACCGATACAGTTAAGCAGTTTGAAAGTCCTGTTCAAACAGGCAACGATTATGCCGATGCCTTACTAAGCGTAAAGTATGCACAGGCAAAGTTGGGGGGTATTGATATTTTAATTGAAATGCCAATACCGCAAGAGGGATTTATTGAACCTGTGGACCTTTGTTGTATTTTAAGCAATGCTTTTGATAATGCTATAGCTGCTTGTAACCGTTTAGATGAGGGTGAAAAATGGATTAAGGCTCGTTCCTTTATTCGTCAAGGTCAGCTTGTCATTGAAATAGAAAACAGCAAACCATCCTATGTAACAGTAATTAACAACGAAGTTTTCCCGAAAGAAATTACTTCCGACCACGGATTAGGTCTTGATAATGTAAAAGCAGTTGTTAATAAATATGGGGGAATTTTGTGTTTATCTGCTGCTGATGCCTTTACTTTCAGTTTATTGCTTCCCCAACTCCGCTTATGACAAAAAAGATACCGCTTGTATCAAACCCGTTTATCTTTTGAGATTGGCACCCGATATCCTTTATGGAAGGCAAATCTATATGCTGTTTTAAAAAAATTTATGGAGGAATTAACAATGTCTATGCAATCTATTTTATCCGCCAGTCAGTCCATGTCAAGGCTGCAAATTATGCAGTCTGCAAAATCTCAAATGCAAAGTCAAGCAAGTATTTTGCGTACTGAAAGCAAGCTGGATGGTGGAAACGCAAAGAAAGATGAACAAGCTCTGTCCCTTGATGAAAAATCAAACAAGCTTATGAATGATTTGATGAATCAAGTTTCCAATGTAAACGAGACTATCACACCGGAAGAAGAAGCAAAAGCAAAAGAGGAAGAAACGGCAAAGGAACCCAGAACGGATAAGCTTGAGCTATCATATTCTACCACAGATCAGTCTGGTGCTGTTTCCTGTGCTAATGTAGCTGTAGGCGAACCGGCTACCTATAAAGCGGATGGTAGCAAGGAGCCGTTTGTTGCAGAAAACAATCGTGTAGTAAAAAGTTCTTAAATTAATTCGGTGTTTCCAACTAAAAGGTCATTAAAAGCATTTAAGATATTTTTATAATACTTTATGAATTTGTCTTAAAGGACATTAGCAACTATAATTAAATATCTTATTCGTCAAATCTTCCAGCAAGAGTGTCCCTATAGGATTGAAGTATCCTGTAAGGACACTCTCTTTTTTCTCTGCATGTTCCGTCTTGTAGTGGGGGTGCAGTTATTGGTCGCGCGCTTTTTTGTTTCTAATAATACTTTCGGCATTGCCATGGAAAGCTCTAACGGTATCTCGATTAAGCCAATACAGTTGGAATGCATCGGCAAATTTTAGGTGACTACTCCGTAAATTCTCTTAGGTGGTAAACCTCAATGTTTCAATCAGCCGGTTTAGCATCCTTCTTTCATACTAAGATTGTATTTAAAAATAAGACTTTTTCTCAAGTGAATTATTTGAGGACATTATCACAAGCTAACCACAAATTTTAAAAGTTATGTTGAATAACATTTTAAATCGTGTTAACCTTGAAATATGAACAGATAGAAAGGAACTAAACTATGAAAATCAATGTAGAATATATCTCTGCTCATTTATTTTTATTTATGCGCCATAAAGGAGCATACGGTGAACAGAATTTCAAACTTATGCAGGATATGAAAGATTGGATAAAAAGCCACAACCTTTGGAGCGAGAGCGGAACAATCTACGGTATTGCACAGGATAATCCTGTAACCACACCGCCAGAAGAATGCCGCTATGATGTTTGCTTTGTTACGGATACGGTGATAGATGACAAAAATATCCATAGGGGAGCTTTGCCTGCCGGAACGTATCTTGTTTGTGAAATCCTGCATACAGCCGACGCGGTGCAACAATTTTGGGGTTCTCTTGAGGGAGTACTAGCCGAAAAGGGAAAACAGATTGACCAAAGTCGCCCCATCTTAGAACGATACCAATTAACTCTTGTTGAACAAGGATATTGCGAGTTTTGTCTTCCTATACATAACTAGCGTGGGGACCTATGATGAGCAAAAAGCGTAATTTTAGCGCGTGTCCTGCTCGAAATACAACCCTCATTAGCTCCGATTGCCGTAGGGCTTTTGTTTATATTATGATCGTTTAGTATCCAACAGCCTTAGCTCCATTCTCAGCCTGAGCCTTTGTAAAACCATCCGATCCCCTAGGCCCGGATCGGGCCTCCACTATGTGTACAATGACTATTGTAATTAGAAAAATCACCTTGAAAAATGCTATTTTATAAGGCATAATGAAGATATTAAAAAATGGCATTACGGAAGATGAAATCAACTATAAAAGGGAAGACATTCGATCATATGTGGATATTATTAAAGAAAGCCAAATAAAATAATATTGTTTGGATCTAATGCTTATGAAAGACCAACTGAAAAAAGCGATAAATATAATGATATCCATATAAGACGGGTTTACAATTTATTAAAAGCTGTCAATTGTTTTGCAGCTTTTAAAGTATAGATAAGAATTAATTTGTATAATGAGAGGTTAAAACTATGGAACACCTTATTACCGAATGTCATGATTTTTTAAAGGAATGTAATTTGACTTATGCTTTCTGTGGTGGTCACGCACTTGAGTTATTTACGAATATAAAAAAACGCGTTCATTCAGATATAGATATAACATTTTTTTATGAAGATAGAAAAGAGATAATTGACTATATTTTAAACAAAGATTGGGATGTCTTTGAGCATGTGCATTGTTCTAATTGTTTAAGGAAAATTACTAAAGCTAACGATGAGAGAGCTTTAAACTGTCTATATATATGGGCGATAAAACCAGACTGTTCATTTTTCAAAATTGAACCAAGGCCTTGTGAGGACAATATCTTTGATTTTGAAATTTTAGACAAAGAACAAAAAAACTTTGACTTTATTGATATAATTTTTAATACACGAATAGACGGAAGATTCATTTGTAATAGTGAAAAAGACATATATAGAGAGCTTGATAAAGCAATACTATATCATGAGGATATACCATTCTTAGCCCCAGAAGTAATTCTATTTATTATTGCAAACCCGGCATATATTGAATCTGATTATCATAGAGAAAAAAACAATATGGATTTTGAATCTACTTTGCATTTGCTATCAAACGAAAGTATGGATTGGCTTATAAATGCCATTGAAAAAGCATATCCCGAAGGTAATAAACGTCTTAAGCAATTAAGGACTTTACAGCAGAGATGATGAGCATTACCCTTTTTAGTATTGTCATAATCTATTTCATCAGATGGACGCATATATAATCAAAACTCTGCGTGTAAATGTCGCAAAGCTCAACTTATAGAAGAAATTAATTTGCCAGCTGAGTATGAAAAAATAAGAAAAATGTCCAATAAAATTAGTTTCTTTAAGCAAATAGATAAGATATTACCTCCAAAAAATTATTGGGAAGAATTTTTAGAAAAAGCTTAGATAGTTGTCACAAAAATGAACCTCCTTGCCACTAATATAGTGTATCAAATTTTAAGGAGGTTTTATTATGACTACAGAAGAGAGATTAAAATCGCTTCAAAGAATTTACATTGCTTTTTATGCAGACACCATCAAACAATATGGTGACGAAGGGATCTTAGAAAAGGTTACCGCACAAAAAAGGGAACAGCAACTGCTAAATGCCAAAAGCATGGTTGCCCAGTTTGGTGCAGCAACTGTTAAAGACATCTTTCAAAATGTTCGAGAAATTTTTAATTGCGCTAATTGGGAAGTGTGCGAAACGCAAAATGAAACGGTGGCTACAGCAACGGGTTGTCCTTTATGTGTCTACGCAAAAAAAATTGGCACACAGAATCCATGCGATATTTTTTGCCTTAATCCATTGGAGGCTATGGTAAAAGGGTTGGATGAAGAATTATCTTTTAAAGTATCCGAAACTTTATGGGACGGAAAACAATGCATAATATCTATCAAGAAGTATGAATCTAACTAATTTTATTGATTTATTAGCATAAGATACAAAATGGCTCACATGATGTGGGCCATTTATCTTCTCAAAGATATCTTCTTCGTTCAGGGCCAATATCATTTGTCGGTTCATCAAGCACAATAATTTGCCGTGAATTCCCCAGAGACAACTGCCCTTACGGTTGAACAGAGCACAAATATCTACCGAGTGTGGGATTTGCTGAAACTACTTTCCATGTAGATTCGAACTGTCAAATAAACAATAGCGTTTTATCCAAATAAAATAAATGTATTTGTTCAAACTATAGATGAGGTGAACATTGTGAGAAAAATTGCTATTTATATAATCATTATTAATTTGCTATGCGGAATAAGCACATCGGTATCCGCTTTGGGTGAAAAAGGAATAAGCACATCGGTATACGCTTTGGGTGAAAGCGGGACAAGCGAATCGGCAAATGCTTTGAGAGAAAGCGGAAAGACTACTTCGGCAAATGCGATGAGCGAAAGCGTGGTAATAAAAAACAGCGCTGATCTTTTAAAATTTTTAAACGATTCCTATGATAAAAATGAAAATGAATTTATTTTGTTGTCCGGTGCGAGTTATTTTATTAATGCAAGTGAACTAACCGATGTTTCAAACCGAAATTTTTACGGTAGTTTGAACGGAAATGGTGGAAAAATCACCGTAAATTGTGATGTGCCTTGTCCATCGCTGTTTAACATACTTGCTGGTAAAGTACACGACTTAACAGTGCAGTTTAACGGTGAGGTTTTAGGAAGTCCGCTGGCTAAAAATATAGAAAACAGCCATATAAGTGGCGTAAATGTTTTCATTGATGGCGATATTCTCTCGGACTCTGACAGCGGGGCACCGTCCACGGCCAACGGTTTTGCAAATGTAATTAAAAAAAGCACCATTGAAAATGTAACTATAAATGTAAAAAATATCGGAACGGTGCAGAATAACGCCTACATTGCAACAGGGTTTTACGGTGACAATACAGATGATGCTTCTGGCATGGAAAACGCGATTTCCAATATAGACATATACGTCTGGGGCGGCATTTACGGCAAAAACACCGCCGCGGGCTTCGGAAGATATATATCTGGGTGGTTTCGAGATATCAAAATAACTATCGGCGGCGACATCAGCGCGCAAAACGTGGACAGGGTGGAATTTGCTTCAGGCTTTGCCGCATATCTAAAAGGAAGCAACGACAACGATTATTTCATTGAAAACTGCCAGGTAAGGGTAGGAGGAGATGTTAAGATTCTTGTTCCCAGCGGCAGTACAGACACCAACGAAAATTACGGCGGTTTTCTTTCGGGTGTTGCCAACAACAATACGAGAATTATAAACAGCTATGTAGTTATCGGTGGCTCATTTGATATTCAGACAAAATCAAAGCGAACTATATATGTTGGTGGTTTTATATCCACCGGAATGTATGTGAAAAATTCTGTGATAGAAAATTGCCATGTTGTTATCGAAGGTAATTTTTACGTGGAAAATACCTTGAATATTCATATGGCGGGCTTTTTTGATGACATCAGGCAAAACAGTCTAATCAGAAATTGCTCTGTAACCGTAAATGAGAATATGAGCGCAGAAAGTGTCAAGGGATACAGTCATCTTCTGGGTTTTGTAGGTTATTCGATTTCCACAAACACCTTTAAACAGAATCTTGTCAATATTAAGGGGGACGTTATTTGTAACGCCCCCAACTGGTTTGCTTTTGTATCTGGATTTTCCGAGATGCAAATTGGAACTGGCGCAAATTTCGACCTTAACACGGTTAAAATAAAGAGCATAACCGCTGTTGGTGGAATGATTGCCACCATAAACGGATTTTCCTTTAATCACCGGGGCAACAACACCGACACCCATATTGAAATCACGGGAAAAGTAACCGCCATAGGAGATGAAAGTGCCAACGTATACGGTTTCGGAGAAACGATTATCGGCGACGTCCAAAACGCCTCAGTGAAAATCGGTGGCATGACCGCCACATCTTCAGCAGGAGATGCAAAAGCGGTAGGATTTGCAGGCTACCTGCACGAAAACGCCGCGCTGGACCACTGCTCGGTTCTAGTGGGGGGAAATATCGCTTCTATTGCAAACGAGCAAAACGGAGCTGTAGTCTGTGGATTTGTTTATCAGAGTTACAACGCAAGCCAGATTGCTTATTGTTTCACCAAGGTGATGGGGGATGTGTCCTTTGCCGGTAATTCTGATAGGTCCAGCGCTTCCGGATTTGGATTTGACGTTTACGGACTTATTCAGAAATCCTCTTGTTATGTGAAGGGGTATATTGATGGTGGAAACCGCTTTGCACAAATTACCCATGACGGTGCAAAAGTCACGGAATGTACTATGATAAGCGATAAGAGAAGTAACGCATTTTCAAGGTTTGGATATAGTAAAGCCTTTGTATCAGAAAATAACTTTTTTACCCTTATCGATGGAAATATACGCGATGTTATGACGCTTGGTTTTAACGATTTAGGTTATGTTGAAATTGGTGAGCATCTTGGAAACTACATTGCAAGCAATAATTTAAATGGCGATAATACTTTTGAGTTATATGGTTCGGAGAGTGGAAAGCACGTTATAGTAGATAACGCTATTATCTCAAAAGGTCCAAAGCTTTCGTCTCATCCACTTGTGGCTCTGGCTGCAACGGTTAATGGGAAAACTGTAACACTCGATATTATTGAACTGGGGGCAACAGAGCTTGAACCTGGCCCCACGCCATCGCAACAGGAGCATAAGGCGTATTTAGTGGGATATCCTGATAACACTGTACGGCTTGGTAAATTCCTCACTGGCGCAGAAATGGCGCAAATATTATATCGCTTATCCAATGAATATAATCAAACACAGGTAAATTTTTTTTCCGATATCAACAAACAGGCATGGTATTACGATGCGGTGAAGTGGATAGAGGAAGCAGGCCTTCATAATGGATATCCAGTAAGCTCCTTTCAGCCGAATCATCCCATTACAAGAGCGGAATATGCGGATATGATTACCAGGTTTTTAACATTATCGGCCAATGCCATCAATCCTTATTCCAATAAAACTAATGATTATTATGCATATATTGACAGCTTTGAACCAAACAGCGCCATAACTCGTGCCGAGGCTCTTGTATCAATCAATCATGAGCTGAATCGAAAGCTAAAAAACGGCGATGTTCCGGATGGCGTTCGTAAATTTGTCGATGTTACACCATCAGACATCCTTTACGCTCAGGTTGCAGAAGCAGCCAACGACCATAGCTATCAGCGTGGAAGTGACGGATTTGAAATTTGGGATAAAATAAAAAATTTATTCGATGTTTTTTAATAAAAAGTTTTAGTCATTACTTAAAAAATATTGCAGTTATTAAAAAATTGTCACCGTATTTTTCGTTTGAGACAAGACCGTTATCTCCCCATTTCCCAAAACCGGCAGCAACTGCCAGTGACCGTAAATCACCATAAACATTAAAAACACCCTTAGACCAGACTTTTTTATATCCGTAAGATTTTAATAGTTTTTTTATTGTATTAAGATTTTTATTTGCAATATGGTTCACAGAAAAAATATCTTTGCTGATATTAAAAAAATCTTTATAAAATAAATTGCTTTTACAGTAATGACCAAATAAAAAACATTTTAAATTTCCACAAATAACAATACTGCCCTTTAAGATAACATTATGGTTATCTGCAATTTTGTATACTCTTTTGGCTAAATCGGAATTATCCATAAAAATCTCCTAATTTCAACCTCATCAACTCATTACTAAAAGTTCTTGCTTCAATTAATATCAATAATTATTTAAAAGAAGTAGTTATAATTAACTTAATAATTTATTATGATCCACTAATATTTAATTTAGAGTTAAATGTACTTCAAAATTTTAATTAAAATTATACTTATGAGCCTTAACTGCTTTCATCGTGCAGCTGAAAAATATTATGCCCTGAAAAGTAATATTATTTCTAAAAAAATAATATACTGTATAATCGGGTATTATTGTATAAAATGCCCAAAGAAACCGTTAACTGGGGGTCTACAATGCAGCATAAAAGACTTGCGCTTTCATCCTTATTAACTGCATGTGTTCTTATAATAGAAATACTTGTCATATACAGCGGTGAAATGGCGGTAGGGTTGACGGTAATCTCTGCAATACCGATTTACATCATTGCCTATATGGATGCCAAATACGCTTTATTAAGCTATTTTTGTGTTGCCATATTATTGTTTATTTTAAGTCCCCATCAATTTTTGTTTTTCATATGTACCAATGGAATTATAGGCTTATCCCTTGGTATTTGCAGTGCCAAGCTAAAAGGAAGAGCTTCAATTATTATAATATGCAGTACTATTTTACTGCTTGGAATATTCACAGTAGCTATTCTGCTTGGATTTTTTCACCTAGTATTTAATTATTTGTATATAATACCAATCCTAATGATTTTTTGTTTAGTTTATACTATCTTATGCAGTTGGGTTTTTTCGAAAATAAATAAAATCTTAATGAAAGCAACAGGAATGAACTTGTAAAGAGGGGGATGATTATGGCTGTTTACAATTCGAATATTACAAGTGCCAATGTAAGTGCATTAAAATTATTATGGCAGGCTGAAACCAACTCCTATGTGACGGCACAGCCGCTATACGAACAAAATCGAATTTACATATCAGACTGGCAGGGGTATATCTATTGTTATAATGCGATAAACGGAAGTAAAATTTACGAGAAGCAGCTTTATGAGGCACCCACGGCTAATCCGGTCTTGGCGGCAATTCCGGTTGTAAATTATTTTTTTGGCGAGCCCCTTCCATATATGTGGAACGGCTTTGCCGGAAGTGGCATCATCAGAGAAGGCATTTGGTATTTGGCAAGTGTGGGCGGCAAAAAAGGAGGACCCTTGACAAACGGTGCCCCCGGAAGACTATATGCCGTTTTGGCAAAAACGGGAGAACTGCTGTTTGATGTTGAGTTAAGCAGTGAAATATATTCAGGAAGCCTTGCTGTTCCAATATGTGACAAAAAATTTATTTATGCCGCCACATGTTCTGTGGAGGAAATTGTAAATGTAACAAACAAATTGTTTTTTAAGTCCTTTACCCCTGACTGCACAGGCGAAGTATTTTGCTTTGACAGGTTTTCCGGGAAAAAAATTTGGAGCAGAAAAACTACATCCCTTACCCCTAATGATAATGCTGCAAAAGGAGCCAGTGTTTGGGGCGGCTTAGAGCTGTCACAGGGGAATACTTCATTATATTTTGCAACCGGCAACAGCTATGGTGCCCCTGCTTCGAAAGCGTCAGATTCAGTAATTCGTGTCAAATCAACTGACGGAAGCTTTGAATGGCTTTATCAGGCAGTAGAAAATGACAGCTGGTTACCATTAAAAAGGGATGGACCGGACTTTGATTTTGGATGTACACCAATTTTGTTCCCTTGTTCAAAATCCTCAACCGGAATGGCAGTGGGTGCAGGGAATAAAGACGCATACTTGTATGCACTTGATGAGGGAACGGGTAAGCTGCTATTTAAAACATATTGTCATATTAAATCAAAACCTGATGAGGGAATACGCTCCAACATTACATATTTATCGGGTAGAATATATGTTTGGAGCAAGAATAAAGCACCTAAGGACTCAATTTCTGTAAACTGTATTAATGCGGATAACGGCTCAATAATTTGGAATAGCATTATAGATGGCACCAACAATATGACAACAGGCGGAGTTACAAATAACCTGTATTTTCTTTCAAACTATTCGGGAGAAATTTATGCCCTTGATATAGCTAACGGTGAAAAGGTATGGTCAAATAAAATGAAAAAAGCATCCTTTGGTTCTGATATTGGTATTTATCAAAATCGCATTTATTCAGGAATAGGAGTGCCTGCCTTTTATGGCGGTTCAACCAAAGTAAAGGGTGTTGCTTGTTTTGGAGCTTCTTAATACATATATAGTATTATCAATTAATTAGCAGATTTTTTTCTGCGGTCAGATACTTAAATGAGACGCAGATAAATCATATGGATGCATAATAAATTACACAAAATATCGCCGATATGACGATGTTTTGTTTTTTGATGAAAACAACATTATAGGTCACTGCACATATTTATCTTGTAAAAGTAAATAATACAAATATATGTGATAGGAGGTCAGGATGTACCCAGAAATAATTTATTTTGAACCGGATATAGACAAATATGCCTTGGGAAAGTTTTTGCTGGAAAAATACAAAGACATACCCAAAATTCTCATTCAAAACCATAACAATATTGAAGAACTGCGAACACGTCCTAACGAGGATTTTGTTAAAATGAAGAAATATCTCATAATCGGCACTCGAAAAACCCACAAATATGTGGATAACTTTAAAGTGTCCGACTATTTAGTGCCCTTTACTTCCTCAGGCTGTCCTGCCATGTGCCTTTATTGTTATCTTGTGTGCAATTATAATAAATGCTCCTACTTAAGAGTATTTGTAAACCACGAGAAAATGCTGGATCGCCTTATTAAAAAGTCCATATCCTCGGAAACGGAAAAGGTGTTTGAGATTGGTAGCAATAGTGATTTAATAATTGAACACAAAATCACCGGTTCGTTGAAATATACAATAGAGCAATTTGCAAGATATGGTAAGGGCAGTATAACCTTCCCCACAAAATTTGCTATGGTAGAGGACTTACTACCACTGGAACATAAAGGTAAAGTTATCTTTAGAATGAGTGTCAATCCGGAGGAAATTATAAAGGATATTGAAATCGGTACATCGGCATTAGTTCACAGAATTAGAGCATTAAATGATATGTGTGAAGCAGGTTATAGTGTTGGGATTTTGATTGCACCGGTGGTTATGGTGGAAAACTGGAAACAGTTATATTTAACACTCTTGAATAAATTGGATGAAGAGCTTTCCTCAAAATCCAAAAAACAGGTCAAATTTGAAATAATATTTATGACGTACAGCTATGTCCAACGTGCCATTAACGAGCAAGCATTTCCGAATAAAGATTCATTGTTTAATAAGGAATTGATGACAGGGAGAGGTCGGGGAAAATACTGTTACAAGCAGTCTTATCGTGAAGAGGGGGAGCGGTTTTTAAGAGAAGAAATCAGCAAATACTTTAACAGTCAATCCATTGTGTACGTTGTTTAATATTTAATTAAAATAGCCCAAAGTTCCCTTGTTGTATTCATTTTGAACTAACTAAGACTACAAACCATCAGGTATTCTTCGTCTAATTCCCTGACTATAGAAAATCCAACACTTTGATACATTTTGACAGCATAGTTATCTTTTTGTACCGCTAATGAAGTTTGTTTGTACCCGTGCTGTTTTAGGAGGGTTATTGAGCGAAGAAAGTAAAGGATTAAAGGAAACGGAACCAAGTAAACAGGAGGGAAAAAATGTTCATTGAAGCATCATCCATTGAAGATCTTATAACTAAGAGTGGTAAATTCGAAGATGTGATCCGACAGCTTGATGAATTTATTCAGAATACAGCGCCAAATCTTGAACGTAAGTTTTGTAATACACAAACCATTTCCGGAATCGGTTATGGCAAAATGCCAGAGCAGTATCAAACGGATTGGGGATTTTGGCCGCTAATTTCCCTGGCGCCGCAAAAAAACAATGTCAGCATTTATATTACAGCTCGTAAAGAGCGCAAGTTTTTGCCGGAATTGTACAAGGATAAGCTAGGTAAGGTTAGCCTTGGCAAAAGCTGCATTCGGGTAACTAAATTTAAAAATCTAAATCTTGAAGAGTTTGAAAACTTAATTCGGGATGCGATTGTTTGGTGTGAGATGGAAAATAAAGATAATAAAAAAAGGAGAAATAACAATGATAACAATCAACCCATACGTTAATTTTAACGGTAATTGCAAGGAAGCGGTAGAATTTTACAGCACAGTGTTTGGTGCAAAACCAAAGATTATGACTTTTGGAGAATTGCCGCCAAATCCGGATTTCCCCATGTCTGAGGAAATGAAATCACTGGTTATACACGCTTGTATTGACGTCTGCGGCAACAATATCATGTTCTCGGATTCACCGCCAGATATGGAATTTATCTGTGGCAACAACATTAGTATTTCACTTTCCAGCAATGACAAAATACAACTGACGGAGTGGTTTGACAAGCTGTCTGTGGGCGGGCAAATACCCATGCCCCTTGGCGAAACATTTTGGAGCAAGCTGTATGGTTTTGCCATTGATAAATTTGGTATAGGCTGGCAGGTTAATTATTCGGAGTAGTATGAGAACAATAAGGAAAAAATAACTTATGTGTGTTGAGGAGTGCATTATGTCTGTGACCTTATCAAAAGAGCAATCTGAAGAATTAATGAAAATATTACAAGCACGTTTTGAAAAAAATAGGAATCGTCATGAAGAACTTGATTGGAGTAAGTTGCAAACAAAATTAGAAAATAGCAATGATAAACTGTGGTCGCTTAACGAAATGGAAACATCCGGCGGTGAGCCGGATGTTGTGAGTTATAATGCGGCAACAGATGAATATCTATTTTTTGATTGTTCTGGAGAAAGTCCAATCGGTCGCAGAAGCCTTTGTTTTGACAGAGCCGCTTGGGAGTCTAGAAAAGCAAATAAGCCCCAAAATAATGCTATGGATATGGCAGCTTCTTTTGGGATGGAGATTCTATCGGAAGAACAATATCGTGAACTGCAAAAATTAGGCAAATTCGATACCAAAACCTCCAGCTGGGTCATTACACCCCAAGAAATTAGAAAACTTGGTGGGGCGCTTTTCTGCGATCGACGGTATGATCAAGTTTTTACGTATCACAATGGCGCTGAATCTTACTATGCTGCCAGGGGATTTCGTGGGGTGTTAAAGGTATAAAAATCATAATGTTAAATAACTTTTGCAATTAACTGAATAAGATTAAAATACTTTCCGTTTTCCGCTTCCATCATTTTTATGCTATCCGACACAACGGATGCAAACGGCAAGCCAGGATGATACCATTTAAGCCATTCATCCCAAGCCTGTTTGCAGCATAGCATTTCGCGAATGTCAATCATTTCAATACCTTTTTCATTGCCCCATAGGCCTTTCCACCAGTCAAGGCAGTGTATTGTCCTTGCAACATCATCATTCCAAAAAGGTTTCATTTCATCAGGGACATTTTTCCCAAACTCATATTTTATGCCCGGAACAGCCACGGCGATATAGCCGCCTTTTTTCACAAAAGGAATGAGTGAAGGGAGCATATCCGGAGTATCGCCGAAATAGTGATAGGCATCCACGCTGAATAATACGTCAAAGTATTCATTTGCGAAGGGCAAGCCTTGAGTGGCATCTGCGAAAATTGGAATGACCTTATCATCAATCCCTATAGATTGAAAACGCTTATAGTTTTCAGTAGGAGAAATCCAAAGGTCGGCGGCGACTGCAGATACGTTATATTTTTGCGTTAATAAAATTGTGGAGAGACCGCAGCCGCAACCGAGATCGAGAATCCTCATGTTTTCTTTGATATTAAGATATGAAGCCAATTCCTCTGCTACCCGCATGGCGTTTGGACCCATCATATTGGTATTGGCGAACTCAAAATTATTATGATTAGAAATAAACTCATTTGTAAATGTATACATGATAGGACTCCTTTCATATTTATCTATTATTCTTGCTTTTGATATATTTCTTGAATTGTTTTAACTCACCCTTGCCACTGAACATCCTGTTGAGTTTCTCGTTTTCAAGCTCACGGGAATTTAATCCTGTATAGGATACCTCCCGCTGCAATTTTTCATAGCTCTCAAAGCGTTTTACAGATAGTGTGCCATTTTCGATTGCTTCTTTAATAGCGCAACCCGGTTCTGTTCCGTGAGAACAGTCGCCAAATTTGCACTGAGCGGCAATTTCTTCGATATCCTCAAAGGCTTTGGAAAGGTTGCCCGTATAAATCTGCAACTCCCGCATACCGGGCGTATCTATGACGATGCCTCCGTTTGGCAATAGCAATAATTGGCGGTGGGTTGTGGTGTGTCTACCCTTGGCGTCATCTTCTCGTATTGTTTTTGTTGCAAGCACATCCTGCCCCATAAGACGGTTAATCAGCGTGGATTTACCAACACCCGATGAACCGACAAATGCAATGGTCTTTCCTTCACCGATATAAGCGTTAATCTCCTCAAATCCATCCCCGTTTTCAGAAGAACAGGTAATGACATCCGCTCCCATACTCACGGAAGCAATTTCCCTAAGCTTCTGAGGTAAATCATCACACAAATCAGATTTGGTCAGAACGATAACCGGAGTCGCCATGCTATCCCATGCGATTGTTAAATAACGTTCAATTCGACGGATATTAAAATCCGCATTGAGGGACATGCAAATGAAAATGGTGTCAATATTGGTTGCAATCACCTGCCCGGCATTTTCCGTACCTGCAGATTGCCGCGCTAAAATGCTTTTGCGACGCAGGATTTGATGAATGATTGCATTGCCGGTACTTCCGTCCAACCGGTCAATCATCACCCAGTCACCAACTGCGGGAAAGGCGGATTGACCGTCTGCATTGTAAGCGAGCTTCCCTGAAACACTGGCGTCTATTTCCCCTAACTCACTGATTGCTTTGTATAATTCACGGTGTTGCTCCGTAACTCTGGCAAGAAACAAGCCCTCATACATGGTTGCTTCCTGTTCAAAACGTTCGGATAGTCCGTAGTTTTTCAAATCGATATTCACAGTCTCAAAATCCTTTCGTAAAGAAAATGTGTACTTAATAGCCTTTTGACAACTAAAAAAGCGCAGTAACCCACTGCGCTGCAAAACAAACAAAAAGTTGTTGATAAACACTTCTCTGGTCATTTTGTAAGGCTTTTGGGTACACTAAACTAGCAGGCTAAAACCCTGCATTAAGTGATACAAATGATTACCTTATCTCACGACCGACATCAACACACCTCTTTCTTTAATAGATAGATATAAAATAGCATATAGTTAACAACTTGTCAAGGATTTGGAGGCGATTAACCAGACGAAGTACAATATGTAATCGATTTATTTTCTCAAATCATATAGACCTATGATGGTAACCCTTGCATATCTCATTTATATAATAAATTAAGCATTTATTGCCTTTGTGAAAATTTAAACCAGATGCGCACTTCAAAAACTAGAGAAAATCCGATAAATACGTCAAAAAAGCAGACACTTAAAATTGAAGTATCTGCTTATTAATTTGTTGGTTTTAAAAAACTAGCCACACTTATGCGCAGTTCAAGTAAAATGTTGAATAGGCTTATTATTTAAAGAAAATATAAAATTCATTATTACTCTTTATTTCTCATTCAAATCACCATATGGTTTAGACGCTGGACTGTTTTTAATACAGAGCATATATTGAAACATATCAGACAATTTTCCTTCCTCAAAAGGTATCTGACCTGTAGAGCAAATTCCGACCTCGCCCTTTACCGCATCTGCCAGTGTACGATTCAACGTTTTCCCATAGTTAGGTTCAACGGGAAAGCTATTGCCTGTTCCCCTTCCCATATAATAACTATTCTCATACATACACATGATACTTAGCACTTTATTCTTAGTGGGTTGAAATTCCGTATTGAGATAGTTAGCAATACTTTTGTCTTCATCGAACATGCCATCCAACCTTGTATGAGAACCCCCAAACATGCCGAAACATTTATTCATTCCTAACTCTGTGTAGATATCACGCATGTTTTCATGAATAAACTGTTCCCTTACAGAGAAATCATCATTGTCATAAAATACCATGCTTTGCCAGATTGATCGTATCCCAAACCAGAAATTTAAATAATTCTCACTCAAATACTGTTTGAATTTAAAATTGTCTTTTGAAATTATATCAAGAGCAGATTTAAGTTCTGTATGAGTCAAACCCTCTTTATTTATTATATCAGAAACAGCTTTTACTTCGGCAGACATCTCTTTACTGTTATTTAAAAATGGCTTAATTACTTCAAGTCCTTCTCTCCAATTATGTTGCACATCTATGCCGATCAAAACGATGCGATCGTTTTCCGGTAAGGTTTGGTTGTAATCATACAATTTCGTATAAAAATCATAATTTTCTTTTGTGTAACCAAATGTACCTCTAACACTTTCAATACGCTTATTAAGTAATGATTTATCCCCTGTCTTGAGAAATTCATTTTCTATAATAGAATCACAATAACCTAATTCAGAGATAACGAAACGAACACCGTAACTTTTATGAAGAAATTTTATAAAACTTAACTGAATATCTGTATTTTTACTAATTGCATGGTTTTCTCCAACTAAATAAACATTATAATTTTCAAAATCAATTGTTTTTAATGGAGTCATATCATCAGTTGTAAAGTCAATAACATTTTCTTTCATAAACTGGCTATAGTTAGCCATAGTTGAATTATCAAGAGTATTGTAATAGTCTCTTGACATTACTACAGTGTTTGGTATTTTATCATATAAAAGCTTATATCCAAAAAAATCATCTAATGCTGCAACAGGCATAAAATTATACCCATCCACCAACTTCATGCTTTGCACACTAAATTTGTTGCCATTAAACTCCATTACGTGAGGGGAATCTATGATAGCGTGGTTTTCACCAGTCAAAATATTGTAATATTCTTTTTTTGTATTTATGGTGTCATCATATTGAAATACAACATGGCGACTATTACTATGGAACTCTGCTTTCATACCAAAATAATTAATAATAGCCGCAAGTGGTACATAATCAATATCTGTTATTTTATAAACAGATACGGGTATTTTTTCATCATCTAATTGTAAGATAGTTTGTGAGATACAAATGTTTTCGTGCTCCTGTGCCAGTGCAAGGCCGGGCACTGTAAGAAACAATATCCATAGCATTAAAAATGCTATTGACTTTTTTATTGACTTTAGCTTTAACATATTAATCATCTCCTGTAAATTATTGATATAAGCAACTAACTTGATTGCATACTTATAGAAAATTGAAGCCAAGAAAGTAATTATAAATACTGCCATCTACCCATCAACCAACAGGATAACTTGCAAAATAAAATACCTTATTTTAAAATATAACATGTAAATGTCCAAAAATCCATATTGATTATTATATTTTCCAACGGATTAGCCTCCTTAAATTATTGTTCCTGTAATAAATTTAAAACTTACTAACGTAGAATTTTAGATAAATCTATCTTTTCAAATGCTTTTTGAACGGCGTATTCAATTTAAGTAACGATTAATTAAAATCAAATCCGGATAAATTCCGTTCATTGCCGCTATTTATTTTCTTGCAGCGGGCAGGGTTGGATACTGCGATTCTGTCGATTTAAACCAAAGGCCTAAAATTCTTCCATCCCTACTTGAATATGGAAGGTTTCAGACCTTTTTTTCTCATACGGTATTCCTGCTCGGACTTTGTTTTATTTTTGATTACTCTTGGGGGGTATAGTGCAATATCTGCCAACCGATACCGAATTTATCAGTCACCATACCGTACAACTCGCTGAAAAAGGTATGTGTAAGTTCTTGTTCCACGGTGCCACCTTCTTTCAGTTCGTTAAACAGGCGTTGAACCTCCGCCTTATCGTCAAGGCTGAGGGTTGGTGAGATGTTATTGCCCTGAACAAGTGGCATTCCTGATGGCATATCCATACACATGACCAACATGTTGTCGAACTTTATTCCGGCATACATAATTTTATCCTTGTCAGCTTGTGATAAGGTGTAATTCGCATCGGGTGGCGCATCGCCATAAGTCATTAGATTATTGACCTCTGTTTTAAAAACCTTTGCGTAAAACTCCACTGCTTCACGGCAGTTGCCATCAAAGTTAAAAAATAATTCTAATTGCATCTTAACCCTCCTTGTATTCTTTTTTGGTTTTTAAGTTAACCCCACAAAATTATCACCTGAAAAACGTTCCGCTTAAAAGATTTGAATGATGAAACTTTGTTGTGTTTCGTATCGAAAAATTATAACATGTTGATTTTTATATTGCAATAATAACAAAATTCGTAAAATTGTTCAGAGATTATCTTGCTTAAAGCTATTCAGACCAAAGCTTTTATAAACCCAAAATATTAAAATAAAAAAAGCAAAGTATACTTGCTTGGTTTTTTTTTAAGTGGATGCTAATTCACCTGCCAGTCACACCGTATTTACAATGGTTTACCAATGGTTTTGCTAGCTTGATGTGAGCTTAATGGTCGTTGACAGCAGAATTATTATACTATATAATAGTTGTGCATAGAACAAGGGCGTTCATCAGATACTGTTTAAGCAAATAAACGGCTGGGTTTGTACCCGCCTGGTTAATTGTCTCATTATGTGATGAATGTTTTTTTAGTGTAAAACGCCTGATATATCCCGGCATTAGCAAAATGTTGGATCGTGTAAATGAGGTATGGGGATAAATTCTATTGAGGCTTAAAGGGTAATGGCTGATGTTGCGGAGGTAGGTGTGGCCGCAAAACCGTTTAACTTTAGGCATTAAATATTGGAGGGAATATGGAAATGAACGAAATTTTGTACGAAGGAAAATC
>CAYWVS010000057.1:0-20133 GCA_964461765.1 uncultured Anaerovorax sp.
ATTTGATTTTTACACTCACATTATATCACATTCAAGAGGATTTTGCCATTCTTAACTGGCTGTTTATATTGATTTTTCAAGGTTCAGATCATATTTTTTTATATTTTTTATGTGCGAAGTTTCAGTTTATATTATTTGTTTAAATATAAATTAGATATTATCATTGTTAAAAAATAGCTTTTGGGAACAATATACAGAATTACAAATGCTTTTTTATAACCATGATTGTCGAGTAAAATTTCTCGTAAAAATGGATTTTTTAAGTAATTCATTTCATGTAATGATTTTTTCCATTTTAAATATTCTTGCTTTTCCCTATTAAAAGCTACTATAATTAATACCTGAAGGATGGCGTAAATAATCCTATATTGAAAATATTCATATAATTCCTGTTCATGTTTTGTATTTATAATATAATTCACTTGTTTGGAGGTGTCCTCAATATTTTTTATGTAGAACTTTGTATTGTTATAATTTGAACTTGTACTTAATTCCCCTACTCTATAAAAGTATAGCTCCTTATCTTGTAAAGTAATAATTTTATTTGCATGTAATAATACATTTATATATGCCCCTTCGGATCCATTAAATAAAGATTCTTTAATTTTTATATTCTCTAACAATTCTCTTTTAACAATTTTGTTCCAAAGCTGTGTATTTCGCTCAATAAATTTCCAATCTATTTGACCATGATATTCCTTAAACCATTTCTCTTTTGTTTTTATTTTTAGTGGATAAAAATTATAATTGCAAATCACACAGTCTGCATCATTTTCTATTGCAGTCTTATACATACATTGATACATATCGGTTTTTACAAAATCATCAGCATCCACGAAACCAATGTATTCTCCTTTTGCAATATCTAGACCTGTGGCCTTTGCTTTAGCATTTCCTTTGTTCTCTTGGTTCACGACTACTACATTATTAAATTTAATCGCATACTCATTAATAATACTTGGCGAACTATCTGTACTGCCGTCATTTACAACAATGATTTCTATATTTGATAGCGTTTGATTAACAAGGGAATCTAAGCACTCCCTTAGATATTTTTCTGCGTTATAAACCGGTACGATAACCGAAACATTAGGTTGGCACACAATTTAACTCCTCTTACTATCTATCTTTTTAACAATTTTCTTGCAATATTATTCACAATGTAATAGATACATTCAATTCTCGACAATTTTTCCACCTTACGATATAGCTCCCACTGATACTTAACTAACTGCACCTTATTGCTAGACACTGAATTCGCCCTTACTCTGTATTTCATAAATACTTCGTCAAGTCTATATGCATTAATATCGGTTTTTAAAATTCGTAACCACAGCGCATAGTCATTTCTCTTTCTTATATCTGGAGCGTAAACCTTGCCTAAAACATCGCAGTTATATATTGCTGTAGAATTACCTATATAATTCTGATATAGCATTTTCTTATAATCCACCTTAGGAACAGAATGAATCATTCTACCGTTGGGCTTGCCCCATTCATCAATTTGCATATACTTTGTATAGGTTAATACATACTGATTACTTTCCATAAATTCTATCTGCTGTTCCAACTTATTTGCTATCCAAAGATCATCACTATCTAAAAAAGCCATATATTTCCCACTTGCTAAACTAATGCCAATATTTCGCGCAATAGCAGGGCCTGAATTGATATCTAATTTAGAATAATTGATATTTTTATAGCCATCTACATATTTCGCAACGATGGTATCTGTTCCATCAGAAGAGCAATCATCTACGATTATTAATTCCCAATTCTTATAGGTCTGCGAAACAACACTCTCAATGGACTCTCCTATAAAGTTTCCACAGTTGTATGTAGGCATGATAATGCTTACCAAGGGTTCATACTGCATTAGATGCTTCCTTACCATTCTGAAATCAGAAGCATAAGGCGGGACTGGTGCAAAGTATTATATTTCTTCATTAAATTTTCCTTTCTGCCTACTTCCCCATCACCTCAAAATAAATCTTCTTAATCTGCTCCACCTCCCCCGGGTCAAAGCACCGATTCATAATCTCCTTGGCCTGCGCCTTTTCCTCTCTGGTGAATCCACCTCTTGCCAGATTCTCCAGTACTATTAGATCCTCTGCCCTAATCTTTACTATGAACTTATAAAATATCCGCATCTTTTCAGAAACGGTCAGCTTCTCTATAGATTGCTTCATTTTCTCTTCCGAAAGCACTGTTTTTTCATTCCCCTGAAAACCTTCAGAATTTTGTTCCTCACTCGGAGCCTGGGTGCTGCTCTTTGCCGGGTAGCCCCCCTGCTTGACTTCTACACTCTTTTGACCCACACCGGTAGGTTGATCTATCTCATTCTCATTCTCATTCTCATTCTCATTCTTTGCATTTCCACCATCGGCATCCTCCCCTTGGCTCGTAAGCCGACTTTCTTGATCAGATTGTTCCTCATCTATGCTTTTCCCATCCCATCCCTCAACTTGGCTAATTTCTCCTATTTGAGATTGAGGCTGAGGTTGAGATAGGGTATTCACAATCTCCGGCTCGGACTGTATTGCCCTCATCATCCCCACGGCAACAGCGGAATATCGTAAGACCACGCTCCCTAGGATGAGCAGAAGGCAGAACCCTACTGCCATGAAACCTTTAAACAATGGTAACTTTTTGTTGGTATGAGGATTCTTCAAGCTTTGATTTAAAAAATTTTTTATATCTTCAAACTCTATTTGTAACGAATTTGGGTTGCCCTTTTTCTCTCCGGAATCTCCAAACCCTTCTGATTGCTCCTTTGTAAGTACCACTCCTACCGTTTTAAATAGGATCTTGAAATCCAGTAGCAAGGTATAGCTGCGTATGTACATTAAGTCAAATTTAATCTTGTTTTCAACTGTAGTAGTATACCTGCCCATTACTTGAGCTAGCCCTGTAATCCCTGGCTTTACAGCAAGGCGATTGCTGTATTCCGGTATTTCCTCGGCAAACTTGTCTACAAACACAGGTCTTTCCGGCCTCGGTCCTACCAAGCTCATGGAACCTCCCAGCACATTAAAAAACTGGGGCAATTCATCTATGCGGTAAGATCGAATGATCTTTCCAACTTTGGTAATTCGAGTATCCTTTGAGGTTGCAAATACAGCTCCCGTATTCTTTTCTGCATCCGGAACCATGCTGCGAAATTTGATTACCTGAAACTCTCTGCCGTATAGACCGGAACGAGTTTGCCGATAAAGGACTTTTCCTCCATCTTCCAGCTTGATGGCAATGGCTGCTCCTATCATGATAGGCGAGGATAATATAACTCCAATCAGTGCAAAAAAGATATCTGAGCATCGTTTTACAAATCTTTGTAATTCTGTAAGTTTAAAGCTATTGATTTCAAAAATGGGCATGTCTCCAATTTGTGTAATCTCAGAGTTTTGAAGTGCAATTTCATAAGTTTCCGGTACTAAATAAACATTTTTATTTTTACGAACACAGTAGGAAAGGATCTGATCCTTGTCCTTTTGAGGTAAATTATCTGTCAGATAAATGTAGTCTGCACCGTCTACATGACTTTGTAAATCTTCGGTAGTGTACGGCACAAAGCCTAATTTTCCAACGCTATCACCGGACAAATTTTCTGTCTTTTGGTTATTTTTACGCTTTACCAGCTCCTCTAGAAGCTGACTATTTTCATTTTCCTTACCTATGATCAGCCAAACCTTTTGAGCCAATAACTTTCTCTTATAGACTGTAGTGTACCTTTTGATCATCAGAAGGCTGAAGCATTGAGACACATCGGCAACAATAAAATAGTATGGAGATACTCGTAAGGAGCGAGTAAAATACAAGTAAGCGATGAGAAGAAAATTTAGCAGCACAATGGTAAGCAAGATATTCGTAAGTACTTGATAAAACTGTCGTTCCTTAAAGGCAAAATACTTATTTGCTCCAAGTGCAGTTACCCCTGCTCCTGCCATTATGGTATAGCTAAATAAACCATCGAATGCTCCAAATGGAAAGGGATTGTTATAAATCAACTGTCCTGAGAGCCCATAGGAGAAAAATATCACTGCCACAACTAAGGAGAACTCCACAATTTGAATAGCGAATCCACTCCCGGTCTCCGGCTTAGCCTCACCATATTTATAAGAGTTTGTACTGCCGGCACTAAGCCACTTTGTCCCATCCATCATTTTACTTTGTTTTTGATAAAAATTGAGATAACTTTTGATATAATTCATGATCCTTCATTTTGGGTCTATTGCTTTTTATGAATAAATACAAGCCATATAGGATTACAAATATTAAAAGGTTGATAAAAAAATTACCTATATGATTTACTCGGTACTTCGTAGCTGACACAGATATTTGATTTCCAATATTGGTTTCGTAGTTTTCTTTAGCCAAAGACCGGATCTGTTCCCTAGTCTTATCCATCAAATCATAGATTACTTGTATTCCCGCAAGAGTATCTGAAACCCACTTTTCATACTGTTCTGCTGTCAATTGAAAACCGTTACTCAGTTTGTTAACGTTTCTTCCTATTTCTGCTGCTCTGTATCGAGTAGTAATGCTATTATTCTTGCTATTGACGAACCATTGTGTCAGAGAATTATAGTACTCATTATTCTCACTAACAATGTTTTGGGGAGTAGTTTCATTATTGAATAAATAATTGTTGTTGTTATCATAAATCTCAATAATATCAGCGATTATATACTCTATTCCCAAACTTTTGGTCATTGCCAAGTTTGCCCTTTTCAGTAGGGTGTTTTCATATTTCAGCCTACTATTCACATCCTTGGTCAAAGGATAATAATTGACAACTGCTTCAAGATTTCTTACATCTGTATTTTTAATGGATTCTGCTTGCTTGCAGTAATCACTAAAGGATCTCCCGGTTTTAGAAACAAAATCCGGTGCATTAATGGCAAATCCACTTGCATATTGTATTAATGCATCTGCCTCTTGACCTAGCAAAGATACCATCTCCGGATAATCCAAATCATCCAACTCTTCTTTGTTATAAATAGAGCCTGTATCAGCTATTAAGAGATATTTATTTTCCAGATATTGCAGGTATGCCTGCAAAAGTGCTTCTTGCAATTTCTTTGTTTCCATAATGCTAGGTATACCCAAATCTTTTACTTGTACAGTAAACCCACCGGGGTGGCGGATTTTTTGTGACACAGTCTCTGTTTTTCCGGAAAGACTTGGAATCGCCATTAAATCCCCAAGGGCTTTGCTTTGCACATTGGGTGAAATGCTAATCTGCTTGCGAAAATCCTCTATGCTTATTTGATCCTGTAACCCTGCCTTTACTAAAGCCACCTCCAGTACTACATCACTTTTCATCTCATTGATATTAAAAGGGTTTCCTCTGGGATCCAACCCCTTGCCAATTCCTTCGAATGCTAACGATATGGTAGATGAGGCTATTCCTACTTGCCCTGACAATCCCCAAGGCAAACCATACGTAAAAAGTAGGGTGATAATTAAAAGATAAATGGTCGGTTTTAAAATCTGTTTCCCTAAAGGATTGGTTCCGGAGGTATTTTTGTTACGCCGCATCTTGTCCATCCTCCTCCTTTAAATATTCTCGAAACAGTACGATCAAAACCCCCAAAATAAGTCCCAGGGCTACGCCGATGGCCATGTTTAAGAGAAGATTGATATTGCTCCCTGCTTCATAATTCATCGCGGGAATTAGCAGTCTGCTATATTTACCATATTCCAAGGTTCTATAATAATCTAAGGCTGTGGCATTGACCACATTGGTCCAATGCACGACTTTACTCTTTATACTTTCAATGATATTCTCAACTTCTTTTGCCGCTTCTGTTTCCGGACCGGAAATAAATTCAGCGTTTTTAAAGCTTGCAGCCTCCCGTCGATAATAATCAGCATCTGCTGAAGCTTCTGAAGCAAGAGTACCTGCCCGTATATATTGATTTACTAATTGATCATATTGACTGCTTTTTACCTTCAGGGTTACAGACTGCCCTAAATCCCCTAATACCACCGCTTCATTTTTATTGAAATTGGTGATAATACCTTTTAAGGACTGAGCCTCTTCGTTCCTTTTGGCGTACTCTCTATCCAGATCTTCCGCCATTTTTTCATAGATGGCTACACTTTTAGTAGCGTCTTTTGAAATGTAAAAGGCAGAAATGTTGGCATAAAGTCGTTCTAACTCGATTTCTCTTAAAGATGTAACAGCATTTTTTAATTCTGCTGCCGAGAACCCGGTAGTTGCACTGTAATAATCGGATTTTACAAAATGAAAGTCTATATAATTTAATATTTCAGAAATTTGTTGGTCAAATAAATTTGCTGCTTGTATGTAATCATATTCCTCCAGAGAGTACTCCTCTGTAAAAATATTGGGTAACACTTTGTAATTTGAGTATTTTTTCAAGAGCCATGTTCGATAAGCAGATGCGATATGATCTAAGAGTTCTCTCCCCTCTTCAATGGAAATGCCGAGACCATTGACCACATTGAGGGTCACCAAGTAGGTGTCCGGATAAATTTCTAAGCTCTCCAACCGATCTAGCTTAAGTTGCTCCGTCTTAAGCCCACTGATATTTTGAAGGGTTTTGGCAGCATCATCAGGTATAACTCCTTGGAAAGAAATACAGCTGCTTATATCAGATACAGCTATCTTTTTTGAAAAAGAAACTTGATCCAAAGCGTTCTTTAAAATCTCCGGAGACTTTACCTCATTGACATCATAAGGAGTCCCATCCGGTGTCATACCCTTCTCAATCCCTTTGAAAGATAGCTGAATGACCGTTTGTACTTCACCTTTGGAAGTCAGGTTTACGTTGGGAATGATCAGTGATCCTAAGAGTACCAGCACCAATATAATCGCTGTGGTGAGAAAAATGGTTTTTTTCCCTTTAAATAGAACCACCAATAGCTCTTTTAAGGAAATCCCTTCTTCCTCGTAGACACATTGTGATTCCCCAAGTGCATCGTAGTATTCCTTATGAAGATGATTGTAATTGTTATTGCGTTTTTTATTCATCCTGTTATATACTCCGGCTTATTTCTTTAATGCTGCAAAAGCTTTGTCCATAAATAACTTTCTGTTCTCTTCTTTGATGGTGTTGTATTGTGTTTTGTATTCCTTTATTATGGATGCCCCATCCATCCCTTGCTGGATGAGCTGCTGTTTCATGGCACCAACGACGGTCTCAAAGCTTCTATCCATTTGGGCTTCCATTACATCTACTTTTGCCATATATTCCGACATTAGGTTTCCAAGTGTGGCAGGAGTCTTGTTCCCTGAGTTTCTTAGGGCTATATAATCCTGCTTTGCCTGATTGATTAAAGATTCCAGGGCAGAAAAGGCTTCTACTTTTTGTTTTTCTAAAATTTCATAGTACTTTTTGACAAGCTCAGCTTGAAGCTCTGCCTTACGAGCTTCAGTTTGTTGCTGATTTTCAGGCTTACTTTCTTCTTCCGGTGTGATTTCACTTTCACCCAATTGAATTGTTTCCGGCAAACCATGGATTTCAGAAATTAAGTTTTCAGTTACTTGATTGGTTTGCTCCGAAATAGCTTGGCTATATGCCTTTACGTTATCAGAATTCTTCCCCTTTTGGAGAAAGGAATAGACGGTTATACCGGCAGCAACCAATAAAACAATTAGGATAATAAAAATTATGAGAGGTGCTTTTGATTTTTTTGTTTTCTTAGTACGTGCCATTTCTATGATTCCTTTATATATTTTGAAGCTTAGGTATTACGACAGTTGATTTTGTATTGATTTCAATATTAAAGTTGTTCTTTTTGATACGAAGGGTGGGCAACTACCCACCCTTCGATTATTGTACATAGTGGTGATACCAGCGAAAGGTGAAACCATGTTCATGTGCAGACCACCACCTGTAAAGTTTATTGTAGTTATGATATTATTGTGCTTTTTGTAAATCGAATGAATAAGTTCCTGCTGAACCTCCGGAAGGCGTTACAGTCACATTTACAGTGTAGGTGGTGCCCGGAGTCATTTCTCCAAATGCACTGTTTATTTCTGCTTTAGCACTATTTACATCTGATTGTCCTAAAACCGCTACAATTCTAGCCAAATCACTCATAGAAACAGATTTACCATTTAATAACTTTACATTTGAGCCGGATACTCCGCTGGCTGATTGACTAAACGAAGTTCCACTTACAGAAACAGTTGCACTATAAGTTGCCGAGTCAACTATATTTCCAAGGCTGACTTCTACGGATACATCTGTAGCTACTGTTCCCGTTGGAATTGTGTAAACACCACTTGATGGCGTAAGAGTAGCGCCTTTTGCAGTTACACCAACGATGCTCAAGGATGGTGTAGCAACTGAGCCGCCGCCGCCGCCACCGCCACCGCCGCCGCCGCCGCCTGCGCGTGTCTTGCCATCAGTGACTACGATATTTGTATTTGTACCTGTTACTGTTGGAGGCTTCACTCCGGGTGCAATCTGCACGGGGTTAGGCGTATTGTTTACGACTGAGGTAACTATGGCCCCTGTACCGATGTTAACTTGTGCCTGACCGGAAGCCGTTACTTTTGTAACGGTACCTGTAATTGTAGCTGCTCCGGATCCGGTCAGTATCATTTCTTTAACCGTACAAGCTACCGTTGCTGTGATAGGTGCTTCACAATTTAATTTTGTAACGGTCATGGCTCCGGATACTGTGGAGTTTGTAGCTGAAGCTGTTTGGTTTAATACCTCTACAGTAGAAGCACTGTCACCCTTGATACTGCCTTCTTTGCTTTCCAAATTTACAGTCTCAATATGAGCTCCTACCAAGGATATAGCGATGTCACCCTTCACATCTAATCTGGAAAACGTACCGCTTAGGCTTATACTGCCATCTTGAGCCACTACATAGTCAACCTTAGCATTGCCGGTTACTTTCAAGCTAACGGTTCCATCTGCATTTTTCATAATGGTAACTTTGCCAAGGCTAGAATTGCCTTGCACATTGATGGAATTTGCTCCGCCACCTTTGATAAAGGTTTCGCCCTTAACGATTACATTATCAAGGGTCACATCTCCTTGGGCTACGCCTTCAGCTATTATCAAGCTTCCTGCAATGGTAGCATCTTTCAGCACCACATTTTGTGCGCTAACGATGGTCAGTCCATCTACATCCCCTGTGTAATCTCCGGGTGTGTTATAAAAACCTTTTACTGCATTGTTTATAATTGTTACCACTTCTGCTCTGGTGATATTGTTTTTGGGGTTAAAATTCCCTGCAAATCCACTAACATATCCTGCAGATTCCATACCAAGTACTAAGTTCTTAGACCAAGATGCCAATGAAGATGCATCGAGAAACCGGGTGGATGCACCATTTGCTTCCGGAACATTTAACGCTCTTGCAAGCATTACAGTTGCTTGTTCTCTGGTAATATTTGCTGATGGTGTTGCATATCCATTGTCACCTTGCAGAACGCCGGCTGCATTTGCCTTGAGTACAGCGTTTTCAAACCAATCGCCGGTTTTCACATCCTTAAATGAATTCTTTGCTACCACCTGATAATCCATCATGTTATCAAGTATGGTAGCCATTTCTGCTCTAGTGATAGGAGCATTAGGTCTGAATCCTCTGTCATCCCCTTTTAATACTCCATATCCGGACCATTTGTAAATGGCTTCTGAGGCCCAATGATTGTCAACATCTTTAAATGTCAAGGTGGCACTTTGAGGCTCATCTGCAAAAGCTACAGAAAAGGAACACAGAACCATTGCAATTGTTAAAATAATTGACAAAAACTTTTTTCTTTTCATTTTTTTCCTCCGTTTTTACTGATGTGGTTATTAGCAAAAAAACAGTTAAAACTCCGATTGAATAAGATTTTAACTAAAACTTTTTCATTTTAGATACCTCCTAAATTTGATTTTACTATAAAAAAAAATAAATATATTTAAAATGAAAAAAATTGCACTTTAATTGTAAAAAATATTATAATTGACTAAACTTCATAGAAAAACTGTTCTTTTGGATCTCACAACTAAGGTGTACTTAATTGATATTTTATTCCGTTCTCAGGTCCAGTATTGTGAACTATTACAAGCTTCCTCTAATCCAACAGTAATCTCAAACCAACCATTTTGGGTATTAACGATTACCTCACCATTGTATTGGTTTGCAATTTCTCTAATAATTTTTAACCCGTTCCCTCGTTCCGCTCCTTTACTTACTTTGTAACCCGAATTAAAAGTATTTTTACTCTTAATCATTAAATATCCAGAAATTATGGTAGCACTGAAATAAATGGATGGGTCTTTTTCTACCACCTGACAAGCTTCAATTGCATTGTCCAATATATTGGTGAACACGCTGCATAAATGTACTTTTTCTATTCCCACCTCTTCTTCAATACTGAAGTCCCCTTGAAATTTAATTCCCTTTTCCTTCATTTCAATGTACTTGTTATAGAGAATAGCATTGATAACTTTGTTTTTGCAAAAGAAAAGCACGCTCAAATCCTTCAAGCGATTTTCCATCTCATTGGATAAATTCGTCGCATGTTCATATTCCTTTTGCTCAAGAAGTGCCTTTACGACATGTAACTGGTTGGCCAAATCGTGTTTCATGAATCTTAATTGACCTTCTACTTTTGAAAATGCCTCATAATGCTTCAATTGATCTATCAATTGTCTTTCATATATCTCTGTTTTTTCCTTCAAATGCTGTTTATCTGTATTATCCACCATAACTTTAAATAGCATGATATCCACTAATATAAACACAAAACTTATAATTATCATTAACTCACCATATTTGAAGTCATTATTTAATTTTGCATTTTTTATAATTGTTATAAGAATTAACAAAAAAATGATTAATTGACTCACTGGAAATAAAATTACAAATATTCTTTTATAATTATATTCGCTAATTTTAAAAAGATTTTTTTTACAATTTAAAAATTTCTTAACAAAATAAATCATCACAATCAAAAATAGAAGAATAACAACAAAAGTTAACTGAGCTATAACAAAATCCACTATTCTATTATTATTAGGAGTTATTAAACTTCCAATAATAATGGTTGGAAGAATTTTTAAACAAATACTCTCTACAATAGCCATGGCTAACAGATTTATAGTAATACCAATTAATTTTAATTCTAACCTCCCTTTAAACAGAGTGCTGCCTATAATAAAAGTTATTAATAAGCATATTAATGATCTTCCTGCAGAGACCTCATAAGCCTGAATTCCGGTAATCACATACCAAACAGCTACACCTAGTGAAGGTAAAGCTGCCATAATTAATAAGCTATATAAACCAAATTTAGGCTTAAACCAAATAGCATATAAGCAAGCCATAATGAAGCATTGTGTAAAAAACATTATGTAAATTACAAAAGTCAAAATCTTTACCTCGACATATTATAAGAATAGCTTCTCACCCAAAAAATAAATAAACTTATTTTTAGTATTGTTATAAAAAGATCTACTAATTTTAATTGCTTTCCCATTATCTAACGTAATCTGTTTATTCTCTAATTTTTGAATTTTTTTCATGTTCACCACAAAACTACTGTGGCATCTTACAAAATGCTCTGACAAAAGAGGCATAATTTCCACAATTTTTTTGTATATTATGTAAATCTCTTCTTGAGTATAAATATACAACTTTCTACCACTTGACTCAATATATAAAATATCATTTTGGAAAATTTTTGTTATTCCATTTTTCTTATTGAATAAAGGTAAAATATATTTAACGTCATTATCTAATTTCTTAACGGCTTTTATAATTGCATTTTTTAAATCTTCCTGAGCAAATGGTTTTGCTAAAAAGTAAATATGCTCAGCCTCATAAATTTTACTTAAGCAATCCTTATACCCTGAGATAAAAATGATTTCAACATCCTTTTTATATTTTTTTATTTTAATAGCAGCATCAACCCCATTGTTTTCATTATCTAGCTTAATATCCAATAAAATAACATAGGGTTCTTTGGGATATTCTTCTAAAAAGGATATTAATCCATCCAATTTATCAAAACATCTTACCAAATCAATATTTTCAATTTTCAGATTTTGTATTTGAGATTCTAAAGCTTTCAATATTTTGGGATCATTATCACAAATTAAAATAGACCACATAAGTTAATACACCTAACCCTTCATACTAAAAAGTGCTTTTTTTTTCAACACTTATTGTAATATAAAAAGCCGATTATTACATCATAAATGTAATAATCGGCAAATTTAATGTAAAAACTTACACAAACTGCATCCTACTATTAAACATAGTCCTAGCTCCGAAGGTCAAAGTAAAATACACAGACAGGCAAACTGTGGTGCAAACTGCAATCATAATGGCGATTTGATACATGATAGCCGTAGTGGGAAGGGTTCCTGACAGAATTTGCCCCGTCATCATTCCGGGTAAAAAAATGATTCCCATTCCCAGCATGGAATTGATGGTAGGCAACAGAGCTGTGGTCAAGCTGTCGTTGATAAAGGGGCGCAAAATGTCCTTAGGTGTTACCCCCAAGTTGAGCAATGTCTGAATTTTGCTCTTCTGTACCGTAATGGCAGAAGTAAAGCTTTTGATGGCCAAGGTGATCCCCGTCATGGCATTTCCGATAATCATTCCTGCCAAAGGGATGGTGTATTGTGGGTTAAATATATCTTCATTGATAACCACTACCACAAAGTAAAATAATATAAAAATTCCGCTAAAGGATAAGGCTAAGCCCGCATAAGCTTTAAACTTTTGATTTAAGCTTTTTTCTGTATTGACGATTCTATGAATGGAAAAAATCAACATGACTGAGATAAATGCTATGGTCCAAATGGGCTTTGGATTTTCAAAAATGTAGGTGAGCAAATACCCTACCAACATGAGTTGGAAGGTCATCTTCACACTTGCCCAAAGTAAAATTTTTGATTTTTTAATTCCGGACTTTTTTAATATAAACATTACTATTAAAAGTAAAAGATAAATCAGTGAAAACTGTACCAGGCCTATGGCCTGAGCTCCACCGGTAAGCTCCATAAATGATGTCCTCCTATTAATCCACTAAACTTATAATACTGAGAGCAAAATTGCTTAAATCTTAATTAGTTAAACCTTATGCTATTGATACAATTTAATTAATCTATCAACTTTAAATTTGAACTAATAATAACTTATTAAAATTAAAAATCAGCCCATCTGGATGATCACATCCCCAAACTTTTCAGCCAGATCCCTGTTATGACTGACTATTACCATTGCCATCTCATGAGTTTTGCTAAAACTTATTAGATTTTCCATTAATTGAAAGCTATTAGCCTCATCCAAGGCAGAAGTGGGTTCATCCAAAAGTAACACCTCCGGTTGGAAGGAAAGAAAAATAGCTACATAAAGCCTCTGCCGCTCTCCACCGGACATAACCTCCACCTGGCTGTCCAGAGGGAAATTGAGCTGACAGAGGGAAAGCAGCTCCAGCATACGTTCCTCAGAAGGGAGAGACTGCCCCCTATAGTAATAGAATTTCCTGAAGTTTTCTAAGATGGAGCCCTGAAAGAGAAAAACCTCCTGAGCCACCAAGGAAATACGCTTTCTCCTTTCCAAGGGATTCATGGAATCTAAATCGGTTCCATGAAATAGAATATTTCCCTTAGCAGGAGAAATCGTACCGTTTAGTAACCTTAAAAGTGTACTTTTCCCACATCCTGATGAACCGCACAAAAAAGTCACCTTTTCACTTAGAATCTCTAAGTTTTCATAGTTGATTTGATTATTAAAATTTAAATTTTTTATTATAAATAATTTTTCTGTCACTAAATTACCTTTTCTATCTTTGAGATCATCCTTCTGCTCTACACTTCCTATCACTGCCATTTTCTTTTCTGCCACTCAATTCATCAATCCCGTTCCCTTCGGCATACAGTTCAACTACGGCTCTACTCTTTCTATTTTCGGCAACATTACCTTAAATCTCGTTCCGATTCCTTCACGGCTGACTACCTCCATTTGCCCCTTATGCTTATCCACGATCCATTTTGCAATGGAAAGACCTAAACCTGTTCCTCCCGTATCCCGATTTCTGGATTCATCGGCTCTATAAAATCGATCAAAGATATAGGGCAATGACTGGGAGCTGATTCCCACCCCTTCATCTTGTACGGAAAGAGTTACCTTGCTTTTTTCTTCTGACAAGGTGATTTTAACCAATCCCCCGGAAGGCGTATACTTTAAACTATTATCTATCAAAATACGCAGCAACTGTTTCATCAAACCTGAGTCCGCTTTTATTAAATAAGGGTACCCTTCTTGAGACTCACCAATGCAGGTTTCTATCACATGGGACTTATCTAAAAGCTGCATTTCTCCGAAAACCTCTTCTGAAAGCTGTGCCAAATTCACATCCTCCAAGCAAATCCGCATAGACTCGTTATCTCCACGTGCCAAAAACAAAAGCTGCTCTATCATTTCCTTCATAGATTCAGACTCTGACTTGATGGCTGCAATTGCTTCTTTTAAAGTATCCGGATCCTCCGTGCCCCATCGATCCAGCAGGTTTGCATATCCTTGAATTACTGCAATAGGTGTTCGTAACTCGTGGGATGCATCGGATACAAATCTCATCTGGGACTGATAGGCCTTATCAATCCTATCCAACATGCTGTTGATGGCAATGGTCAAAGACTTTAGCTCCGTCTTTGCAGAAGAAACGGGGATTCTCGTGTCTAACTGCTTTGCATTGATAGAATCTATTTCCCCGGCAATTTTTACTAAGATATCCGGATTGTTTTCTGCTAAATTCAGTGCATTGGTCGCTTTGGTTAAGTCCTCCAAGGGTCGTAAGGTCTTCCGTATATCTCCCGTATTTTTCAGCACCATATGAATGAGCAAAAGCCCCTCAATGATAAGTAAGATTATAAAATATTTGCTGAATATATTGATAGCTTCCCCTAAATCTAAACTCACATACAGAGGATTCTTTTTCCCTTGAATTTTAAAGTTATGCTCTAAGCTTCGCACCTTACCCCAAAAGGTTTTTTCTTTGGAATCCCATTCTATATATCTCTTCTTTAAATCCTCTTGGCTGATTCTATAGCCTATACTTTCTAAAAAGAAAATACTATTTTGAAATTCATCTTTACTGAGTTCTTCATAATTTGTTAAATGTTTTTCCAGGAATTCTCTTTCATATTTAATGGTACCCACCATAAATATTATACATAGGATTAAATCAATTACAAGAAAAATACTCAGCATTCTAATAAACAGCCGAGCATTTAGCTTATATACGATGGATGAATTCAATCCTCCATTCTTTTTTTCATTCTCCATGGATTCACCTGCTCTCACGCGTCCTATTACCTGTAGGTGGAATTCCTCCTACAAGCTGATAGCATTAAATTTAATTGCTTTCATCTGCATTTTCCACACTCTGTTCATCTTTAATCATGTAACCCTTCCCTCTCACAGTATGGATCAATTTCATCTGAAAAACCTCATCTATTTTGCTTCGCAAAAAACGTATATAGACATCCACCGCATTGGTGTCACCTACATAATCATAACCCCACACCTTATCCAACAAAATATCTCTGGTCAAAACCCGTCCTTTATTTTCTATAAGGCATTGCAACAATTCAAATTCCTTGTGGGTAAGCTCCACCTCTTGATTTCCTACCATCACCTGATTGCTGTCCTTATTTAATGTTAATCCCATAGCTGACAAAAGCTTTGACGAAGCACTTGAGGACTTGTATCTGAAACATGCCCTAATTCTTGCCAAAAGTTCTTCAATTACAAAGGGTTTTGTAATGTAATCATTGGCTCCGCTATCCAACCCAAATACTTTATCCATGATGGAATCTCTGGCTGTAATCATGATTATGGGGATATGGGAATTGCGCCTGATACGGCGCAACACTTCTGTCCCTGATAGTTTTGGTAGCATGATATCCAGCAGAATTAAATCAAAATGTTCACTTTCGAATATTTCTAAGGCTTCTCTTCCATCAAAGGCTTTGCGAACCTTATAGCCTTCATGTTGGAGCTCCAGCTCCAACATTCTTGCCATTTTTTCTTCATCCTCTACAATTAGAATCTTTTCTATCAAGTTACCTCCTATGCACTGTGGCTCATTTATATGAACAATGTAAAACAAGATGCACTTTAATTCTACTTTTTACCATCAGCATCCTCTGTTCTCAGAGAGCTTTTAATATTTTCTGCAACATTGGTTGCTGAACCCATCATTTGGTTAATGGATTCTTTCCCTAAGTCCGGTCCTCTAAACTTATAGGAGCATCCGAAGAATAATCCCATTACCAATAATGGTAGTGTAATCCAGAAGAAAATCATCAAGGATAAGATTAAAATGTTCACTGGTACAGATAATACTTCTTTTTCATTTCTGTGTACTTGAAAATGATTGATATTTCCTTTTCTAAAAAGATCACAAAACCCTTGCCATAAAATTCTGCATTGTTTTTTAAAGTTGCTTTCCTGTGAATTTTTAGGTGGTACCTGTGAATTCATGCCAGAATCTGTTGATTCCTCAAAGGACTGAGATGTGGTATAGGAACCGCCGCCTTTAGGTGTTTCAACTTTTCCATTCTTTTCAAGGAAAATCACCGCTTCCAACAAATCTCCATCAGATGCCTCCAATGCTGCTCTGGCCTCTTCATAAGATACATCCGCATATTTTTTTAAATTTTCTACTTGTTCTAAAGTTATCATTTTTTTGCACCTTTCTCATTAGCAATTTTCTTCAAGGCTTACTGGTTTTTCTTTCAGCCCTTAACTTATGACTTAATTATGCCATGGGAAAATTTAAGCTTTCTTTATTTATTATTAAAATAAGATTAAAAAAAATTCGTTTTAATAAAAATCCTGTCATTGATATAACAGGACTTTAATTATTCGCATATATAACGGATCATATAATAGTATCATGTCTTAACTGTAATATTTAATGAAATTATTAAATATATTTTTTATGTAGCAAATCCAACTTTATAGTATTGATTTTATATACAAAATAAATGCTCATTTCAAATTTATTGACCTCTATCGAATTTGATCACTGAAGTTTAAGTAAGGGTAAAAAGCCTCATTCAAACCTTCTTGTAGCTGTTTTTTTAAGTATCTGGTCAGTTTGGTATACTGGTTGTCCACTTCCAAGGTACCCACCGGTTTTCTTTTCTTAACGTAATATTCATCGCAATTATCCAAAAGCTCTGCCACATATCGCCGTACATCACTTCCAAATAAGTATTTTACACGTCTATCTAATTCCTTACGTTTTAAAAGCTCCATGGGCTTGCCATTGGGTTCAAGAATGTTTAAGATTGCTTCCTCACAAAGGAAATAAACCTCTAATCGTTTTTCCCATAATTGTAACTTAACCTGACGCATTTCCTTTCTATGCCAGGAATCTACAAGTGCTCTGGAGGTTTCCAATTGTTCTTGTAAATTTGCAATGGTAGCTCTGTTTGAATAATGAATAGAAATGGTCATGCCAAAAAATGCAAGTAATATCATCAATAATAAAGCTCCGCCAACCATGATGAACAGCCCATTTACTTCCATATATATCTTTGTATCCTTTCGATATTTTAAAGTTTTACCAAGTACTAAAGCTTTTAGTGTTAATTATGCATAGAAACACATTTAATCACATCATTTGTCTTAAAGATTTTTCCATTGACCTCTACC
Organism: uncultured Anaerovorax sp.; assembly: GCA_964461765.1. Lineage (GTDB taxonomy): Bacteria > Bacillota > Clostridia > Peptostreptococcales > Anaerovoracaceae > JAVVUJ01. Next base: position 17,653 of record CAYWVS010000057.1, read on the forward strand.
ATAGGATGTAAAAAATCTCTTCTTTCCACGTAAATTATTTTTCCAATTTCACCGTTTGATAGAAGAACCTCCTTACCGATTAATTCAGAAGGAATCTTATCTAAAAATAAGTTCACTAAAGTGATGTCTAAATTGGAAAAACGCTGCCTATTAAATTCTGCTAAAACTTCAAAGGGAGAAACCGCTTTTTTGTAAACTCTTTTGGCAACCATTGCATCATAAATGTCAGAGATTGCAGTAATTCTGGCATATAGTGATATTTCCTCGTCATGGAAACCATCCGGGTAACCCGTCCCATTCATCTTCTCATGGTGTCCTCTGATGCCCAGTAAAATATTGGGGTTCTCTTCACCTGATTCCATTACGATATTAAAGGAATGAATGGGATGTTCCTTTATGACTTGAAATTCTTCCTTCGTTAATTGAGCTGGTTTGTTTAGAATATCTGAAGGTATTTGAATCTTTCCCACATCATGAAGTAAACCCGTGTTAATGAGATCCTCCACTTCATTTCTAGGCAGGTTGAGCCATTGACCCATTAAACCATTTAAAAATGCAACGTTTAAACTATGAGTATACAGGTATTTATCAACATCGCGAATTTGATTAATGCATTGTAAAACGGTAGAGGCATCAATTTCCTCAATCTTTTCTGCTACTTCTTCAGTCACTCGATCGGACATTTCTTTGGTTAAGTGTCCCTTATCAATGGAATCTTCAAAAATATGCACAGACTCAGAAGCTAATTCAGAATAGTTAGCCTTAAACTTAGCATTTTCTTGCTCTTTTCTATATTGCTTCCCTTGTTCAACTATTTTTCTATAAGCTTTTCTAGGGACAAAGAGCCTGACATTTCTTTCTGCGTATTTCTTTAATTTAAACAACAAAATACTATTAAGTAGGGTCTTGGAGCATAAAAGAATATAGTTACCATCTTGCTCATAGTAAATATCATAGTCCATATACATACCATCAAAGAAATGCAAAGATTCAATTTCCACAAAATCATTAATATTAAACATGTGACATCACTCCTGAATTTATCACTACATTAACTAAATACTATTATAACACTTAATTTTAAATTTGGATACTATTTGTTTTAACAAGCTGGCCTGACTTGATAATTCTTCACTGGCAGCAGCACTCTCCTCGCTGGTAGCGGAGTTGGCTTGTACCACAGAAGAAATTTCATCAATACCCACAGAAATCTGTACTAGGGCTTTGGATTGTTCAATATTGGCTTCTGTAATCTGTGATATAAGATGCGAAGTGGCGTTGGAATCCTCTACAACGCTCTGTAAATCATTGGCTGTAATCTCCGCTAGCTTGACGCCTTCATTCACGGAAAGAACGGAATCTTCAATGAGTTTAGTGGTATTTTGTGCTGCTTCCGCTGATTTTGCAGCCAAATTTCGAACTTCATCTGCAACAACGGCAAAACCCTTACCTGATGCACCTGCTCTTGCAGCCTCTACAGCAGCATTTAATGCCAAAATATTGGTTTGAAAAGCAATATCTTCAATTGCTTTAATGATTTTACCAATTTCAGCAGATTTAAAATGAATATCATCCATAGCATTCATCAATTTTTGCATATGAAGATTGCTGTTGGAAATAGCCTTAGTGGTTAGCAGACCCATTTCATTAGCCTTCTCAGAATTTGATGCATTCACCCTTACCTGTTCAGAAATCTCAGAAATTGATGCTGATAACTGTTCCACGGAGCTGGCCTGATGAGTAGCACCCTGTGCCAACTGCTGAGCCCCATTAGATACTTGATGTGATCCTTGAGACACTTGATCAGCAGCATTATTAATTTGTAAAAGAGAATTGGATATCTCGTAAATAAATTGATTGATAGATTCTTCAATATGCTTAAAGTCTCCCACAAAAGGCTGACTTGGGGCAATATCAAAGTTTCCCTTTGCCATTTCTGCCATGGCCCGATCGATATCTGTTATATAATTTGAAATAAAGGACATGGAGGTTCGGATGCTATCTGCTAAGTTTCCAATTTCATCGTTTCCAACGTGTTGTATTTGTACATTTAAATTACCTATAGCCATTTGTTGAGAAGCAAATTCAATTTCTTTCAATGGTTTTAAAGATCTTTTAATAATAATGAAGCATAAGACGGATAGTATCAAAAGTGCAACCACACATAAGATAATCTGCATATAAACTTGTTTTTTTACCGGTGCCAAAACTTCATCCTCTGAAACGGTAGTCATGCTGAGCCAAACCGTCTTTGATTTTCCCACATAAAACGGAACGATAGATCTATAATTTTTAGACCCATCATTAAAGGTATCTATAAAGGTTGTGGCTTCAGGGTTCTGAGCCACTTCCAGTATCTTATTGGGGTCATTACTTCTAGACGTTTCCACGAACTTTTTCCCGATTGTCCCCGGATTCGCAGTATTCATGATCATGGTTTGATGCCCACAAACTATAGTTCCAGAAAAAGTTTCATAGTTT
>CAYWVS010000058.1:0-19528 GCA_964461765.1 uncultured Anaerovorax sp.
ATTTCATAGAAAGTGTCTTTATGAAATATAAGTATGGAAATTCTGTGTGCGTATCCTCTCAAGCAGGATGTAGGATGGGATGCAAGTTTTGTGCTTCTGCAGTAAATGGTCTGCAAAGGAATTTAACTGCATCGGAGATGTTGGATCAAATTTTCAATATTCAAAGGGAAACCGGTGAAGGAATCAGCAATGTAGTCATCATGGGAATGGGGGAGCCTTTAGACAATTACCAAGCTGTAACCCGATTTATTAAATTGCTCCATAATCAAGAGGGGCTCAATTTAAGCCTACGAAATATCACCCTTTCTACCTGTGGGCTTTTACCGGAGATCGGACAAATATCCCGAGAACTTCCCCAAATCAATCTGGCCATTTCTCTCCATGCTCCCAATGATGAAATTAGGAACAGTTTAATGCCCATCAACCGCAAGTACAGTATGGCATCACTTTTGGAGACTTGTAAAGAGGTTGCAGCCAATACCGGCAGGAGGATCACCTTTGAATATGCTTTAATTAAAGGTATAAATGATAGTCTTTCACATGGGGAAGAACTGGCAGATCGACTGAAAGGGATCAATTGTCATGTGAATTTAATTCCATTAAACCATATTAATGAAAATAAATGGAAAGGTACTGACAGGGCTTATGCCTTAAAATTTCAGAATGTATTAGAACGGCGTTCCATACCTACTACAATAAGAAGAGAATTAGGGGATGATATTGATGCAGCTTGTGGTCAACTTAGAAATACAAAGTTTTAAGAATCAAACATAAAAAATAAATAAAAAAATGTTTATGAAATTAATAAAAAAGTAAATTTTTAACATAAAAAAAGATTATTAAATATTTGTTATTTTATTGCTCACTTAAAATTTATAGTGTATAATGAAGTTAATAATTTATAACAATAACGAATAAGGGGGCGATCCAAATGGTTAAGTTGTTAGTAGGACATAAAGGCAGCGGTAAAACAAAAAGTATGATAGAAATGGCAAATGATCGTGTAGAAAAAAGCGATGGTAGTGTGGTCTTTATCAATAAAAACCAAAGGCTGATGTATGACCTAAAATACAAAATCAGAGTAGTTTGCATGGAGGAATACGAACAAATTACCAACAGCGACGAATATATTGGATTTTTATATGGTATCATCAGTGCGGATCACGATATCGAAGTTATTTTTATTGACAGCTTGTTAAAGCATGCTAATGTAAATGTTGAGGACATCCCTGAGTTTATTGCAAGATTGAGAATGATATCTGAAGAATATAAGATAGAATTTATCGTCAGCTTAAGTGCTGAGCCTTCAGAAATCGGCGATTGCATTAAAGATTTTGAGGTTTTAAATTAATCGAATGGTTGAATTGAACATCCATAGATTTTAATAATAAATGTAGTTAAAGGCGGTGAGAATTCACCGCCTTTCATAGAAAAAAGAATAAAACTTATAAAAATTTAATAATAATAATATAGTTAATGAAAAAAATATTATTTAGATAATAGATGAATGGAAAGACTATCACTATTTGATAGGGATAAAGAAGATGAAAAGCATTACTTTAGATGATTTTATGAATGTATTTCAAAATCGAAAAGCCGGAGTTCTTGGATCATACGGTTTTTTTTCCGTTTTAGTTCCATTGTTGGAAAAAGAAAATGAGCTTTATATTTTATATGAAGTAAGAGCAGATCATCTAAAACGTCAACCGGGTGAAATTTGTTTTCCCGGAGGAAAAATGGAAGCAAACGAAACACCAGAATATTGCGCTGTACGTGAAACTTGTGAAGAACTGAATATTGATTCAAAAGATGTAAAAGTTATAGCAAAATTAGATTATTTATTAACATATAGTAATTTTACCATGTACTCTTATTTAGGCTTTATTGATTATAATGTAATAAAGAATGCGAAAATAAATAAAGATGAAGTGAAAGAAATTTTTACAGTACCGATTTCTTATTTAATGGAAAATGATCCTTATATTTATGAATTTGATATAATTCCAAATGTTGGGAAAGATTTTCCATATGAGATGATTCAATCCGAAAAAGGATATAACTGGAGAAAAGGAAAGTCAATTGTTCCCATTTATAATTTTGAAAATCATGTAATTTGGGGATTAACAGGAAGAATTACTTATAATTTAATCGAAATTTTAAAAAAAAGCATTTGATCTGGTAAAATTTGATGGCTATATTTTTATCTTTTTTTCCTTTATAATTAATTTATGCTCATAAACGAGCGATAAAGAAAAGGAGAAAATGTATGAATAAAATGATTATAAAAGCCACATTGGCTATATGTTCGATAATGTTTATCGCAGCACCCATGCAGACCTTCGCCGCAGAAAGTTTAGATTCAAATCAAGCAGTTAAAGACTGGTTATATAATAAATATGGAATCGTTATTTCAAAACCAAGTGTGAAACCTCCCGTTTCTCAGCCACCGGTAAGTAAGCCTGAGGTAAAACCTCCTGTGACAAAGCCGCCGGTAACAAAACCCGAGGTAAAACCACCTACAAGTGCACCGGAAGTAAAACCACCGGCAACAAAGCCACCTACAACTACACCGGAAGTGAAACCTCCCGTTTCTCAGCCTGGTAACGACGCACAGTTAGAAGCTTATGAAAAGAAAGTAGCAGAATTAGTAAATAAGGAGAGAGTTGCAGCTGGATTACCTCCTTTAAAAGTAAACTTAAAGCTGTCACAGGTAGCCGAAAAGAAAGCAGAGGATATGAGAGATAAAAAGTACTTTTCTCACAATTCGCCTACATATGGTTCACCTTTTGATATGATGAAAAAATTTGGTATATCTTATAAAACTGCCGGAGAGAACATTGCCAAAGGCCAGAAAACTCCCGAAGCAGTTATGAAAGGATGGATGAATTCCTCCGGTCATAGAGCAAATATCATGAGTACAGGATTTACAGAGATCGGTATCGGCTTTGTAACAGACAGCAAAGGTGACACCCACTGGGTACAGATGTTTATCAGACCTTAATAAATCCTAAATTCAACCTCTAAATAGCGTTGGAAGCATGCGAAAGCTTAAATAAATATTGAACATAAAAAAACAAGAGATTTCCGATTGGCTCTCTTGTTTTTTTAATATGTAGGAAATATCGTCGAAGACGATATGACGGAATATCAAAAAAGGTTACCGCTTAAAAATGCAGGCGACGCCACCTTTTTTATTATGTAGGAAATATCCTCTTTGACGAAATTGAGGTCATGTCAAAGAACGTACTTGCAAAGCGTCGCCCCTTGAAAGCGGACATCCGGAAATAGAAATCTTTGATTCAGTCATTTTCACATATTTTATTGTTTATGAAATATCGTTTCAGATATTTCATAGAAATTAGAATTGTCGCAATTAATAATTATTTTTGAATATATAATAGAATATTTTAATCGAAAAAAATATTTTAATCATATTGAAAATTCTTCATTTATAATGCATAATAAAATCACCAATATTATGGAGCAAGATGCAGGAAGATATACAGTTACCGGGGTCAAAAGTTTAGGATTAATAAATATTAAAAATTTACAAAACTATATCTTTCTTTTAATGGTTTAACACATGATATTGTAATCATTTTTATCATTTATATCTTATGATTTTGGCATCATAATTAAAATTTAAATACATTTAATTTCATATTTTTACTTTGCTAAATTGTTTTAATGGATCTTTCGGTTATAATCAAAAATTTTAAGGAGGTCATACCATGTTTAGATTAGCTTTATGTCAGATGAATGTTGGCACAGATAAAAAAGAGAACATAAAAAGAGCGGATCAGATGATCAGAGAAGGAGCTAAAGGGGGAGCTAAAGTAATATCTCTCCCGGAAATTTTCAATTGTCCTTATTCCAATAAACATTTTCGACAATTTGCTGAGGATGAAAATGGAGAAACTGTAGAATTTATGCGGGCAATATCTCAGGAGTTAGATATCTATTTGGTGGGAGGTTCTATTCCCGAAATAGACAATGATCTGATTTACAACACCAGCTATACCTTTAATCCAAAGGGAGAAATTATTGGAAAACACAGAAAAGTTCATTTGTTCGACATACAGGTAAAGGGGGGAATCAGTTTTCAAGAATCATTGACTTTGACGGCAGGAAACAGCACCACTGTGGTAGATACAGAATTTGGAAAAATTGGTGTGGCCATTTGCTATGATGTTAGATTCCCGGAGCTATTCCGAAAAATGGCTTTGGAAGGAGCCAAACTCATTATTTTGCCTGCTGCCTTTAATATGACTACAGGTCCCGCACACTGGGAGTTGACCATGAGAGCCAGAGCTATGGATAACCAAGTTTATTTTGCGGCGGTATCTCCCGCACGAGATGTGAATAGCCCCTATGTGGCCTACGGCAATTCCTGTGCAGTAACGCCTTGGGGAGAATTCTGCGCCAAAACCGATTGGCAAGAAGGGGTTCTCTGTGCAAATATTGACTTTGATTATGTAGATGACATCAGAGAGCAGTTGCCTTTGTTGAAGCATAGAAAGCCGGAATGTTATTAAAAAAATTCTTTTATTTGAAATAAATATATAATATAATTAGTTGTTATAAAAATTAAGTGCGTTTTAAAATCATTTAAGGAGGAGAAGAATGAAAAAAACAATTGCATTACTATTGGTATTCATCTTAGTATTGGGAATGGTTGCTTGTGGAAACAAGGCTGCCAATTCAGATACCTTTGAAATCGCTATGATTACTGATGTGGGTACCATAGACGACAAATCCTTTAATCAAGGGACATGGGAAGGAATTTTAGCCTTTGCCGAAAAAGAGGAGAAAACTCATAAATATTACAAGCCTACAGAGCAAACTACCAATGCTTACTTAGATTCCATAGCTTTAGCCGTACAGGGTGGCGCTAAGGTTGTGGTAACTCCCGGGTACTTGTTTGAAGCTCCTATTTTTCAAGCACAGGATCAATATCCAGACGTAAAATTTATCCTGATCGACGGATACCCCAACAATGGAGATTACAGCAATTTTGAGGAAAAAACGGGTTCTAATACTGTAGGGGTTAAATTTGCAGAAGAAGAGTCCGGATATTTAGCCGGTTATGCCGCTGTAAAAGAGGGCTATAGAAAGCTTGGATTTATGGGTGGAATGGCAGTTCCTGCCGTAGTACGCTTTGGATATGGATTTGTGCAAGGTGCTGAGGCTGCTGCAGAAGAAATGGGCATTGAAGCCATAGAGTTAAAATACCATTATACAGGTGGATTTGAAGCCACACCGGAAGCACAAACCTTAGCCGCTTCATGGTATGCAGGAGGCACAGAGGTAATCTTTGCCTGTGGAGGTGCTGTAGGTAACTCTGTAATGTCAGCAGCTGCTGCAAAGGACGGTAAGGTTATCGGTGTAGACGTGGATCAAAGCAGTGAGTCTGAAACTGTAATCACTTCAGCCATGAAGGGTCTGGGTGCAGCAGTTGAAGAAATGCTTACTCTTTATTATGAAGACAAGTTCCCTGGTGGTGAAAATTTAGTCTTAGATGCGTCTTCTGACGGAGTTTCCTTACCCATGGATACTTCAAAGTTTGAAGTATTTACACAAGAAGAATACGATGCAGTATTTGCTAAGCTTGCCTCAGGATCTATGAAATTATTAAAAGATGATGTAGACTCTGCCGTGAAATTAGGCACAAAAATTGTTACTGTAATTCCTGTTCAATAAGGCAAAACAATTATAATTTTATCAATACCCTCGGTTTAGCTCTGACTTTGCCGAGGGTCAGTTTTTCATTAAGCAGATCAAAATAAAGATCGAATTTGACATTTGTATTTTAATCTTAAATTATAATAGAATATTAACCTTACGATTTGAAAGGAAGATCATTCATGGATTTTGTCATTGAAATGCTGGGAATTACGAAAAAATTTCCGGGGATCATAGCTAATGATAACATTACCCTTCAACTAAAAAAGGGAGAAATTCATGCACTTTTAGGTGAAAATGGTGCAGGGAAATCCACCTTAATGAGCATCTTATTTGGCATGTATCAACCGGAAGAAGGAATCATCAAAGTCAATGGTAAAGAGGTTAAGATCAATAACCCCAACGATGCCAATGACTTGGGTATCGGTATGGTGCATCAACATTTTAAGCTGGTTCATAACTTTACCGTATTGCAGAATATTATTTTAGGTGTGGAAACAACAAGAATGGGACTTTTGAGGATGAATGAAGCCGAAGAAAAGGTTCTTCAACTATCTGAACAGTATGGACTAAAGATAGCACCACATGAAAAGATAGAAGACATCACAGTAGGCATGCAACAAAGAGTAGAAATATTAAAAATGCTCTACAGGGAAAATGAAGTACTTATCTTCGATGAACCCACTGCTGTACTAACGCCTCAGGAAATACATGAGCTGATGAAAATTATGAAGAATTTGGCAGCTGAAGGAAAATCCATTCTTTTTATTACTCATAAATTGAACGAAATTAAAGAAATAACGGATCGATGTACCATATTAAGAAAGGGAAAGTATATCAATACTGTGGACGTACCCACCACATCAAAAGAGGAAATGTCCCAATTGATGGTTGGAAGAAAAATAAACTTTCAATTGGAGAAAAATGAGTGTCATCCGGGGGATGTGGTCTTAGAGCTTAAGAATGTAACGGTTGCCTCTACACATCAAGGCAGAAAAGTGATCAAGGATGTTTCCTTTACTTTGCGTAGGGGAGAGATTCTATGTATTGCAGGTATAGACGGAAATGGGCAATCAGAGCTTGTCCATGCCATAACGGGATTGACCAATATTTCTTCAGGTAATGTCTATCTCTGTGAAAAGGATATTACAAATGCCTCCATAAGAAAACGGAACAATGCAGGAATGGCCCATATTCCTGAGGATAGACAAAAGGATGGGCTTGTTTTAGATTATACCTTAGCAGAAAATTTAATATTTAAGAAATATTTTATTTCACCATTTCAAAAAATGGGTTTTATTAACTTTGGAGAGGTAGCTACTCATAGTGAAAAATTGGTGGAAGACTTTGATATCAGAAGTGGTAAGGGAATTAAAACTCTTGTAAGAAGCATGTCGGGAGGGAATCAACAAAAGGCTATTTTAGCCAGAGAAATAGATATGAACCCGGAGGTTCTCATTGCAGTTCAGCCAACTCGCGGCTTAGATGTTGGAGCCATAGAATATGTTCACCATCAGCTTTTGGCTAAGAGGGACGAAGGCAAAGCAATTCTTCTAGTATCCTTGGAGTTGGACGAGGTTTTGAACGTAAGCGATAGGATTTTAGTCATCTATGAAGGGGAAATTGTAGCAGATCTAAATCCCAAGGAGATTACACCACAGGAACTGGGTCTTTATATGGCAGGATCTAAACGAAAAGAAATGGATCAAAGTGAGCAATGGACATCCTCGGAAAACAAAGCAATAGGCAATGACTCCTTTGATTCTAAGGGAAAAGAGGTGAATGAAATTGAAAAATCCTGATAAGGTTTGGAATTTAGGAGAAGCTGATGGGTTTCATCAAGTAATATCCTCCTTTTTTGCCATATGCGTGGGTCTTTTGTTTGGCTTTTTCGTTTTACTCCTGAGCAATCCTGCTCAAGCCTTGGATGGTTTAATTATAATTATAAAAGGCGGGTTCAGTACAGGGGCAAAAGGGATGGGACAAGTCCTATACTTTGCAACTCCATTGATTCTCACAGGACTCTCTGTGGGTTTTGCTTTTAAAACCGGTCTTTTTAATATTGGAGCTTCGGGACAATTTTTAATGGGGGCATTTGGTGCTGTTTATATCGGTGTTAAGTGGGCATTTTTGCCGGCACCTTTTCATTGGATAGTAGCATTGTTGGGGGCTATGGTGTTAGGAGGCTTATGGGGACTAATTCCCGGGATTCTTAAGGCTTACTGCAATGTACATGAGGTAATTGCTACCATAATGATGAATTACATCGGGCTATACACGGTGAATTATTTGGTGAAACAGACTGTATACGATTCTAAAAAAGCATTATCTATGGATGTTGCAGCATCCGCAGAGCTTCCAAAAGCAGGATTGGATTCCATATTTTACAACACTTTGGGAGGCAATAAGGACGTATCAACTGTAAACATAGGATTTTTTATCGCCATTGCCGCAGCAATCGGAATATATGTTTTACTGAATAAAACCACTTTAGGATATGAATTAAAGGCTTGTGGATTCAATAAAAATGCCGCAAAATATGCAGGGATTAATGAAAAAAGGCGGATTGTTCTATCTATGACCATTGCCGGAATGTTGTCCGGCTTGGGTGGAGGTCTGCTCTACCTATCCGGTGTCAGTGGGCGTCATATCAAGGTGGTAGATGTGTTGGCACAGGAAGGATTCTACGGTATTTCCGTGGCCTTATTGGGACTTTCAAATCCTTTGGGCATTATCTTTTCTGCACTTTTTATCGCTTATATGATGTTAGGGGGAAACTATTTACAGACTTTGAACTTCGTTCCTGAAGTCATCGACATTATTATAGCATGTATCATATATTTTAGTGCTTTTTCCTTATTTTTTAAAACCATATGGCCGAAAATTTTTAAAAGAGAAAAAGGAGGTGAAGCTCTATGAACATATTATTCTTAGTATTTCAGCAGATGATGTTTTTCTCCATTCCCCTTCTGATTGTGGCATTGGGTGGAATGTTTACAGAGCGCAGTGGTGTAACCAATATCGCCTTAGATGGGATGATGATCATGGGCGCTTTTACAGGAATCTTTTTCATCAATCGCATGGAAGAAACCATGTCAGGGCAAGGGCTTTTGCTGATAGCCATTCTTATTGCAGTCCTCACAGGGGTTGTGTTTTCCTTGCTTTTAGCCTTTTCTGCCATCAATATGAAGGCTGATCAAATTATCGGCGGAACTGCCATAAACATGATGGCTCCTGCATTGGCAATCTTTGTGGCCAGAATGATTCAAACCAATGGAGTTCAGCAGGTCACTTTTACGGATACCTTTAGGATTCCGTCAGTACCCATATTGGGGGATATTCCGGTCATTGGAGGTTTGTTCTTCCAAAACGTATATATCACCACGTATTTAGGGATCCTTATACTCATACTTTCCATAGTGATTTTATATAAGACGAAATTTGGACTACGATTGAGGGCTTGTGGTGAACATCCCCATGCGGCGGATTCTGTGGGAATCAACGTTTATAAGATGCGTTATGCCGGTGTAATGATTTCCGGTGGGCTGGCAGGCTTAGGGGGCGTGGTGTTTGTTATCCCTACCTCTACCAATTTTAATGCAACTGTTGCAGGATACGGGTTCTTGGCTTTGGCTGTTATGATCTTCGGCCAATGGAAGCCCCTTAGAATTTTCTTTGCGGCATTGTTCTTTGGTCTGATGAAAACCATAGCATCTGCTTATTCCGTTATCCCTATTTTGGCTACGGCACCCATACCCAGTGATGTGTATAAGATGATACCCTTTGTTGCCACCTTATTGGTTTTAGCCTTCAGCTCAAAGTCCTCCATGGCGCCAAGAGCTATAGCTGTGCCTTATGATAAGAGTTCCCGATAAGCTGTGTCCGTGCCTTATGAAATTGGGATGTAATTATTGAAGAAGATTTAATATAGTAATATTAAAAATTAGAAAGAAAAAAAATGAAAAATCGAAAAATTAATAATTAAGATAGTGAAAAATCAATAATTAACATTAAAAAATAATAAAAAATCAAATTTATAATAATTTAATAACGAAAAATATTAAATTAAAAATAAACAATAAAATAGAAAAGGAAACTAATGAATTTTTTACCTGTAAATAAACAAGAAATGCTGGAAAGAGGATGGGATGCACCTGACTTTGTGTTGATCACAGGGGATGCTTACGTAGACCATCCCTCTTTTGGTATAGCCATCATCAGTAGATATTTGGAAGCACAAGGCTTCCGTGTTTGCATATTGTCACAGCCGGACTGGAAGTCTGTAGATGATTTTCGACGGTTTGGAAAACCACGATTGGGATTTTTGGTCAGTTCGGGTAATGTTGATTCCATGGTGAACCATTTTTCCGTCATGAAAAAAAGGCGAAGGACGGACAGCTATTCACCGGGGGGGCAGGTGGGCAGAAGACCGGATCGAGCTCTCATCGTATATAGCCAAAGAGCCAGAGAAGCTTATAAGGATGTGCCCATAATCTTGGGTGGCTTAGAGGCTAGCCTCAGACGTTTTGCCCATTATGATTATTGGGACAACAAGGTTCGACGTTCCATTTTGTTAGATGCGAAAGCGGATTTACTGGTTTACGGCATGGGAGAAAGAGCCATAGGGGAAATTGCAGAGGCTTTGTCGGGAGGCATTTCCATCGGAGACATTAAATGGATAAAGGGAACGGTTTTTAAGGTAAAAGAAAAGGAACTCGGGGATTTGGAATCCTCTGTGTTATTGCCCAATTATGAAAGCATTTCTTCTATAGAAAAAAAAGAGCTATATGGAAAAAGCTTTAAGATCCAATATGAAAACAACGATTGGGCATATGGAAAAACTTTGTTGGAACCGTATACGGAGCATCTGTATGTAGCCCAAAACCCACCACAGGAGCCCCTGAAGGAACAAGAGCTGGATGCCATATATGAACTGCCCTATGTGGGAAAGGAACATCCCATGTACTTGGAAATGGGGGGAGTGCCTGCCATAGAAGAGGTGAAATTCAGTCTGGTTTCCAGTCGAGGTTGCTTTGGAGGGTGTGGATTCTGTGCCTTGACTTATCATCAGGGTAAGCATGTGCAAGGTCGCAGTAAAGCTTCCATAGTACAGGAAGCCATTGGCATGACTAAGCGTGAGGATTTTAAAGGATATATCCATGACGTGGGTGGTCCTACGGCGAATTTCAGAAAACCTGCCTGTGTCAAACAGCAAAAAGGGGGAACCTGCAAGGACAGAGATTGCCTGGCTCCACATCCGTGTAAAAATTTACAAGTGGATCATGAGGAATATTTGGATATTCTCCGAGAGTTACGTAATTTAGATAAAGTTAAAAAAGTTTTTATTCGATCAGGTTTAAGGTTTGATTATTTGATGAAAGACAAAGACTCTGATTTTTTAGAAGAACTATGTAAGCATCATGTCAGCGGAACCCTGAAGGTGGCTCCTGAGCATTCGGAAAATGAAGTCTTACGTTTGATGAGAAAACCCTCTATTCAAGTGTTTAACAGCTTTGCACGGGAGTACAAGGCTACCAATAAACAATTGGGGAAAAAACAGTATCTCATCCCATACTTTATATCCTCCCATCCCGGCAGCACCTTGGAGTCTGCCGTGAAGCTGATGGAGTATCTAAAGAGTACAGGCTTTGTGCCGGATCAGGTTCAAGATTTTTATCCTACTCCGGGAACCTTATCCACATGCATGTTTTACACTGAGATGGATCCCCTTACCGGCGAGAAGGTATACGTTCCAAAGGATCCTGAAGAGAAGAACATGCAGAGAGCCTTGCTTCACTTCCACAAACCGGAAAACAAAAAACTGGTTCAAAAGGCTTTGAGATTGGTAGGCAAACAATTATGAGTATATTAAGCAAGCTTCCCGAAATAATACGGGAATGCAAGGAAGAATACGAACAAATCATAAAGCTTTCCGGCTGTGAAGTGGACTTACAGATTAGGGAATTACTTCATAATATGTCAGACCATCATAAGGGAAAGCACGATGATGGCAATGGTGAAATAAATATGGTCATAGAATCCTTTGCTGAAGACAACCTTGGGACATACCACAGTGGCAAAGGTCTTTTGGTTCAAGGCGATAATCTGGATATTATGAAGTATTTGTTTTTTTCCCAAAGAAATCACAAGGGTTTCCATTGTGAGGCTCGGTACAATGAAGATATTGGCTATTATGACGGCACTTCAGGGGAGAACCATATTGAGATTTTGACAAAAAGAAAAATTGACCTGGTTTACATAGATCCTCCATTTTTTTCTAAGAATGATTATTATGCTCAGGAAGTTCCCCTGAAGCAGGGCAAGGAAGTTCTATTGAACCAGAGCAATGAGAAAGCTACTTCTGTGATTCGGCAAAAGGCGTATGAGGACACTTGGGAGAATGGTATTTTAGAATATCTTAAAATGCTGACCCAGCGCTTTTATTTTATTAAAGACTTATTATCTGAAAATGGTGTACTTTGGGTTCATTTAGATTGGCATGCCGTTCATTATGTAAAAATAATATTGGATGAGATATTCGGTTCGGAGAACTTTATTAATGAAGTTATTTGGCAATATAAATCCGGCGGTGTAAGTAAGAGATATTTTGCGAGAAAACATGATACCTTACTTTTTTATGGAAAAAATAAAAAATATAGATTTTTTCCTATAAAAGAAAAATCTTACAATCGAAAATTTCTCCCTTATCGTTTCAAGGGCGTCCAAGAATACCAAGATCAACTGGGCTGGTACACTCTGGTTAACATGAAGGATGTTTGGCAAATCGATATGGTAGGAAGAACCTCGGCTGAGAGGACGGGATATGCCACACAAAAGCCGGAGGCTCTTTTGGAAAGGATTATAAAAAGCTGTACAGAGGAAGGAGATCTCTGCGTAGATTTTTTTGGTGGCTCCGGTACTTTAGCTGCAGTAGCTGACAAATTGGGAAGGAACTGGATTTCCTGTGACCGGGGTGGTCTATCCATTATCAACACGCAAAAGAGGCTTTTGAAGCAAAATGCTGCTTATATGACGGTTGCAGAGATAGGCAAAAAGAAGGAGCATGAAAAAATAAATAAAAATTTTATTGATGAATTAAAAAATAGCCAATTGACAGTGAGGGTTAAAAAAAAGGGGCAAGCTTCTCATGGAGATGAGTGCATAACTGTAGAGCTATTATCATATACATTTTCGGATGGTTTGAATTTGCCCGTTTCATCAAAACAAATTCCCATAATTCAGCAATTGGTATCTGAAAACCCCTTAGAGTTCATAGAATACTGGAGTGTTTCCATCAACTATGAC
The DNA here is from genome assembly GCA_964461765.1 of uncultured Anaerovorax sp. Classification (GTDB taxonomy): domain Bacteria; phylum Bacillota; class Clostridia; order Peptostreptococcales; family Anaerovoracaceae; genus JAVVUJ01. The sequence goes on from CAYWVS010000058.1 coordinate 12,988, forward strand.
GGTAAGGAATTTGTGCCAGAAAGGTACTTTACAAAGGAAAAAAATAAGATTATGATAGAAGATGTATGGGAAAAGCATTGCACCGATGTATATCAAAACGTTCAGAACCTGGCCATAAGATGCATTGATATATTTGGAAACAGTACATTTCAGGTGATTTTTGCCCGGGAATTTGAGACTGATTGACGAACTATAGCCATTTAAGAAGCAAACTTGGAGAGGAAAATAAATTTAATGAAAAAATTCAACATGGAAAAGACAAAAAAATTTGGAATTGATATGCTCTTTATACTTTCAGGCTGTGCCATAGGAGCATTTTCATCTATCTGTATATTAATACCCAATGGGCTAACCAGTGGTGGGGTTACAGGGATTATCAGAATGCTGCAGAAGTATGTGGGCATAGACTTTTCCATCATGTACTATGCGGGCACCTTAATGATTTTGGTGGTCTGTGCAATTTTATTGGGGCTAAAAGAGGCTCGGAAAATTTTATTGTTGACCGTCCTTTACCCCTGGTTTTTAATACTCTTTGAGCAGTTTCATTTCAGCTTATTAGAAGAGAGAGATATTATCTTAGCGGCGATTTACTGCGGCATTTTCTCCGGCATTTGTTGCGGCTTAGTGTTTTCAAGGGGATATTCCTTTGGTGGAACTGATACCATAGCAAAGATTATCCATAAAAGAATATTGCCTCATGTAGGTCTCAGCAAGATACTATTGGTTTTAGATGCCTCCATTATTATGACCTCAGGTATACTCTTCGGGAGAAATATAGCGCTATATGCTTTAGTGACACAAGTAATCTTCTCAAAAACCGTAGATTTTGTTATGTATGGTCTAGACACTCAAATCGTGCAATTAGAAATTATTACAGAGCGTAGGGACGAAATTGCGGACTATATCATGAATGATATCGGTCGGGGTGTGACAAACGTGACCATCGTGGGCGAGTATACGAAAATTCCCAGACAGAAGATCATAACCCTTTGCGAGCCTCGAGAGAGTATTCAAATTAAGCAATTTGTGGCTAAGATTGACAGCAGTGCTTTCGTGACCGTCATACATGTGGATACGGTATGGGGAAAAGGAGAAGGATTTAACGATTTAGAGAAAAATTAACATCATAATAATAAATAAAAATTTTAAAGTTGGTTTTTAAAACCAACTTTGTATTTTTTTGATTTAAATGCAGAAGATAATATAATTGTAATATTTATCAGTAAGGGGAAATTAAAATAAATGAAGCTATATCTTTTCTTAAAGGAAAAACCAATTTATGTATTGATTTTAGCACTTTTTATGGGTTTAATTATCTTTGGGGTTTTTAATATAATCAATAAGGACTCTTTAGGTCAAGTGAAGGGAGTTGCAGATTATGGAAACTCCAACAAGTCCGTAAATCAAATTTTTAGCCAATCTGATGTAGAACAGACACCGGACGGCAAAATCCAATATCAAAAATCCATAGTAAATACAGATCTGGATCAATTCACCATTACTTTTGATATTATTACAAAAGATGTTATCCAAAAAGTGGAAGGCATGGGGGCCAGTGTTGTTTTGGTCATAGATATCTCAGAAAGTATGGGTAGAACGAGTGGCGGTAGGAAGGTATTGGATTACGCCAAAGATGCGGCAAAAGTGTTTGCCAACGAATTCTTGGTAAATGCATCAGTATCTCGCCAACTGGGCTTGGTCAGCTATGACGATATTGCCACCGATCAATTGATTGACCCATATAGACCAAATCAGCAAGATTCTCTTACAAGTGATATAGATAAGTATGTTGAAGCCATTGATAAACTGGAAACCTATCATGGGCAGACCAATATTCAGCATGGGCTGAATAAAGCAAGAAAAATCTTAGAACAAGATCAATCGGGAAATCCTAAATATATCGTTTTATTAAGCGATGGGGCGGCTAACCGCTCATATAAGGCTGATACGGCAGTTCCCATAGGTGAAACAGTGATTACTCCATATCAGGTACCAAGTGGAGCATTGCTTAACATGTCATTTAAACTCTCTGGGTTTGATTATAGTCAACCGGCAAGGGTTGGTTATTACGTGGGCAGTTATAATGTGAATAAGGATTATTATCCTACTATTTCAGAAGGAATTATAGCCAAGGAGCAATATGATATTGATGTTTATACCATACTATTTCACAGTGACGCACTTCCGGTAGGGGAATATCATGATGCGGTATTTACCATGTTAAACGTGGCTAGCAAAGGACAATATTATGAAGTAAACGATATTACCAAATTAGATGATTTGTTTTACGATTTAGAAAAGGATATAGTAGAAAAGAGCAACCTATGGAAAGTCATAGATCCCATGGGAAGCTTTATCACTTTTGAAGGCTTTGCTGAAGGTTCTCAAAATTCAGGTGCTACCTATCAGAGGGCAAGCAAAACCATTGTTTGGGATTTGCTGAAGGCACCAATTGTAGAGGAAGATTTAGAGGCAGGGTGGTATAGATACAGCTTTTCATATCACATTCGTTTAGAATCAAATAATTTAAATTTTTTAAATGGTCACGCATATCCTACTAATGGAGTTACTACTCTATACTACTTTGAGGGTCAAACTGCTGCCACAGGGCAAGAAAAGAAAGCCGAATTTACAGTGCCAAAAGTGGTAGGTGCTTCTGCCAATAGCAGATATCTTCACGTTATCCCATTAGATATGATTGCTTATCAGGGGGGGCAGTCAGCCTCAAGTAATACGTTCCCACGGCCGTACTTTACCTTTCAATATGATGATGGAACTGAATTGACTGCACTAGATTTGGAGAACCTGTCCTTTTATATGGATGGTGTGCAGCACATCCCGTTTCAACATGAGTACTTTATATACGAATATCCCTTTAGGGCATATTATGTCAACAATGAAACTGGTGAGATCCACAATGATCCAAATGAAGAAATTCATTCCGAGAATGTGGGGCATTATATGATTCAGCTTACCACAAAGGATATGAACGGTCATAGCCACCTGATAACTGCATTAGATCAGGATGGCAATATTTATGATTTTAGGTTTAACCAAAACGCAAATTTGGAAGTAAGAAGTCAGAATTTGGAGGAGCCTACGAAATTTATGGAAGTCCTGGAGGAAAGTGAGATTGACCGAAACCCCGTTCAGGAACCAACAGCTTTTGTGCCAAATGATACGAAGTTTGTAAATTCCGCAGGGATTCCTTTGGAAAAGCTATACTCAGCTCCAGATGTAAGGCTCATGGTAGACAGCATATTTCCTAAAGCAAAAAATGAGTTAATGTCTATTATAAATCAATTATCGGTTACAAAAGGCAAATCCTATGAAATGATTTATTTGGATTTGGTTGACCATGCAGACGGCAATATTCTTGTAAAAGCAGATAAACCTATTACCGTCTTATACCCTTATCCTAGAGGAACCGACAAAAATACGGAGTTTAAGATATTGCATTTCTATTCCTATAATAGAGAAGTTGGTACAGCTCCCGTTTACAATTGGAAAGAAATAATACCGGTAAACAAAGATACCGGAATTGCCTTTCAAGTTACAGAATTTAGTCCCTTTGTAGTGGCTTACGAAAGAGAAAAATGCATCGTTCAATTCCAACTGAACGGAGGTATAGGAAAGGATCCCCTCAGCCAGTATGACAAAAGGGAAATTGAAGCAGGGAAAAAGATTGATAAGCCACAGGATCCTACAAGACCGGGGTATACCTTCCTAGGTTGGGAAACTACGGTAAACTGGGTTACTCATCTTTGGAATTTTGATACTCATACTGTACAAGGAGATATGGTATTGGTGGCAAGATGGATGACCAATGGAGGCGGCGGCGGCAATCAGCCCCCTAATAACGAAAAATTTGATCATTTTGCATATCTGCAGGGATATCCGGACAAAACCTTTCAAACCGCCGGAAATATGACGAGAGCAGAAACTGCTATGATGATCGCACGACTTTTGGCCGAACAAATGAATGTTCCTTTCACCTATGAGAGTTCCTTTATGGATATTAAACCTGCCGCCTGGTATACAAATGCTGTGGGGTATTTACAAATGCATGGAATTGTCCAAGGTTACGAAGGAAAATACCGCCCTGACAACTATATAACTCGAGCAGAATTTATTGTTATGTTAACTTCTTTTGAAAATGTAAAAGGAAATTTACCGATGCCTTTTAAAGATGTATCAAAAAACCATTGGGCTGCAAGCCAAATTGCTCTAGCCGCAGAAAAGGGGTGGATCGAAGGATATGAGGACGGAAGCTTTAAGCCGGATCAATTTATCAGCCGTGCAGAGGTGGCTACCATTACCAACCATGTAATGCATAGAATACCTGATCGTAATTTTATAGATAAACATAAAAGAGAACTTGTATCATTTAAAGACTTAAAATCTTCATTTTGGGGCTATTACGACATTATGGAAACCGCAAACGGTCATGATTTCACCAGAAATACTGCCGGTGAGGAGGCATGGACAGGAATTAGGAAATAGAGCATTCTCGGTGGCATATATTCTGTGTTCCATATGCCTTCCATTGTGTTAAGGTTTCCGCCTATCAAGCGTCCTGTCGCAGTTCCACCCGACTTTCCGGTTAAACTACCCTCAACAAACTTGAAACCTTTATCTTCTAAAAACTTCTTACCCCTTTTAAAACGTAAAAAACTTACCTATACACCAAAGCTGTCGAACATGAGTTTGGCAGCTTTCAATAAAAAATCTTGCATCATTTGGTCAAAATAGATGCGAAGTAAAAGCTTGTAACCCTTGTCTTCGCTAAAACATATAATATTGAAAGGTTATTATTCACTGACATCCATTGAAGCAAATGCCTTTAAAAGTTAAAGATTCTATATCTCGAAAAAAGTACGAGGAGGAAATTATAATGCCCAATATTATATTGGTTGATATAGCGCAAGTTTCATCTGCACATTTTACAAGTATACAAGCCGCCATTAATGCAGCAAATCCAGGGGATATTGTTCAAGTTGCAGCGGGTGTCTATAACGAAGAAGTAATTATTGATAAACCACTTACCCTGCTCGGTGCAGGGTATAACACGAACCCAGAGGAGGGGGGGAGGTCCGATGGGGAAAGCATCATTATAAGCAACTATCCAATTACAATTACTGCTAGCAATGTTAAGATAAACGGCTTCGAATTAAGTGGATTTTCTGCTGGAATTAACATTCCATCTTTTGCATTTGAAATGATGTTCAATAATACCATTAAAAATATTGTGATTGAATACAACTGGATTCACACAGTAAGGGGAACCGTCGGAGTCATGGCAGAAGCCGGTGTATTAGACCGATTGTTTATTCGCAACAATATCATCAGCGTTTATAATGACGGTTCTCCCACCTTTGCGGTAATAAACCTGGGACGAGGAGGAATTTGCAAAACGATTTATCAAAATATTGAAATCACCAACAATGTCCTTAAAAATGGAGATATTAGTTATAGCATCAATGCAAACGCAAACCCTATCGACTATCTAATCGACAACCTCAGTATATTGTACAATCATTTTATTAGTCCTGCCGGGGGATTTGCCACCAAAGTCGGCAATGTATTAAACGGTCAATTCAACTTTAATGTAGTTGATGCTGGAATTAGTATCCTTGGCATTGATGAAGGCATGATTTTGGGAAATTCGTTTCGCTATGGAGCCTATCTCTCGCTACTTGGCACAGAAGATGGCTTTAGCAGGCCAAGCAGAAAAGTGACTATTTTAAGCAATGACTTTACAGATGAAGTGCATGGCATGGGGCTTGTTTTGTTGGAGGGTGTGGTTTCAAACACTCTGTTTGTCCAACAAAATGCTTTTCGCAACTCTGGCATAGTGGGCTGTTTAATCCAAAATTCAGGTGTCGGTACTCTGGTTGCGGATTACAACTGGTGGGATAGCATCGACGGCCCCAGTGGCAATACAGGCGAGCTTTGCGGAGATATATCTGTGACTAAATGGATTACTGAATTTGAATTTGGAACCAACCATTTCGTGTCACCTCCTTGGCCTTTAAGCACATTTTTAACAAGGTTACCAGGCTTTTGGCCAAAATTCGTAATCGGACTTCGCTATATCGGAGGCAACTTTTTTGTAGGTGGCGAGTGCATTCCCCTCCTTGCACAGGTTTCTTATGCCGGAGGCTTTGTTGCCACCCCAGTGACCTTTGAGTTGGATCAGCACACCTATGTAGCAACGGCAATCGAAGATGGAGCTGCAGCAGTCTGCGCACACGATGTTCTCCCTGGAACCCATTTGCTTACGGTTTCTACTGCTGGATTCTCAAATAGTCTGTTTATCACAGTTGTTCCGTAAGCATAGAGGGACAGTAATCATTAGGGAGAGATGAAAATAATACGCACTCTCCCTTTAAAACAATCGCTCCACCTTAATTATATTGCCAAATCAAAAAAAATTGCTGAAAATTCATTGAAATTTCAGCAATTTCGTCCTTTTCGGACAGATTGTGGTGAGACACGAGGGACTCGAACCCCCAACCGACTGGTTCGAAGCCAGCAACTC
>CAYWVS010000059.1:0-18938 GCA_964461765.1 uncultured Anaerovorax sp.
CGTTAATAGAGGACTTGAATAGCGATGATGAAGATTAATAAGACTTCTCGCTTTATTTTAAATTGGTAATGAAGCGAGGGTATGACCTGAAGCTTTTTGAGTATGTGATCGGAGAGTTGGCAAATGAACGTCCTTTACCTCAAAAGTATCGGGATCATGCACTAATTGAGAATTATCAAGGTTTTCGAGAATGTCATATACAACCAGATTGGTTATTGATTTATTTTATTGAAAAAAATATTTTAACTTTGACCTTGTCCCGTACCGATTCACATGCGATCTTTTGGAATGAAATATATGAATCGTTTTATTCCGGTAAGACGTTAGTGGAAATTCCTCTATTTTGGGACATAAAAGAAAAATGTATCTATGTATACCGTAGCCTATAGATAATAGAAATTGAAGATAAAAATGCACTTTGCATTTTATTTCGGCGACCCTGCTTCGTACCACGATTTATTAAATGGAAAAGCGATAGGTGTTGCAAAGGCTCTTGCCGGACAGATTGAAGTTACTGTGGAAGACACCAAGCTACTTTTTGGGGACGGTATCAATATCAGATATTATGCTGCTGAAGAAAATTTGCCTTCCAAGCATCAGTTGCACATTGAATTCGATGATGATTCGTCGATTGTATGTACAGTGCAAATGTACGGTGGAATGTGGGCATTTTTAGATGGTGAAAACAATAATCCTTATTATGTTGCGGCTAGAGTAAAGCCATCGCCTTTAACCGATCAGTTTGACCGAGAATATTTTCTTTCTTTGCTTAAGGGTGCTAAATCCACTATAAGTGTAAAGGCATTATTGGCTACTGAGCAACGAATACCAGGTCTTGGTAATGGAGTACTACAAGATATTTTGTTTAACGCAAGGTTAAACCCTAAGCGCAAACTGAATTCCTTAGGGGATCAAGATGTAGACAAGCTATTTATGAGCATAAAACAAACAATCCTTGAAATGTCAGTAAATGGTGGTCGGGATACGGAAAAAGACCTGTTCGGCTGTAGCGGTGGATACAAAACAATCTTATCCAACAAAACCTATAAACATCCTTGCCCCGTTTGCAATGGTGAAATCGTAAGGCAGGCATACCTTGGCGGAAATGTATATTTTTGCCCCACATGTCAGCCGGTATAGTTAATAAGGAGGAATACTATGCCTAAAGAATATCCCGAAAGCGAGTTTTTACAAAAATAATCAGATACAAGTCATTTTTTTAACTATCTATTTATTTTATATTAGAACCCTAACTCCTCTCCGATGAGAATTACATGAAAATCTGAGTCTATAGGCTTTTTATGTATGATGCTTGTGATGTTGCAATTTCTCTGATCCGATCGGCATTCCTTGCATATTCCGCTGATATTACAGGCTAATTCATTGGTATATTTGATATTGTTCATTTGGGCTGCTACAAAGCGAATTCGCTCTAACCCTGCACTTAAATCCTTTACTAATTTATTTGCCCCTGCTATAACGATTATTCGATCGGAGCCGTAAAGGCTTCCCGCAATTCTGTTTCCGGTTCCGTCAATGTTAATGATCTGACCATCCATAGTTATGGCATTGGCTCCCAGCATAAAGACATTAGCCACAAGGTATTGCATGAGGATATCCCTCATTTCCTCTTTGGTACCGAGAATTTTAAATCCTGGGCTGTTGTTCTCCATAGCATAATGATTTACAGCACAAGTATGAGGAATGGCTACACAGTTCTTTTTCTCCAATGCTTCATCTAAATCAAGCGCAAATATGGTGTGGGAGTCTCCGCATCCGATGATTCCATTATCGGGAATTAGGCTTAAAACAAGATCCCTAGCTTCTTCTATGGAATCGCTGTAGTATGCGGCAAAATTGTTCTTAATTAGGTTTTTAACTGCAATCCGGCACTCCTGCCTCATGTAATCCTTTTTAATCGTATCCCTTGGAAATTCTTCATCCTTTAGCTTCGGCATTTTAAAATTGTGTAAATCTAACATTTTTTACCTCTTATTGGAGCTTCAGTTTTATACCACTTTATATCACTTTTAATAATTCTTCATGGATTTTTTCATCTCCTGCTGGATGCGTTTTTCCGCATCCTTCTTGATCATGTCGTCTCGTTTATCGTAATTCTTTTTACCCCTGGCTACTGCCAGTTCCATCTTTGCCATGCCTCTTTCATTGAGGTAAACATTTAATGGCACTAAAGTTAAGCCCTTTAAGGTGGTATACCCTATGAGCTTTCTGATTTCCTGTTTATGAAGCAAAAGCTTCCGAGGTCTTAGGGGATCTACGTTATACCGGTTGCCTTGTTCAAAGGGGCTGATATGCATTCCATAAATATAAAGCTCATTGCCTTCGATCTTTGCGTAGCTTTCCTTCAGGTTCAGTTTCCCCTGCCTCATGGACTTGATTTCCGTCCCGGTCAGCACCATTCCCGCCTCGTAAACATCCTCTATAAAATAATCATGTCTTGCTTTTTTATTATTTGCGAGTAATTTTCGTTGCTTCATTATTTCACCTTATTTACCGTGCCCAACTGATCAAAGGGATACAGGCGCAAGTCTGCTCGGCCCAGGATACTTTCCTTTTGAATCATGCCCACTGCAGGATCTCTGCTATCCAAGCTATTAGGCCTATTATCACCCATAACGAAAACACACCCTTCCGGCACTATGATGGCTTCCATGTTCCCTGAGTTAATATTGGGATCTAAGTACTCCTCATAGATAATTTCATCATTTAAATATACTTGACCGTCCTTAATCTCAATTTTATCTCCTTCTAATCCCACGATTCTCTTAATAAGCTCTTTTTCCTCACCTGCATCGGTGTAGATGTTGGTTTTAAATACGATAATATCCCTGTAGCTGGGCTCACCTAAAATATAGGGAACCTTATTGACAATAAGGTAATTGTTGGGTTCAATGGTTGGGTACATAGAATAACCCTTTACCAATGTAGGCTTAATAAAACTAGTGATAATTATCGCCAATGCTACTGCAATGATAACGGTTTTTGAAAATTCCCAAATTGTCTTTAACATACCTTATTCTCCATTTTTCTTGCCTAATGAGTTTACTAAAATTATTGTAATTAAAAAAATTTTAATATATCTTTTAATAAGATGATGCGGGGGTCAAAAAGCCTAATAATATTAAATATTCGTAACTCACCATACTATATATATCATTTTATTAGTAAACTAACACATCATATTGTGGTCTCTTTTATTATTTAAATCTTTTGATCTTAGGATTAAAAGATTTATTTAAAAGATTTATTTTTATAATTTTTATTTAATTATCTTATTTTAAAGCTTTCCAATTTTGTTAAATGGATATAACCTAAATACAGCCTTCCCCACAACTTCATCGATATTAACACACCCGATAAAAGGATCTCTGCTATCCCTGCTATTTTGGCGATTATCTCCCATGACAAACAACTGACCTTCAGAAATGGTGGTTTTTTCAACGAAGCCAGAGGTGTAGGGATCTAAGATGTAATCTTCTTTTAAAACCTCATCATTTAGGATAAGCTGCCCATCTAAGATTTCAATGGTATCACCGGGAACACCTATTACCCTTTTGATCAGTAATTTCTCCTTTCCCTCCTCTGTGGTTAAATCTGAATGAAAAACTATGATATCCTTATATTTCGGCTCAGAAAACCTGTAGGATTGTTTGCTTAGGATAATATAATTATTTTCATACAACGTAGGTTGCATTGATTTTTCTTTAACGATTGTAGGTTTAATAAATTGAGTAATGACTAACGCAATGACTATTGCTATTAGTATGTCCTTTATCCATTCTTTCATAGTTATTATCTCCGATTTAATCCAAAAGTTTTGTCATATGCCTGCTGAAAATGTGGGGGTAATTGGCTTTTTACCTCTAAACCCTTAAGATTTTCCAAAGGCTCCATGCTATCCGTAAAGGCAATTCGATAGGCATGTAAAAGCTGAGTAGTAGGCGACAGCGTCCAAGGCAATTTGCCAAACCCTTTCCTGCCGTATTTACTGTCCCCTAGGATGGGATATCCTGCACTGCTTAAATGTACTCTGATCTGATGGGTTCTACCCGTTAAAATTTCCACTTCTACCAAGGTGTGACCGTTCTTATATTCTATAGGTCTGGCGATAGTTTCCATCAACTTTCCCCCGGTGTTTTTTAAATCTATAATCTGAACCTTATTTCTCTGGGAGTCTTTTTCCATTTTATCCTTTAAATATAAGGTTTCTTTCAGGTGACCGGATACGATGGCCAAGTAATATTTGTGAATATAATCTTCGGCTCGCATCATTTGATTTAGACACTGAAGAGCTTTGTAGTTTTTCCCAAACAACACGATTCCCGTAGTATTTCTGTCAAGCCTGTTTACAGGCGCCGGTACAAATGTCTTACTCCGACCGGGCACATATTCGCCCCTTTCAATCAAGTAACTGATGACTTGATTGGCGAGGTGATTTTTTTTCTCCTGGCTATCACCATGAGTCAATAGACCCATGGGTTTATCCACAGCCAAAAGGTTACCATCCTCATATAGCACGGTAAATTGTTTCTTTGCCTGCCTATTTTTTTCTTTAGCCTTAAGGTTCTCTAAGACCTGCTCATCCATATAAAGGGTTAAAACGTCACCCTTGCAAAGAATTTCATTCTCATTAGATCTTTTTCCATTGACTTTGATATCTTTTCTAATAAGCTTATAGATATGACTTAAAGGTGCATTTTTAAAATATTTTTTTAAGAACCTATCTAATCTCTGATTTTCTTCATCCTCAGTTATGATAATTTTAATCAATTAAATCACCTTTTTTTCCAAATCCATTAAAACTCTTCAATTTAAATATTGAAGCTTTATTGAAAAATTATACAACAATTACCATTGAAAATGTTCAATGTAAACAAAAAGTAATAAATTTTTTATTTAAAAAATTGAGTTTTATGAAAAATTATGATAAAGTAGAAATAATGACAAAGAATCCATTTTAGGAACGAAGAAATACATTTAATAACGAAAGGATATCCTGTGCAAAAAATAAAAGATATCATTTATGATAAAAATGACTTATTTATTGCATTAATCATCATCATTATCGCCTCAGCCATAATGTTCAATCGGATTGATGCAATTATGACCTATCCCTCTGCATCTATGGTAAAGACAACCGTAAATAAAGGCAGTGAAAATCCTCCTAAGCCAGCCGCAACCACGAAGGGAGAAGATGAAAATATAACCGATGAGCCTTTTACAGAGACCAGTACCACACCGGGAAATACCTCTTCAGGTGCCCTTAGCACCGATCCCCCGGTACAAAATACAACTTCAAGTGGGGTTCAAGGTGTTGTAAATTATTCCATTTATATAGAACCGGGCTCCTCAGCTGCTGCCATAGCAGATTTGGTACTCAGCGTAAAATTGGTACAGTCAAGGGATGAGTTTTTACAGGCGGTAAACAATTCCGGACTGAGCGGAAAGCTGAAATCCGGTACCTTTATCATCCCCTCGGATGCAAGCTTAGAAAAGGTAATTCAGATCCTGACAAGATAAGAATTTATAAGTTTTGATATTTATAAGATATCGAAAAGGATATTTGCGAATAATATTTGACTAAGTAAAAGAATTTTGATACTGGACGGGCTACCACAGTTCAAAATTCTTTTATCATTTATACAAGTTTATTTTAGATCTAATTTTTATGTTTTTAGAATTCTAATATGTTTCTTCAGTAGTTTTGTGCAAGGTTTTTTAGCAAAATATTTATCTTCTATTCTTTTTCAAGTAAAGACACCACTTTTTCAAGCCGCATTTTTTGTTCGTCGTTCATAAAAGCTCCCAATGATTTGATAGCTTTCATCTGTTTTTCAAACTGTCTTGGGTTGGCTCTCATGGATTCCTTTAGATTAATAATCTCCATCATGAGTTCCTGATCGCTTTTACCCCTATACTTTTCTGCCATTTCTGCCACTTTCCCTGCGGTCTCTTGGTCAGCCACCCGACCTGTGTCCATGCCCATTTGTCCTGCCAGTTCAGCTAACATTTTGCTGTTTATTTCCATATAATCCTCCATTAATTATGATTTATTTATGCTTTTACATTTACAATATATGCACTATCTCCTTATATATTTCATATAATATATTTATCAAATAAAATTGGAGGTCTTACATATGAATCCTTTATTAATTGTGATTGTCATTTTAATCCTTTCAGAAAGCCCCTCTAGCCCTGCAGGTAAATTAAAAAGGAGCTTCGCCAACAGCACTCGATCACTTTCCTTCCCCCCCTACTTCGATACCTTTAAGATGGAGCTCTTCTTAGATAAGCTCTCTACTTTAATCTATAGTCTTGACAAAATTAATAATGTTAACCAAATGTCTAAAGAGGAGACAAAAATGCTTCCGTCCATGGATAGGATTCACGAGTCACTGGAGGCAGTGAAGGATCTAATTGCAGATCAAAAAGCAGGCAAACAAATCAGCACATTAGCCAATACCTTAGGAGGAATTAAGCAAATGGGTGGAATTGAAAATATCATAGCCACCATGGGTCCCATGATGTCAATGCTATCTAATCAGGAACAAAAATAATTAGAAAAATTTAGATTATTTGATGAAATCTTCTATAATATATTGTATAATGGATACACTATTAAAATTTGAAAGAACAAAAAAGATTTCAGGTTTAAGTAGTGAATTTTATCATGTCATTTACAATATTAACAATTAGTTAAAAATAAAAGATGGAGGTTATTAGAATGTCGATTGTAACTACAAAAGAAATGTTTAAGAAGGCTTATGATGGCGGTTATGCCATAGGTGCATTCAATGTAAACAATATGGAGATTATCCAAGGAATTACAGAAGCTGCAAAAGAAGAAAATGCTCCGTTGATTCTTCAAGTTTCTGCTGGAGCCAGAAAGTATGCAAACCATACGTATTTAATCAAATTAGTGGAAGCGGCGGTGATCGAAACATCATTACCGATTGCATTGCATTTAGATCACGGTGGGGATTTTGAAATATGTAAATCCTGTATTGACGGTGGCTTTTCATCTGTCATGATTGATGGATCTCACCTACCCTTTGAAGAAAATATTGCTTTAACCAAAAAAGTAGTAGAATATGCCCATGATAAAGGATGTGTGGTAGAAGGTGAATTGGGACAACTTGCCGGGGTGGAAGATGATGTAAACGTAGAGCATCATTCCTATACAGATCCGGGACAAGTTCAGGAATTTGTTGAAAAGACAGGTGTAGATTCTCTGGCTATCGCTATCGGTACCTCTCATGGTGCTTATAAGTTCAAGCCAGGACAAAACCCAGAGTTGCGTTTTGATATCTTAGCAGATATTGAAAAGAGACTTCCCGGATTCCCTATCGTTCTTCATGGAGCATCCTCAGTAATTCCGGAATTTGTTGCTAAGGTAAATAAATATGGCGGCAATATGCCTGATGCCATTGGAATTCCCGAAGAAATGCTGAGACAAGCAGCAAAGAGCGCTGTATGCAAGATCAATATCGACTCAGACCTGCGTTTAGCCATGACTGCTGCAATCAGAGAGCATATGGCCCTTTATCCCGCAGACTTTGACCCACGTCAATATTTGTCACCAGCTCGTGCAGCCATCAAAGATATGGTTAAGAGAAAGTTAGTAAACGTGTTGGGATGCAACGGAAAAGCATAGATTTTTCAATAAAAAATATTTTATTATAACATCAATAATAAAAACTTAAATTAATCATAAAAAATACAATTTGGAAGTTATAAATACTTTCCCAAATTGTATTTTTTTATTGACAAAATATCAAAAAGGTCAATATAAAAAACGTGGAAATGACGGAATGAAAGATTCCTATTTCCAAATGTCTCCCGCAAGGGGCCACTCTTTGCAAGGTACGTTCTTTGATATGACCTCAATATCGTCAAGGACGATATTTCCTACATAATAAAAACTGGGGGCAAACGCCCCCACAAAATATTATTAAGCCTTTATGATCTCGGCAGATGAGTTATTTCCTAAACCGGCAGCATTTCCTTCGTCTGTATCCAAGTGAATTTCGCTGTCGTGCCCTTCTCCCGATCGAATCAGAACGTTTTCAAAGACCATAGCTCTTTCCCCTTCTGTTCTGATGCTAACGATGTCCTTATCCTTAACTCCTGCTTCTTCAGCTTGCTTGGGAGAAAGATGAATGTGTCTCAGAGCCACTATGACACCGTGATCCAGTTCTACTTCCCCTGCAGGACCGATTAGCTTACATCCCGGTGTTCCATCCAATTTTCCGGACTCTCTTACGGGTGCAGCAATTCCTATAACTCTCGCATCTGTCATTGCAAGCTCCACCTGTGTTTCCGGTCTGGCAGGACCTAAGACTCTGACGCCCTTCAAAGTTCCCTTAGGGCCTTGAATATCCACCTTCTCTTCGCAGGCAAACTGTCCCGGTTGCTTTAAATTTTTGCTTGGGGTAAGGGCATGACCTGCTCCAAAGAGTGTTTCAATGTCCTCTGCCTTTAAATGAAGATGTTTGTTGGATAATCCGATTTCTACTTTATAACCCATGTTTTTGCTCCTTTTCTTTACAAATGTATTATCATAGTAATTATTTATTAACCACATTACTATATTTTGCGTTTATATTATACTATGCTTTGAGACTAAATTCAAAAGGATATTGTTAATTTTTTAATCTTATAAAAATTATGTATGTATACTTTTTATCTTAATATGGCAAATTTTATAGCAAAATTCTACAATTAAGCTTCTGCCAGGCACGTGATGTATGGTAAGTTCCGATACTTTTGATTGAAATCCAAGCCATAGCCTACTATAAATTTATCCTCCACCTCAAAGCCAGTATAATCCGCCTCAATATCCGCAGTTCTTCGAGATGGCTTGTCCAAAAATGTGCAGACCTTCAAGGATTTTGGTTTTTTGCATTTCAGATAATCCATGAGATAGTGTAAAGTAACCCCTGTATCAATGATATCTTCCACTACAATTACGTTCAAATCTTCTATGCTAGATTCCAAATCTTTATTGATTTTAACCACACCTGAGGTTTTAGTAGATTCGCCGTAGCTGCTTACCACCATAAAATCTATCTTCGAATCTATAGATACTCGTCTTATTAAATCACTTAAAAAAACTACGGATCCTCTTAAAATACCTACAAACACCACTTCTTCTCCGGCATAATCCTCTGAGATTTGTTTAGCAATTTCATTTACTCTGACCCTAATTTGCTCCTCGGTAATCATTACTTCCCCGATACCCGGTTCATTGCCCATCTTCATTCTCCTTTACTTCAAAATTTACATCATCTATAATTGTTTTTCCTTTATATTTTTCTGAGGGCTTCATATCCTTGGGTCCCAGCCAGTATTTGTCCAGTTCATCCTTTAAATACCAAAGGATAAAAATCCAAAGCAAAACATCATCCATCCAAGCTATTGGAAAAAGAATAGGAGGTATTAAGTCAAAAGGAAGAAAGAGATAAACAATACCCGCAATAATGATTGCCTTTTTTCTTTTTGGTACTGACTTATCCTTTAAAAAAAACTTTATTGCCTTGATTCTTTTTATTAGAACTTGGAAAAAAATAAATTGCATCAGCCCTCCTCCAATAATTTATCCAATTCCGAAAGGAGTTGATCATACCCTGTCTTTTTGGTGCTAGATATGGGAATGAGTATGTGATCATCTTTCATTTTTAAAGTCTTACGTATAAGCTCGATTTGTTTTTTCATTTCATTTCTGGAAATTTTATCTGCTTTAGAAGCGATTACAAACCCATCGTATCCGTAGTGTACCAACCAATCATACATAAGGACATCCTGCTCTGAAGGTTTGTGCCGGATATCCACCAACTGAACCACCTGAATTAAGTTTTCACGTTTTTTCAGGTAGGTTTCAATCATGTCTCCCCAATTTTCGGAAACGGACTTGGAAACTTTGGAATATCCATATCCGGGTAAGTCCACGATCCGAAAATTATGATTGATTTCATAGAAGTTAATGGTTCTGGTCTTTCCCGGACTTCCGCTGACTCTGGCTAAGCTTTTCCTATTCACAAGCAGGTTTAGCAAAGAAGACTTGCCTACGTTGGAGCGACCTACGAAGGCAATTTCTTTCAGCTGGTCTTGAGGATATTGATTGGGTTTCACCGCTACTGCTGCCAACTCGCAGGCTTGTATGATCATGATTTCACCAACGCATGCTTCAGCACTTCATCAACAGTTTCCACCAATACAAATTTCATTTTGTTGCGGACATTTTCCGGAATCTCATCGATGTCAGCCTCATTGTCCGCAGGCAGTAGAACCTTCTTAATTCCTGCTCTGTGAGCTGCTAAGACCTTTTCTCGGATACCACCAACGGGTAAAACCTTACCTCTTAAGGTAATTTCCCCTGTCATGGCCACCTCTTTTCTCACCGGTGTCCCCGTAAGAGTGGAAATCAATGCGGTACACATGGTGACTCCTGCGGAAGGACCGTCCTTTGGCGTTGCCCCCTCAGGTATATGAATATGCAAGTCATTTTCCTTGTAGAAGTTTTCTTTGATGCCAAATTCATCTGCTCTGGAGCGAATATAGCTGATACCCGCCTTGGCGGATTCCTGCATCACCTCTCCCAATTGACCGGTTAACACCAGTTGGCCCGTTCCCGGAACCAAGGTGGTTTCAATGAATAAGGTATCCCCTCCTACGATGGTCCAAGCAAGACCGGTGGTTACACCGATTTCATTTTCACCTTCTATTTTATCATATCGATATTTCTTTTTCCCTAAATAAGTTTCCAAATTATTGGTGGTAATCTTAGCGGTTTTGATATCATTCTCCACCACATTTCTGGCAACCTTCCTACATAAGTTTGCAATTTCACGCTCCAGATTTCTAACGCCTGACTCTCTGGTATAATTGTTGATAACCGCTCTGACTGTTTTTTCGGAAATAGTAAAATTGCTCTCCTTTAATCCATGTTCCTTTTTCTTTTTTGGTAGGAGATACATTTCCGCAATCTTCACTTTTTCCTCTTCCGTATATCCTGATACTTGAATGACTTCCATTCTATCCAAAAGAGGTCTGGGGATGGTATCAGTGGTATTTGCTGTAGTGATAAACATCACCTTGGATAAATCAAAGGGAATTTCCAAGTAATGATCTTTAAAATCCTTATTTTGTTCAGGATCTAAAACCTCTAGCAATGCCGAAGCAGGATCTCCTCTAAAATCTGATCCGATTTTATCAATTTCGTCAAATAGGAAAACAGGATTATTTGTTCCTGCATCTTTAATGGCAGCAATTACCCTTCCGGGGATAGCACCGATATAAGTCCTTCGATGACCTCGGATTTCAGCCTCGTCTCGAACTCCACCTAAAGACATTCTGACAAACTCTCTGTTGACGGCTCTGGCTATGGATTTCGCCACGGAAGTTTTTCCTACACCCGGAGGACCTACCAAGCATAAAATGGGTCCTTTGAGAGTCTTTGACAGTTTCATCACCGCCAAATATTCCAAAATCCTCTCCTTGACCTTTTCCAAGCCAAAGTGATCCTCATTTAAGATGGCTTCCGCATCCTTCAGATCAAAATTGCTCTTAGAGGATTTATTCCAAGGAAGAGCTAAAACCCATTCGATATACGTTCGGATTACCCCACCCTCTGCTGAACCGGATTGAATCTTATTTAATCTTTTTATTTCTTTTTCTATCTTTTCATTGAGCTTAGCTGGAAGCTTAAGCTTCTTTAACTGCACAAGCCATTGGTCGATTTCATCTTCAATGGCGGCATCTTGACCAAGCTCTGCCTGAATTACCCGCATTTGCTCTCTGAGATAATATTCTCTTTGACTTTTATTTATTTGGGTTTTAACCTTGGTGGTAATTTGATTTTCTATTTCCAAAATTTCTATTTCTTTGTTGATGATTTCATTGACCAATTCTAATCTTGTTTCATGGTCGATGGCTTCTAAAACCCGTTGTTTTTCTTCCACCTTAACATCCACATGGGACATAATTAAATCTGCCAGCCGTCCCGGCTCATCTACACCGGAAACTACGGACAACAGCTCAGGAACAATCTTGGAGTTTATATCTACATAATCTTCAAAGGAATCTGTCAGTGTTCTCATGAGAGCTACGATTTTGGTAGGAACCTCTTCATACTCCAGCTCAGGAATCTCTTCAATTTCACATTTAAAGTAAGGTACTTCAAATAGGATTTCTGTAATCCTTCCTCTTCCGATACCTTCTACCAAAACTCTGATAGAATCTCCCGGTAATTTTAACATTTGCTTGATCTTTGCAATGGTTCCAATGCTGTAAAAGTCTTCTCCCGTAGGTAAATCCGTATCAGCTTCTTTCTGGGTAGATAAAAAAACCATTTGATTCAACATCATGGCTTTTTCAAGGGCGCTGATGGATTTTTCCCTCCCTATATCAAAATGCACTACCATATGAGGGAAAACGGATAATCCCCTCAGGGGTATCATGGGCATAACTTTTTTATTTATATCTTCTGACATAATAGAATCATCTGCCTTTCTCTAATCTATGAACAAAAGACAGGCGGCATTCCGCCGTCTGTCTATGATGCTGTTTCCGCTTTTTTCTTTCGCTTGTCATCGTGAAGAATCAAGGACGGCTCTGTATTTGAATCGATGGTGCTTTTGGTAATGATGCATTTTACAATATCTTCTCTCGACGGTATTTCATACATGATATCTGTCATCACATGCTCTAATATACTTCTAAGCCCTCGAGCTCCGGTTTTACGCTCCAATGCCTTTTCCGCAACTCTATCGATGGCATCTTCCTCTATTTCAAGCTCTACTCCATCTATAGAAAACAACTTTTTATATTGTTTTATCAAAGCGTTTTTGGGTTCTGTAATAATCCTTACCAAAGCCTCTTTATTCAGTGCATCAAGGGTTACCATAACCGGCAATCTTCCCACAAATTCGGGAATCAACCCATATTTTAATAGATCCTCAGCCTGAAGCTTCTTCAGCAACTTGGATTCTTCAATTTTGCTGTGATCAATCTGAGAGTTAAAGCCTATGCTTTTTTCCCCGATTCTGCGCTGAATGATCTTCTCTAAGCCATCAAAAGCTCCACCACAGATAAACAACACGTTAGTGGTATCAAAGGGGATAAAGTCTTGATGAGGGTGTTTTCTTCCTCCTTGAGGTGGTACGTTGGAAATCGTCCCCTCAATGATCTTCAGCAGTGCCTGCTGAACTCCTTCACCGCTGACATCCCTAGTAATGGATGGATTTTCTGACTTTCTCGATATTTTATCGATTTCGTCTACATAAATGATTCCCTTTTGGGCCTTTTCAATATCGTAATCTGCTGCTTGTATCAGCTTGAGTAGGATATTTTCTACATCCTCTCCCACGTAGCCTGCTTCTGTAAGGGTAGTGGCATCTGCAATAGCAAAGGGTACATTTAAGATCTTAGCCAATGTCTGTGCCAGTAATGTTTTCCCTGATCCCGTGGGACCCACCATTACGATATTGCTCTTTTGGATTTCCACCTCATCTTTTCTTGGGTTTGAGGTCAAATTTATTCTTTTATAGTGATTATAGACTGCTACTGCTAAAGCTTTTTTTGCATCATCCTGATCAATTACATAATCGGATAATATGGAAACAATCTCCTTGGGTTTGGGTAATTTAAACTCCCCGTTTTCTGTCAGACTTCTTTCACTTTCAAGCATCTCTTCTTTGATTATTTCCTGACATAAATCTATACATTCATCACATATATATACGCCCGGGCCGGCAATTAGCCTTCTAACTTGTTCTTGTGGCTTTGAGCAAAAGGTACATTTTAGTTGTTTTGTATCCGTATATTTTGTACTCAATGTTCCACCCCCTATTTTCTTGAAATCATAACCTTATCGATAATACCGTAGGCTACTGCTTCCTCCGCATCCATAAAATTGTCTCTATCCGTATCGATAGAAATTTTTTCTATATTTTGCCCAGTATTATCGCTTAAAATTTTATTGAGTTTTTCTCTTGTCTTTATGATTCTGTCGGCATGAATTTTAATATCCGCTGCCTGACCGCTGACGCCACCCAAGGGCTGATGAATCATAATTTCTGCATTGGGTAGAGCAAATCTCTTGCCCTTTGCCCCTGAAGAAAGCAGGAATGCCCCCATACTGGCAGCCATTCCGATGCAAATGGTGGAAACATCCGGTTTGATATACTGCATCGTGTCATAAATGGCCATGCCGGCGGTAATTGAACCACCCGGACTGTTGATGTATAGGTTGATATCTTTATCCGGGTCTTCCGACTCTAAAAACAGCATTTGTGCAACCACCAAACTGGCTGTATGCTCATCCACTTGTTCCCCTAAGAATATGATTCTGTCTTTTAACAACCTGGAATAAATATCGTAAGCGCGCTCTCCTCTGCTGGATTGCTCCACTACCATTGGAACTAAAGACATTAAAAAATCCTCCTATATTTATATATTACGCAATTATGGCATTTTCAAACATAAATTCTACTGCCCGTCGCATCTTAATATCTTGCTTTAGTGCAGCAAAATTGTCAGGGCCCATAGCATCCTTGAGCTTATCAAGCTCCATCTTGTATTGATCCGCCATGTTTTGCAGTTCCTGATCCATATCCTCCTCTGTCACCTCAAAGTTTTCCTTATCGGCTACAGCTTCTACGATCATTCTGGTCTTGGTTCTCTTTAATGCATCAGGTCTCATTTCATCCTTCAGTTGCTCAGGCTCCTTGTTGATGTAACCTAAGTATTTGTTTAAGTCCATGCCCTGCATTCTGAGTTGTTGGTCGAATTCCTGCATCATATCCAGAATGGTATCTTCAATCATAACCTCAGGAATATCGATATCGTTGGCCTCATAGACTGCTTCTAACACTTTGTTTTTGGTTTCTAATTCGTTTCTGGAAGCGGCGGCTTTTTCTAACTTTTCTCTCGTCTCTTTCTTTAATTCTTCTAAAGTATCGAATTCACTGACGTCTTTAGCAAATTCATCATTCAGCTCTGGAAGTTCATTTTCTTTTATTTCATGAACAGTGCATTTAAATACTGCATCCTGCCCTGCCAATTCCTCTGAATGGTATTGTTCCGGGAAAGTAACCTTTACATCTCGCTCTTCACCGACCTTTGCGCCGATGAGCTGATCCTCAAATCCGGGAATAAAGGAACCTGATCCCAATTCCAAAGGCTGACGCTCAGCGGTTCCTCCTTCAAACTGATGATCTCCTACAAACCCTGCATAATCGATGAGTACCGTGTCTCCAGATTGGGCAGGTCGATCAACCAAAACCATTCTGGAATTTCTCTTTCTTAGAGCTTCCAGTTCCTTATTCACATCTTCATCACTTACAGTATGCTCAACTTTCTCAACTTTTACACCTTTGTAATCCTTCACTTCGAATTCCGGCTGTACAGTCAATTCTAAGGTCACCAAAAGAGGCTGACCGCTTTTCATGTCACCGAACTCTGCCTTTGGTCTGTCGATAGGCTTCAAGTCCAATTCTTTAATGGCTTCGGGATAGGCCTTGGAAAACATCTGATTTACCGCATCCTCATAGAATACATCTTCACCATATTTCGCTTCAATTAGCTTTCTAGGTGCTTTGCCTTTTCTGAATCCATCTACCACATATCTATCCTTGCTGGTTTGATAAGCTTTTATAATTGCATTATCAAATTCTTCACCGGTAAATTCCATAGTAAATTTAACTTCGTTCTTTTCTTTGGATATAAATGTTGATTTCATGATCTATTTCCTCCTATTAATATGATCCATGTCATATTCATCGTTAAGTTCATAGCATTAAACATAATGCGCAAATAATTATACCTTTAAATACTGTAATTGTAAAGGAATAATTCGCTCCGCCACTTAAAATTATTCACAAAAATATTATATTTGTAATAAAGTAAAATATGTGGTACTATATTCCTACCACTAAAATAGTAATGCATATCTTAATTATATGATAAACACTTAGGAAAAACGGAGACTATTGATGGAAATAGAAATGAAATATAGAATACCCCATAAAGATATGATTGAGGCAATTTGGAATGATGCAGATATTCTTAAAATGGAAGAAACCAATTCGAGAGAAAAGGTTTTTATGAAAGCTTCTTATTTTGATACGGATGATTATACCTTGTCAAAAAATAATTTTGCTTTTCGCATTCGAATGGAAGGTAATCGTATCGTAGCTTCCCTAAAGCTTAAGGGGGAAAGTTCTGAAGGTCTTCATACTAGAGAAGAAATCAACGTTCCTGTAGATGACGAGGGCTGTTTTATACGACCAAATCCCGCTATTTTCAGGGAAAGTGATGCCGGGCGTCAGCTCATAGAGATGGTGGGACAACAACCCTTACACAGCCTCTTAGAAACCAGGTTTCTAAGAAGTAAGCTTCGGATAGATACAGGCACAACCTTGTGTGAGTTAGCCATCGATGTAGGGGAAATCATTACAGATTTTGGCAATCTACCCATCTGCGAAATGGAATTAGAGCTCTTTTCGGGAGATCAAGAGGAACTAAAAAAGTTAGGTGATTCCATCGCAGAAAAGTACCAACTCATTCCGGAAGACACAAGTAAATACGCCCGAGGGTTAAAAATTCTCGAAGATCATAAATATTTAGACGTCTAATTTAGACGTCTAATTTATAATCTCCTAATTTAATTCTATTGAATTTCTTTAAAATGTAGTCAAAAGTCAAAGCTAAAAATGCAGGAAAAATAAAGTGAAGAAGCAAAACGGATATAAGTATCTTTGTACTGAATCCCATGGCTGTAAAGGTTCCGATTTGACCCACTAAACCCGAGGTTCCCATACCCGCTCCTGCGGCGATATTGGTCATTTTAAAGACCATGGTGGCCAAGGGACCCGTAACTGCTGCCGCCAAGGTTGGAGGTACTAAAATCCAAGGATTTTTAATAATGTTGGGGACCTGAAGCATGGAAGTACCAATCCCCTGAGCAAACAATCCTCCGATGCCGTTTTCTCTATAACTGATGACTGCGAAACCGATCATTTGAGCACAACATCCTGCCGTAGCCGCACCGGCTGCAAGCCCTCCCAAATCTAACATAATGCAGAGAGCCGCACTGGAAATAGGTGCAGTTAAAACGAGACCTACCACCACAGACACGGCGATGCCCATGAAAAAAGGCTGTAATTCCGTGGCATTCATAATTAAATCTCTAAGAGCTTTCATCAATGCCAACACTCCGGGACCAACCAGTTTCGCCGTCAATCCTCCCACTAAAATGGTGGTTGCCGGTGTAAGTAGGATGTCTAACTTCGTTTCCTTTGAAATGGCCTTTCCAAATTCCGCTCCCACTGCTGCCGCTAAAAATGCACCTGCCGGTCCCCCCAAGAGTGCTCCCATGCTTCCCGTAGCAATACTGCCAAATAAAACCAAAGGAGGTGCCTTTAAACCAAAAGCTACCGCTGCACCGATGGCAGGACCCATCATATTCATTGCTGCAGAGCCTGCTTCTATGAAAAAGGCGGAAATCTGGTTTTCCCCTAATAGATTGTTGGTTTGTTCACCAATGGTTTTAATGATCAATCCGATCAGTAGGGATGAAAATAGCCCAAGAGCCATAGCTGTTAAGGCCTCTTGAAAGTATCTTTTAGGGGTAAATTCAATGTCTTTTTTCTTTAAAAAATTGCTTAAATTACTCATGCCTTACTTCCTTTTCTATTCTGGTACCCATTTCAAATAACGATAAGTTGATAGAATTGTTCAAAAAGTTTTGTCTATTCTATCAAAAAAGACTATTAATAGCAATATGTCAAATGCTTATAATTTGTAAATTTTTTATAAAATTTTTTGACAATTTAAAAAAATTCAATAGGATTAATATTTTATGGGATTAACTATCAAGTTTATTTCCTTTAAAAAATAGAATCAGCCCTAAAGGCTGATTCTATCGAGATAGAAACTATATTTGGTTTAAATATTAACTTAAGTTAACTTTAATAATTTTATTTACTTCAAGCTTTTATAAAATACTTTAATATGAAGGCTATTTCATGCAAGTCTGTAAAGCTTTTTCATAGATTTCCAAGCCACATTCTAACTGCTCATCAGTTACACAAAGTGGGCAAAGGAATCTGATTACGTTTCCGAAGGTACCTGCACTTTCCAAAAGCAAGCCATGCTTTACAGCTTCATTTACGATATCAGTTACAAGCTTTGCATTAGGAGTTTTGGAGGCTTTGTCAGTAACGAATTCAACACCCATCATGGCGCCTGTTCCTCTTACATCTCCAACAACTTCGTACTTCTCTTTCCACTCATTGAATTTAGCCATACATTTTTCAGCAATCTTCAGAGCTTTTCCTGGATAATCTTCCTTTTCCATAACATCGATTACCTGCAATGCAGATGCACAAGCTACAGGGTTACCGCAATATGTTCCACCGATGGTACCTGGAGTTACTTTATCCATAATTTCAGCACTTGCTGTAACTGCGGAAAGTGGTAATCCACCTGCGATGGATTTAGCACATGTCATGATATCAGGAGCACAACCTGCTTCTTTGAAATACTCAGAAGCAAACATTCTTCCGGATCTTGCAAAACCTGTTTGTACTTCGTCGCAGATCATTAGGATTCCATGCTTATCGCAAATAGCTCTTACAGCCTTAACCCACTCGATAGGAGCAGGAACGAAACCGCCTTCACCTTGAACAGGCTCAAATACGATAGCAGCTACATACTGAGCAGGGGATGCTTGCTCAAAAACTTCTTCTAATTTAGCTACGTAGAAATCGATAGCTTCAGCATCAGTCATGCCTTCAGGCTTTCTATATAAATATGGGAAATCTGTTCTGTAAACGCCATCAGGGAATGGTCCCATACCAACGGCATACGCTTTTTTAGCAGTCATAGCCATAGTCAGCATAGTTCTTCCGTGG
>CAYWVS010000060.1:0-18706 GCA_964461765.1 uncultured Anaerovorax sp.
CCAATACAGCCAATTCGATTTTACCTGTGTAATGTCTTTGATACATAATTTTCTCTCCTTTTTCAATACAATATATTTTTTCAGAAGCGCTTATGTATAAAGATTACAAGATTCATTTAAAGAGACAATCAATATCACCTATGATTTGTGTAAAGATTTCATAAAGATTTCATAAAGTTATTAAGACCACTAATTTAACTAATCATTAATCTAAAAATAATATTTTAAATTGATTTTAATCATAACAGAAGCTAGAACGGGATATTACTTACTGATTGGATTCAACCTCAAAGGCAGTATCTTTATCACTGACAATCATTCCGCAGATAATCATGGCGATACAAAATAGCTCCATAAGAATAAAAATAGAAAGGAGCTGCCCTGTAATTCTTAGGATAGCAGGAAATATAAATGCTTCCAAAGCAGCTCCGATATAGGCAAAACAATTGAGGATTCCCACAGTGGTTCCTGAATAAAGTCGCCCTCCCCGATCCATGGCATAAATCCACAGGATTCCATTAATTCCATAAAGGAAAAACCCTGTACAGAAAATACAAATTAAAATAATTTCAGGTGAATTCATGGTGGGAAATATTATCACTAAAGTGCCACACAAAGCTGCACTGCCGATAATCATCAAGCCTTTATTGTATAAAAAAATTTTACTCGTCATCCAGGATAAAATCAAAGTCCCTATAGCCATCCCTAAAGGCAGAATTAAATTGGAAAAGACAGGATTAGAAATATAAATGGAATGTTGTTCCCCCATGTAGTATATGGGGATCCATTTTAGTAGTCCATATCTGCATAAGCTAGATAGCAAAGCAATGGCACACCACCAAAGAAACTTTGGACGAGAAAAAAAGTACTTCCAAGGATTGCCGTGGCGATCCCTCACTTCTTTTTTTAAATATTTTTCTCGATCATAAACGATTAAATTATCTTCCTCATAATTAGGTAACCCATTATGCTCTGGACGATCTGTGGCTATAAACCAAAAAATAATTACAAATAGTGCAATAAAACTCATAGGGAGTACAAATTTTTCCCGCCAACTGAGGTAGGGAAAAATAGCTCCTATGGATACAGGTATAATATAAGCTGTAACGTGAGACAATCCGGATGCAAAATTAGCCAATCCCCCCGCCAAGCCCCTGGATTTGCTGCCCCACCATTTTGCGATGAGATTCATACCACTAACCCAAATCATGGATTGAAAATAACCGTTTATCAGCCATAAAAGAAGTACCACCTGCCAGTTTGAGGCAAAGGATACCGCAAGGTTTGCAAGAATGGACACCGAAGCTCCCAAGGCAATCATCTTCTTGGGGGAATAACTATCTACAATCCTTCCATTGATCAAACTGCCCAACGCATATGCGATGAATACACTGGAGGAAAGCATGGTTTGCTGATATGGTAATAGGGAAAACTCGTCTGCCATTTGAGGCAAAACATTGTTCAAGTTGAATCTACCTATGTATACTGTATTATATAGTAAAGAAAATGAAATCAAATTTAACCATTTATAATATTGAAACTTCTTTTCTATAGTAATGTTATTTTGCATAAAACTACCTTTAAATTTAAAGAAATAACTTTATAAAACTTGGAGTTGTGACTTTACTTTCATCTATGTTATACTTAATTTATCATAAAAAGTAAACTAAATCAAATACTTAATGCTATAGAAAAGGAGGAGTTATGTTTGTACTACCCCAGTATTCCATGATGTCAACCATATCCACCACCTTAATTTTAGGATTAATCTTTATATTTTTATCTAGGCAAAGCCATAGGCGGTACATGGTATTGTGGGGAATCTGTTGGATTTTTTATTCCTTTATGTTTTTCTTGGATTTTTCACACCTAACAGGGCTTTATTTAAGCAATTATTACATAGTACAAAGGCAAGCCATTTCATTAATAGGAGCATTCTTATTTTTAACAGGAACCTACGACTTTTTTCAATTAAAAATGCCTCAAATCTTTTTTAAAATATTTTTATGTTTTTTATGTTCTATATTTTTATCTTCCCTCTCCACTACTATTTTTGCCATTGGAGTGATTCCCAACATTATGTTTAGCTCCTTGCTTTTAATACTGTCAGGATGTATTTTTCTCTCCTATTCTTGGACCCAGAACCTACCGGAGAAAATTATTGCAAGCTTTTTAATCATTTTATGGGGTGTATTTCTAAATCACTTCGGTTTTACCATTAACTATACGGGCATCGCAATATACAATTACTTTATGGGAATTTTTTTGGTCAATCTGCTGACAGTAGTATTGATGATCATCCACTTTAAAAAATTGCGTTTCCTTATGGAGAAACGAGAAGAATGTTTTCGCCTTTTAGTGGAAAACTCTGCTGATTCCATGTTCTTATATGATTACAACAAGCAGGCCTTTCAGTATGTCAGCCCTTCTATCGAGCCATTGCTTGGTGTAACAGACCAAATGCTTTACCTAAACTCAAAAAACTTTTTTCAAAACATTCAGTTTAAAGAGGAAAATACGAAATCCCTTTCCATCTTTGAAACCCCCATTTCACAACCCTCCATGGCACTATTTTCTTACCTTCGTGATCATGTGGTAATCAAATGGGTGGAGATGTATTATATTCCCATTGTAGACTCACTGGGAAAGGTGTCTGCTGTAGAAGGGATACTACATGACATAACCAATAAAATAAAAGCTGAAGAAAATTTAAAGCTTTCTGAAACAGCCAGAAAAGAATTGATTGAAAATATCTCTCATGAGGTTAGAACACCTGTCACGTTGATTCAGGGATATACAGAAAGCATGTTGCATAAGGTTGTCCCCGATAATGCTATTCCTTCCTATTTAAAGATGATCCACTCAAAGACCTTAGTTCTAACCACTTTACTGGACGACTTGATTCAAGCCTCTCATGTCACCTCTCAAAACATGGAGTATAGATTTTATGAGCTTAATGCTTTTGATTTTTTTATAGAAATTATTGAACAAACTGAATTTCAAACGAAAAGCGAGCAAAGAAGTTTTCATTGTGAAAATTGGATCAATAAATCTGCAATGATCATTATTGACCCTGCCAGAATACAGCAAGTGGTTACAAATTTGGTAAACAATGCTATTCGCCATACTATGGAGGGTGGTAAAATATCCATCATATGTACCTCTATTCCCAATCAAAATTTAGCAAATGCTCCTAAGGTCTCCAAGGATTTTGACCCCCTAACCATACCGGAAGGAATGATTCAATTTACCATCAATGATAATGGCAACGGAGTTGCTCACGAAGACTTACCCCATATTTTTGAGAGAAAGTTCATTGGAAAAAACAGAATTGCTATGGATGAAAACTCAATCAACGATAATAGGCAACGCACAGGCTTAGGATTGTTTATCTCTAAGCAAATTATCAAACACCATTCAGGAGTAATCTGGGCAGAAAACAATGACTTAGGTGGAGCTAGCTTCTCCTTTACCCTACCGTATTACAAGGAATAGAAAATTATAATATTTATATAAAATTATAAAGTTGTCATTAAATTTTTCTTATAGTATAATGAAGGCGAAAATGAAGTGGAGGTATTTATGTCTCAGGATAAAATAATGATCATAGACAATGAAATGGAAATTATTCAGCTACTTAGACTTTACCTTTCTCGAGAAGGTTATAACGTAATCTGGACCACTGATAGCAATAAAGCACTTTCCTTGATGCAAGACGAAAATCCCGACTTGATTTTGTTAGACATTGTAATGCCGGGTCTTTCAGGCTTTGAACTGTGCAACAAAATGAGAGAATGCTCCGACGCCCCTATCCTCTTTATAAGCTGCAAGGACAATGACAACGATAAAGTCTTAGGGCTCTCCATCGGAGGAGATGACTATATCACGAAACCCTTTAGCCCCACAGAGGTAGTGGCACGAGTAAAATCTCACCTTCGCAGAAGAAATATGGGTACCCCCAAATCAGATACTGCTCAAACCTACAATAAGTTAGTCTTTAATGATTTAGAGATTGATACCAATGCTCACACGGTAAAGGTCTGTGACCAGGAGGTATACCTTACTGCAAAGGAATTTGAGCTTTTGGTATTGCTTTGTAAATATCCAAATAGAGTCTTTACCTCCAAGCAAATCTTTGATCAAGTTTGGGACACTTATGGGATGGAAGAAGATTTTAGAACTGTAATGGTACATATCAGTAACTTGCGAAAAAAAATCGAAAAGGATCCTGAGCACCCAAAATATGTCCATACAGTTCGAGGCGTAGGATATAAATTTGTGAAATGAACTTTTTCCTTTTCCTAATATTGCTTAACACTTTTTACTAAAATTCTTTGATGCTTTTAACTTATAAAATTAAGGTCGCCCTGTCTCCATGCTTTACCCCTGCGGCATTGGCTTCGTCTGTATCTAAATGAAGCTCAGCGGAATATAAGGGGTCAATCCTTATCACTACATTATGAAAGGTTAGGCTTCTGTCACCCTCAGTTTGAACAGATACCTGATCCCCCTCATTTAGATTAAAGAGCCCTGCTTCTTTGGGGTTTAAATGGATATGACGTTTTGCAACGATAACCCCTTCACTTAATACATACTCCCCTGAGGGACCTATGAGCTTTACACCTTGGGTACCTTTTACATCTTCAGAAATTCGCAAGACCCCTTCTACCCCAATGGTTCGAGCATTGGTTAAAGTCATCTCTATTTGGGCTTTTTTTCTGACGGGACCTACAATTCTTACATCTTTTAAACTACCCTTGGGGCCTACTACTTGAATTTTTTCATTTGATACGAAATCATCCTGCTGTCTAATGTTTTTAAAAAAAGTTAATTCATAACCTTTTCCAAACAAAACTTCTACTTGCTCCTGAGTGAGGTGGGCATGCCGATTAGAAATTCCTACAATAATCTCCATGTATTGTCCTCCTTTTCATTGTTTGTTATTTATTATAAAATGAATTTATTAAATTTCAAATTTTAATCTATGTAATGTTAATTAATTTGCAATTATCTATTGGATATTGGATTATTAAATTATTGAATTATTTAATTTTATCATATTTTTTGAAATAGTAAAGCTTATCATATTTTTTAAAATAGTAAATGTTTATCATATTTATTAAAGTAGTGAGTGTTTATCATATTTATAAAAAAAATAAAGCTTGTCATATTTATCGAAATATTAAAACTTGTTATATTTTTGAAATAGTAAATGTTTATCATATTTACTAAAATAGTAAAGCTTATCAATGAATAAAATAGTTTAGCTTATCATATTTTATAAAAATTTAGATAAAATTTATGAAAACTTTATTTTTTTATGTTACAGTATGGGTATTACTCCGGAACCTAGTTTGTGACTATTAAGTGCCGGAAAAAAGCTATTATTCTATATAAGTTAATTAGGAGGAGGTAGAAAGTGTCACAGAAAAGTAGCCATGCCTTTACCAAAACTGAAGGTGATGTGAATTTAACGGAAGAAAGAGTTATCTGGCAACAGAAGTTTTTAAGTGAAAAAAGCAAAGAATTATTAGAGGAAGATGCAAAGTATTTCATTCACCAAGCTTTATCAACTCCTTGTTTAAATACCATTTCCTCTGTAGACGGAATCTATATTACAGACGAAGACGGCAGAAAGTTTATGGACTTTCACGGAAATAGCGTGCACCAATTAGGCTATAACCATCCCTATCTTTTAGATGCATTAAAGAAGCAGCTTGACGAACTCTCC
Organism: uncultured Anaerovorax sp.; assembly: GCA_964461765.1. GTDB lineage: Bacteria > Bacillota > Clostridia > Peptostreptococcales > Anaerovoracaceae > JAVVUJ01. Next base: position 5,732 of record CAYWVS010000060.1, read on the forward strand.
TTTTCACCCAGAAGGTATTCTAATCGAACAGCTACCGCTTTAGCAAAAAAATTATGTGACCTTATGCCCGGAGGGGATTACCGCGTTCTATTCACCCCCGGTGGAGCCTCATCCATAGGGGTTGCCTTAAAGATGGTTAGAAAGGCTACCGGGAAATACAAAACTATTTCACTTTGGGATGCCTTCCACGGTGCCAACTTAGATGCTATTTCTGTAGGAGGCGAAGGTCACTTTCGAAGCAATATAGGTCCTTTATTACCCGGTTGTGAGCATGTAATGCCCTATAATTCCTACCGATGTACCTTTGGAGAGTGTGAGCAATGCGGTTTAAAATGCATTGATTATATAGAATATGTGTGCAAATGCGAGGGAGATATCGGTGCCATTCTCATGGAGCCCATCAGATGTACCGATGTTCAAGTGCCCACCAAAGAATACTATCAAAGGCTGAGAAAAATCTGCGATGATTATGATGTAGCATTGATTTTTGATGAAATTCCAACAGCTTTTGGTCGTACGGGAAAAATGTTTGCCTTTGAAAACTACGATATCGTTCCCGATATCCTGGTCATCGGTAAAGGTTTGGGAGGAAGCCTCTATCCTATATCTGCAGTGGTGGCTAACAATAAATTCAATGTTTGTCAAGAAATATCATTAGGTCACTATACCCATGAGAAAACCCCTCTAGGCTCTGCTGTAGGTTTAGCCTTAATAGAATACATAGAAAAGGAAAATATATTAGGGCATGTAGAAAAATTAAATGCCATATTTACAAAACGACTAAACGATATGAAAAATAAATATGATGTCATAGGTGATGTAAGAATTATAGGGGCATTGGCAGGAGTGGAAATTGTAAAGGATAGGAAAACTAAGGAAAAAGATACGGATATTCCAGAGAAGATTCTATATGAATGTTTAGAAAAGGGCTTAAGCTACAAAGTGTCTCAGGGAAATGTTCTGACCTTAGCTCCACCACTCATTATCAAAGAACATGAATTGGAGCACGCTATGGATATCGTAGAAAATGCTATAAAAAAATTTATCTAAATAAAAAATGATTAATTAAAGATAAAAAAGAAGTCAAAGCTAAAGATTATTAACAAGATTATATAATAAGTTTTTTTCCACAATTTTGGTCCTTCTCAACACCTCAGGCTATTGCTTGCCAAGCAAATTCCTGGGGTGTTACTCTATTTTACTTCGTCTTTATCTGCCAACTCTTTTTCCTTAATGTTTTTCACAATATCTCTACTGAATCTGTACTTTTCGGGTACCTCTCTAGGATTTACTGCAATAAGGGGGATTTCACGCTCATAAATGGAACCGTGAGTACGAACCTTTTCCGTGGTAAGCCTTTCTCCATCCAATTCACCGAAGGCATAATCTTTTTTTGCGAAAACTACATAATCACCAATGTTTTCTACAGGCAATTCAAACTTGGCGGCGGCCTCTTCTTTGGTATAGATCTGATCTACATATTCTTCACCTTGGAGAAACTCAATGATTTCTTCACCATTGTCCATTGCCTCAGGAGCAAAGTAGAGGTAAAGGATACCACCCTCTTGGTAAATATGATTTTCGATATATCGATCCTTTATAGGTGGATGACAGACCACTGGCTTTCCAAGCCTATCCATAATGGCTTGCAAATTTATAATCTCTGTCTTCTTGCTCATACCATGATCTGCCGTAATGTAGATCTCTCGACTAGTATCTAAATCAAAAATCTTGCCAAGCCACATATCTATGCTTTTCATATGTTCTTTGGCTTCCTCCGTCTCAGGTCCGAAGGTATGCATCATATAATCATTAGTTGTGCAATAAACCAAATCAGGGTTCGTCTTCTTAATAAGGTTATGCGTTGCTTCTAAAATCCAAAGGTTTGCTTGAGGTGAGCTGACAGGAGGCGGCATTTCCATATCCAAAAATCCTACCAGTATCTCATTTGGTTTCTGTACGCTAACGCCAAACTTTACACCTTTGCCAAAGACCTCTAAGACCTTTCCTTTCACTGTAAGCAATGCAGTGGATTTTTTTTGATCGCTATATAAATTCATGATGGTGTCCATTTTCATAAATTCGGAGCTTTCAATAAAACCCTGCTCACCCGTATCTCTTTTATAGTAATAATTCCCCACTACACCGTGTTTTGATGGAAATTCTCCCGTCAAAATGGTGGCATGGTTCACATTGGTCACAGAAGGTATGGCAGATTTTACGCTTTTACAAAAACCGTTTTTTGCCATTCGATATAAATTAGGAGTACATTCTCTGGAAATGTATTCCACATCACAACCGTCTAAAACAATCACTAACAACTTCTTCATTTGCTATCACCTATTTTTTGTATTATCATTACATATATAACTTATCACAAATTTTAAACTTAATCAATTTTTATTCTTAATATTAGTAAAAAATTTAATTTTTTTAAATATGTGCAATTACATTTGTTGCATTATGCTAATTAGCATAGTATAATTTTTTAAATAGTTTATGTAAAGGAGCACATTCAATGAAAAAGATATGTATTCATGAAGCAGATATCCAAAAAGCCTATGCAAAATTATTGGAAGAGTGCCATTACTTGGTTGCTCATAACCGAATGGTTGCTGAAGGAGTTTGGGGCCAGTGTGAAGATTTTTGCTTCTGGTACTATGATCAACAAGAATTATTAAACAAGCAGATTTACATCTGGGCTTCTTCGGAATTATATCAGCGCTCCCAAAAGATTGCCAAAGCGTTAGGAATGCACGTAAATCAATATAACCCTCTGTCTCCTCCCGAAGAAATGACGTACGACATATTGTTATGCCACTTTAACGAAACCCACGAATTGTAGAAAGGATCAAGCTAAGATGAATATGGTTATTTTAGACGGTGCTACCATTAATCCCGGGGATTTAAGCTGGAGCCCATTGAAAGATTTTGGTACGTTAGATGTTTACCTTCGTTCCTCATATAAAAATGCTTTGGAGAGAGGCAAAAATGCAAATATTATCCTAACCAGCAAGGTTCTCATAGATAAGGAATTTATAGATTACTGCCCTTCATTAAAAATGATTTGCGTTTTAGCCACTGGTTATAATAATGTGGATGTAGAATATGCTAAATCTAAAGATATTTTGGTGTGTAATATACCTACATACTCTTCTGAAATTGTAGCACAACATACTATGGCCATGATCCTGCAGCTCGCTACCTTTCATGAACCTGCAATAAAGCTACAGAATAAGACCTTAGGGCTTATTGGTTTTGGCAACATCAGTCGAATCGTCATGAACATAGCCCTTGCCTTTGACATGAATGTAGTTATCGCAACCAATTATCCGGATCTAAATTTAAATGAAGAAAAGGTGAAGTTTACAGTTTTAGATACTCTATTTGCCTCTTCGGACGTTATTTCCCTTCATTGCCCTTTAACGGATCAAAATAAAGGGCTTATCAATAAAGATTCCATCGCAAAGATGAAAAAAGGTGTAATTTTGATTAATACTGCCAGAGGTGGTCTGGTTGAATCCGAGGATTTAGCTCAGGGATTACGCAGCGGACATATAGGAGCGGCAGGCTTGGATGTTCTGGAAAAAGAACCTCCAAGGGAAGGAAATCCTCTGATCGGGCTGCCTAACACTTTAATTACCCCCCATATTGCATGGAGCTCTAAGAGTGCCAGATCCAGACTTATCACCTATGCTATAAATAATGTAAAAGGATTCCTGTCTAAGAACCCTGTTAATGTGGTGTAAATATAAATAATATAAATATAAATATAAATTTAAATACCAATACCAATATAAAAGTAAATGTAAGTAGAATTAGAACAGAAGCTTGAACTGGACAAACCTAAATTAAATTAATATGTTATATGTATATGATGAGGTGAGAGAACAAAACTCTAAAATGTTTTTTAAAGGTTTTTGTTTAGATATTTATCATCAAATGAATATCTACCCTTGTTGATGGTTTTCTTTTTATATTGTATACATTCTTTAGGGCATCGATTAATACAGGAAAAACACATGTTACATTTTCCCGTCCATTTTGGACGCCCTTCGACCATTTCAATATTGTTACCTGTGCAATTTGCTGCACAAGTGCCACATCCATCACAAGAATCCCCAGCATTAAAGGATTTGCTGTCTCTGGCAAACGTGTTAAAGAAAAAGTTAATGAGGTTTGATTTCACAAAAGCCCCTTTTCCTTTATAACAATCAAAAACTTCATCTTTATCTTGGATATGCTGACAAATACCTATAATTCTGGAATTTGCGGCAGCAACCTTACTTTCAATGGTTTCTTGGTCATCCAATTGAAGACCTACCATGTAATTGTTTGGCATGATAATGGAAAATCCACTTTTTATTTTAAAAACTTCTGATAGTGACTGCAATGCCAGTGCAGATTCATCTCCACAGCTGCATACGGCAAAGGTGTAATTATCTTCTTTTAATTTTATATTTCTGGCAAAGTTAACCACCATTTCAGGTGCTCTCCAGGCATAAACGGGAAATACAAGGCCAACAATCTCCCCAGATTTGGCACGATATGCAGTCAGACCTTCCTTATATAACTTTGCAATATCTAAAGCCTCTTCCCCCAATTTCATGGCAATCTTCTCTGCAATCCATTTTGAGTTGCCTGTGCCTGAAAAATAAAAAATCATCGGTTACCTCCAACCTGAGTGTTAATAAAAAACGTGGAAATGACGGAATCAAAGATTTCTATTTCCTAATGTCGCCCACAAGGGGCGACTCTTTGCAAGGTACGTTCTTTGATATGACCTCAATATCGTCTCTGACGATATTTCCTACATAAAAAAATTTATGTTTGTATTTTTATTTTATTTCATTAAAACATAAAAATCAACTTATTTCTTGTTTCATTGAATAAAATACTTGAATACTTGAATATAAAAAAAAATAATAATTGAAATAAGCCATAGTGATTTGTATTACCATGGCTTAGAAAGTTACATTTTTTTAAAAATGCTTAACTACTTGATTATTTCTTTTTTTGCTTATATGTATTTCCCTTTTCATTACTTTCAAGTCCTTTATAGACCAAGGCTGCAATCACTGCACCCACTAATGGGGCAAGGATAAAAATCCATACCTGTGAAAGTGCATCTCCACCTGCAAGCAATGCGGGGCCTAAGCTCCTTGCAGGATTTACAGAAGTTCCCGTAAAAGGAATCCCCAGAATATGCACCAGGGTTAGGGTTAATCCAATGACCAAACCTGCCACAGAGCTATTTTCCATCTTAGAGGTTACTCCTAAGATTGCTATGACAAATACGAAGGTCAAAAGTACCTCCACCACAAAAGCTTGACCTACGTTAATTCCAAGTGCACTGTAGTTCCCAAAGCCATTGGTACCTAAGGATTGATTGCTTCCAAAGATGTACACTAAGATTCCTGCTCCTGCAATAGCACCCACAACTTGGGAAACCAAATAGCCTATGTATTCGTTTACCGGCATTTTACCAGAAACTACCATAGCTGTAGATACAGCTGGATTGATGTGACAACCGGAGATATTGCCAATGGAATAGGCCATAGCCACAATAACAAGTCCAAAGGCAAATGCAATTAACAATGTTGACAATGCTAAGGGGATACCCCCGTCAATGTCGGCATTTGATATTAGCGTATTTGCTGCAACTGCACTACCGCATCCGAAAACTACTAATACCATGGTGCCGATAAACTCCGCAATACATTTTTTCATTTCGTTTCATCCTCCTGAATTTAAATAAAACCAAATATAAATTATTTTTTTGGGCTTTTCTTTTTTTAATCCCAAAACCTAAACTTTAACTCATAAAATATATCATGATTTTTCTTAAAATAAATTGTATTTCCCAATTTATACAAATTTTTACTAAAAACTTCTATGAAATAAAAACTTTTAATGTTATAATTTTTACATGTGAGCTAAAATTAACGCAATTTATAAGTAGAAAGATTCGATGTTACATGGAAGTTTTATTGACTTATTTTGATTTATATAGAGATATATTGACTGCCTTCACTGCTTTAATTTGTTTATACTTTATATTCGATTGGAGGACGCCTAAAGGATTGACTCTTGCTATACTGATAACATGGGGTTTAATTAGCACGGTCTTATTATATTTTTTTTGGTGCTATACCCCCACATCAGAATACAACCTAGCTCGTACTGTCATCATAATTCTCCCGCTCTTTGCATTCCTCCCTTTTACATTAGAAAAAAACTTAAAAGGATTGGTCTGTGTATTTTGTACCATTACCATTACCTTTGTTGTGGGAGCCTTTGCCGGTGTATTTTCAGCAATTCCACATTGTATTATCTTGAAAACTTGTATTTTAACCGGCTCTCAAACAATCCTTACAGTAATCATGCTACACGGTTTTTTAAAACCCTTAAAGCAAATTATCAACGAATTAAATAAAGGGTGGGAGCTAATTGTCATTATCACCTCATTACCATGCATTATTTTTATCTTTATTTCTGTATTCCCCGAGTTCATTCATATTTATCGAATAAATATGATTCTCTTATTGATAGTTTGTATAGCAAACGTAGTAATTTACTGGACTATCTTTGTTCTGTTTAGCACTCTTCAAAAGAACTATATAAATGAACAAGAAAATCAGATTATACAGATTAAATTAGCTTCCATTGAAAACAATATAGCGGAATCCAAGGAAATAGAAAAGAAAATGCGATTATTAAATCACGATTTAAGGCATTATGTGAATTTAATCATTTCCTTTATTGATGAAAATAACTTAGATAAAGCAAAAAAAACATTAAATATCTTAGCGTCTGAAGCCGAGAAGCTTAGTCGATATAAAGAAAAGGCTTATTGTAAGGATCAAACTATTAATGTAATCATAAATTATTTTGTAAATAAAGGTGAAAACTTAAATATTACAGTAAAAACAAAGGTTGATATTGGCGAACATTTACCTTGTGACTCCATGGAGCTTGCCATTCTTCTCTCCAATTGTTTAGAAAATGCCATAAATGCATGTAAACAACTTCCTGTGGATGATAATAAACAAATAAATATTGTGCTAAATAAAATCGAAGATCAAATCTTTATTGAAATTAAAAATACTTTTTGCGGAGAGATTATTTTTGATAGTCAAACCAATCTCCCCAAAACTTATAGAAAGGGGCATGGAACCGGCATGAAGAGCATTTTTAACTTTATCCAAAAATATAACGCTCAAATAAAGTGTTATATCTTTGACCATTATTTTGTTCTGAGAATCATCATTTAAAATCCCCTCTACTTGGTCTAAACCATTTTAGAGGGGATTTATTTCGGCATTTATAATAGGAGTAAATTCTTCTAATCCACTTCCATTATTTCTTAACTGACTTTTAGGTTAAACCTGGAAACAAGCTCATTCAGCATAGTTGCCTGGCTAGAAAGCTCTTCTGATGCGGCTGCACTTTCCTCGCTAGTAGCAGAATTTGTTTGTACCACAGCAGAAATTTGATCCACTCCGATGGTTACTTGAGCTATGGAGGTTGCTTGTTCATTACTTGCTGCCGTAATACCGGAGATGATTTCGGTGGTCTGTTTCACACTATCTACTGCTCCAATTAAGTCTTTTGCTGTAACCTCTGCAAGCTTGACGCCTTCCCCTACGGAATTAACGGTATCCTCTATCAATGCAGTGGTGTTCTTTGCGGCTTCAGCTGATTTGCCGGCTAAGTTTCTAACCTCGTCTGCAACAACGGCAAAGCCCTTTCCCGCAGTTCCTGCTCTAGCGGCTTCCACAGCAGCATTAAGGGCAAGTATGTTGGTTTGGAAAGCAATATCTTCAATAGTTTTTATAATTTTACTAATTTCAGATGATTTAATATTGATATTTTGCATTGCTTCCATTAATTTTTTCATTTGTTCGTTACTAGTAGCAATGGCATCTGTAGCTTGTGTAGCCATATCGTTTGCACTGGCTGAATTATCGGCATTATCTTTTACCTGTTGAGAAATTTCGCTGATGGAAGCAGATAATTCCTCTACGGAGCTTGCTTGTTCTGTTGCCCCCTGTGCCAGAGCCTGTGCGCCACAGGACACTTGGTCTGCACCGGAGGAAACTTGATCTGCAGCAACTCTAATTTGCATAAGGGTATTGGACATATTATTGATAAATCCTCTAATGGATGATTGTATTCTGGAAAAATCCCCTACAAACTGGGTTTTTGATTCAATGACAAAGTTACCTCTTTCCATCTCTGCCATGGCATCTGCAATAATATCTATATATAGCTTAATGGAAGCCATAGAGGTTCGCATACTTTCACATAAAATACCGGCTTCGTCCTTTGAAACGTATAAAGGATGAGCATTTAGATTACCTTTTGCCATTTCTTCTGAAGCTTCAACAGCACTTTTGATGGGCTTAGTAATCACACTATTTATGTATAGGGCTAAAAACATTCCAATGAGTAAGCTTGCAATCCAAGTTACTATGGCTACAATATTGGATTGGTTTTTTACTTCAAGTGAAGTAGTAGCCTGCTTTTCAGCATTAGCAGAGGTACCGTTAAATAAAGTCATAATTTGTTCTACAGCCTTTGCAAAAACCGGCTCGTATTCATTTACATAAACGCTTAATGCATCTTCATCATTTGTCGGACTATTGGATTCCATAGCACTTTCAATTTTTTTTCTTATTTCTGTTAAACTTTTTAAAGTTGTTTCATATTGGTCAATCAATGCAGGATCCTGCCTTGTATTACTTCTAAAAGCAGAAAGCTCTTTAAACAATTGCTCTTCATCCACATCAGCATTCTTTAGTGCTTCTGCCACGGCAGTTGGATCGTCGTTGGCAATGGCTTGACAAACATATCGTTCTATAGATACCATATCTCGGCGTATCTGCCACAAATGGTTAAGATTAGGAACGCTTTTTGATGAGTAATTGATTACTTGGCTAAAAATGCTATTCATATTACCGAAGGATACGATGGTAAGAACCGTTAGTAAAGCCAGCATAATTCCAAAGCCAACAAATAACTTTGATCTGATTTTTAGATTTTTCATTTTTTAATTCCTCCTAATATTAACCTTAATAATTTTACGTACTAGTGCTTGATAGACTCATAATAGAGCTTTCACTTCATCTTAAACCAACATGAAAAACCGTAAGCTATACAAAAGGATGATTAGATATTAAAGAGTTTTATTAAATACTGGTTAATTAAGTGTAATGTTAAATTAACTTTTAAAAATTGCATTTATTATAACAATGTTTATGTAAATACACAATACTTTATATTTTAAGTTTTGTATTTTTTTGTAACGTTTATCTATTTTATGGTTTACTTGACAGTGTGAACTCAATAATTAAAATGGTGAGCTCAATAATAAAAATAATATTTTGTTTAATCATATTTAAATTAAAGTCTGCAAGTATGATCAAACACACTTGCAGACTTTAGGATTTAATTATTATTCTTTTAAACCATTTTCATTGATGTCTATTGCCTAATGACTTTATCTTTTGATTTTATTACGCGATTCTATAGATTGAAACAGTACCGATAGGACCTGGTGCAGCTGTAGTCAACACACTAATAGATCCATCTGAGCCGTTGATAAAACCAAATGTGTCACCGGCTGTGGCCGCATACACGGTCATTGTGCCCACAAGCATATCAATGGCAGAAGTTACAGCAATACCGTCTACGAAAATAGCACCTGGGAATAGATTCATATCTATTTCCAATGCTGTTGTTCCAAGATCAGGTGTTGCAGAAAACTTCCAATAGACCACATAAGTTCCAGTGGTTAAAATGGTAAATAACCCAGTACCAGGATCATACGTGATATCCGATCCAGTAATGTTTGCAGAGTCTAATGTGATAATACCTCCAACCGGAATGGCTGGTTGATCGGTAGTTTTAAATGCATTTGCAAATGAGTCAAATGCTGGACCTGCAGGACCTGTTGCTCCCGTATCTCCTGTTGCACCGGTATCTCCAGTTGCTCCTGTTGCTCCTGTGGCTCCGGCGGGTCCTACTGCGCCTGCTGCTCCAGTGGATCCTGTAATACCAGTTGCTCCGGTTGCTCCGGTTGCTCCTGTGCTTCCAGTTGCACCCGTTGCTCCGGTTGCTCCTGTACCACCAGTTGCTCCTGTGGCTCCTGTGGCTCCAGCAGCACCTGCTGCTCCAGTGGATCCTGTGGTTCCTGTGGCTCCCGTGGCTCCCGTGGCTCCCGTGGCCCCGGTTGCTCCTGTGGATCCTGTGGTTCCTGTGGCTCCAGTTGCACCGGTTGTTCCAGTTGCTCCTGTGGCTCCCGTGGCTCCTCTTGCACCAGTTGCTCCGGTTGCTCCTGTGGCTCCTGTGGCTCCTGTGGCTCCCGTGGCTCCCGTGGCTCCCGTGGCTCCTGTGGCTCCTGTGGCTCCGGTAGGTCCTGTAGGTCCTGTTACTCCAAGGTCAGATTGGAAAGCCGTGAGACTTGCTTGCACCGGAGTAATAGAAGAATATACGATAGGGTCAGGTGTTGCATTCAATAACGTAGCCGTTGTTCCCGGTGCTGTAATATTCACAATGGCAATACCTGAAGTTTGTTCATCAACGATAGGGGAATCTCCTCGAACGAAGTCGCCCTGAGAAGTCTGAAATGCAAAAGAAATACCGATGGGTGAAGCACTGGATTCAGTGGCAACCCACCAGTTAATGGTATATTGCCCCGGCGTATTAAAAGTTATAACGCCTGTTGCAGGGTTATAGCTAATAGTACCGGAAGAATAAATGATGTTGTTAAAGATAACATTTGCTCCTGAAGCGACACTGGTGCCACTTGTAAGCGTTACTTGTAAAGAATTGTTGCTCATAGAAATTATCTCCTCGTTATTTATATGGGATAGACAGATTATTAAAATCTGTACTTTCATTACCAAAGTTATGATTGGAATTTTACATACATACCGGACAGGTCATGTATGTAACCATATTAAAACCAGGAAAAATTGCTGAAAAATATTTATAATTTAACAATACTATGTATTATATGTCTCAGGGTAAGGTTTGTTACAGGAATGCACCTTATCTTTCTTTGAAATTTTTTAAAAATAGCTCAGCAACTACTTTACGTTCCGTTTATCACTTCCATAGCCATCTGTATACTTCTCCCTACGATATAGAAAGAAATAACCTCTGCAAGTAACGGTTATTCAATCTGTTTTCAAATAGTATTTTACCTATAACATAATCTTAAAAAAACATAAAATATTGATATTTTATGTTTCACGGATTATTTAATTAATTTATCAAAAAGTTTATGCAATATACGGTTTTTTTCCATTAATTGCGAATTTTTAATATTGACAACATCACATTGACTATTTAAAAAAACTATTTTATAATTAATAAATACTAGTAAATTAAAATATAATCTCCTAAAATAAAACAATTATAGAATTTAATATTTAATCAAAATGTTTTAGACGAATTCCTCAAAAAACTTTCAATAAAAGTATTATATAAAATGAAATAAATAAAGAAATATTAGAAGTATTAAAGGTAAAAAGGAGAATCATCATGAAAAACTTAAAAATCACAGCAAAACTATTAGTTGGCTTTGGAATGATACTTATCTTAGTGATAGGATTTGGAGTTCTTTCCTTTTTTGGCATGAAGACATTAAATGATACTTCAAAAAACTTTGCCAATATCTCCATTCCGGCTATAGAAGACATTTGGACTGCCAGAAGACACATGCTTTCTGTGCAAAGATATCTTCTAATAGCAATTGCCACAACTGACAAAACCGATTTTGAAAATGCAGTTTCAAATTTAAAGACTGATAAAGATAATCTTATGAAAGCTTTAAATGATTTTGTAGCTGTAGTTCCTGATTATAAAGATCAAGTTGATGCTATTAATAAAAATTTAAACGATGCGGTGCAATATCGTGATCAAATTATTCAGTTATCTTCCACATTACTCACCGAAGATAATGCAAAGGCTTACCAAATATTTGTAGAAAGTTATTCACCTCTTTTTCAAAAATCAGCAGATAGTTTAATACAAATAACCTCAGAAATAAATGATAAGGTAGTTGCACGTGTTACCGAAGCTAATAATACATTTACTCAAGAAATCATCATAATACTTGCTACTTTGGCAATTGTTGTAATCCTTACAGTTATAGCAACCATATTAATCACAAAATCCATCCTAACTCCTGTTAGGGAGCTTGAGACTGCAGCTAAAAAGATAGCACAGGGAGAACTTGGTTTCGATATTACATATCAAAGCAAAGACGAACTGGGCAGCCTTGCAGAAAGTATGCGCAGTGCTATTTCTATGCTAAAAACTTATGTGGATGACATTGCCTATTCTATGAATCAATTTGCAAACAACAGCTTTATTCTTAAGCCCTTTACCAGATCATTTATTGGTGACTTTAAGCTGATCGAAACATCCATTGTGAAGGTTTCTCAGGATATGTCCAATACGCTTTCCCAAATTAAAGTGGCCTGTGATCAGGTTTCCTCCGGTGCAGATCAAGTATCTAGTGGTGCTCAGGCTCTGGCACAGGGGGCAACAGAACAAGCAAGCTCCGTAGAGGAATTATCTGCTTCTATTAGCGAAATTTCCTTGCAGGTTAAGCAGAACGCTGAAAATTCTTCTAATGCCAACGCCATGGCGTCTGAAGCTACATCTGCCATCGATGCAAGTAACACTCAGATGCAACATCTCATGGTAGCAATGAATGCTATTAATACAAAATCTTCTGAAATAAGTAAAATTATTAAAACCATTGAAGATATAGCGTTCCAAACCAATATTCTTGCACTTAATGCTGCCGTGGAAGCCGCTAGAGCAGGAACTGCTGGAAAGGGCTTTGCCGTAGTTGCAGACGAGGTTAGAAACTTAGCCGGGAAGTCAGCCGATGCTGCTAAAAATACCACTGCATTAATTGAGGATTCCGTAAATTCTATCGGTGAAGGTGTGAAGCTT
>CAYWVS010000061.1:0-18260 GCA_964461765.1 uncultured Anaerovorax sp.
AACCGCAGGTTGTGAGTTCGATTCTCACCAGTAGCTCCAAAATAAGAGGTTTCGGTATTAAATTATCCGAAGCCTTTTTGTTATTATGTAGGAAATATCGCTTGCGATATTTCTGGAATATCAAAAAAGGTTACCGCTTAAAATTGCGGGCAACGCCCGCACTAACGTGGCGAAGCCACCTTTTTTATTTACACAAACTTAAATGGTGTGCTGTACTAGGATTAGGCAAGGAGAGAACATCTAGAGCAAAACACAAATAGCCAAGAAAGCTTTACCAAAATAATTAGATTCCCTTATCACAATGAAAACCAAGAAAAGAAGAAGGGGAGTAAGGAAATTCAAAAGACAGCTTACCATTGCTAAGAAGTGCTTTGCTGAGACAGAAAAAACAGATGACGTCTTTGCAGTGATGGAAATTTCACCGTAATTAATCGGCAGTACACAGGCATTAAAGAGGTAAATACTATAATATAAAATAAAATAATTTACCGCATTTATGGTGGAGACGGGTATGAACTGAGTACCGTTAAATCTGTTTATATGGATATAAGTTCATATTTTTACAAAGCGAATAAGTGAAGAATTTGAAATAATTTGCATTTTTGTGATTGACATAAGCCAAAGAATCATGTAGCATTTAATCATAATTTAGATTATTTGGGCAAAATGTCTGAGGGAAAGCATTAATGAGTATAGCAATCCGGTAACCTTCATGGGTGCCGGGTGTTTTTTATAGTGAGGAAACTTTCAGTAGAGGCTTCGGCACGAAGTGCGGTTACATCTGTGAACAGGAAAGGCATTATGTCCGGCAGACCAAGTAATTTGATAGAACCTCAAGCGGTGGCAGCAAGGGTAGAGTGGTCATGGCGTTCAGCAACTTGCTGAGTAGTATGATGTAAAGCTAAACATTTCGATTATCACGAAAACGGAGGTGTAAAAAATGGGAGATTATTGCAAGCCATTGGATAGAAGTTTTACTTGTAGAACAAATACGATTATTCAACGATACAGTGGAGAATTTGACGCTACTTTGCTTTTGAATTGTCTGCTTGGAATGCTAGTGGTTCCATTTGAAAAAAATAATCATAAATTTAAAGTTCAAGAGCTAACTGGAGAAATCACAACCATGTTTACGCGCTTAAAGGAAGCTAACTGTTATGACTCATTCGGGAATAACTATAACGACTATGATATTATTCGTTATTTAAGAAATACCATTGCACATTTTAATGTAGAATTCTATTCTGATGAAGGAAAAATTAAGGAGTTTGAATTTATAAGCCACAGCATTGATCTCTACTGCAAGTTAAAAAAAGGAAATTGCTCACATAAAAGTGTAATTACAGGAAATCCAGTTTTTCGGGTCAAAATGTCCCTTAAAGATATTAAAGAATTGGCAAAAATTATTAAAAATAATATATTGACCATTCAAAACTCTGAGGATTGCAAAGAATGTATTTATAGAAGTTACTGACTGGACTTAAGCAAAGGGAAACTCTGTTTTTAAAAGGGCATACGCTTTTACTTTTCTGATCCTTTTTGATCGTATGCTGCCAAGATTCAAATAATCCTTCATCCTTGAAAACATGCGCTCTACAGCGGTTCTTGTATTGTAAAGTGTTTGCCATTTCCGTGAACCTCTGTATGGATAGCCGTAATTTCTGGCGTTTTCCTTCTAGTTGACTTTTACGGTATACCCATAATTCGAACTGGAGCACCAATTGCTTCCAAACGGGTAATCACAATGACCAGTTACAAGCGGGCATCTGAACTTCACAAAATCTCCGTTAACGCCGTGATAGGTCATTGCATAACTTGCCGAACAAATTGGTTGGAATTGAGAATTCATGCCTTCCGGAGGAGCTTTGCTCCCTCTTGGATTGTAAGCAATAATCGGACTTCCTTTATGCTCCTTGATGATACTGCGATAGGTGTCTTCAAAGTCATATCCGGAATCAATTATGTAGTACTGCGGCAGAAAAGTTCCCTCATAGTGTTGTTTCTGATTTTCAATCAGCGGTAAAGCTTGTATTCCATCATAGACATTGCTGCCATCAATGATTCCCAGTTTCTTTGCCTGAAGCGCAAGCTCCCTGAACAAGGTGGATAGTTCGTTCTGATGCGGCAAGCTTATCCATGAATCGGCTGAATGTAGATTCAGAAGGAACCCTGCCAAGAACATCAAATCCGCAGTTGTAACGAAAAACAGGGACTTCTTTTAACTTTCGCACTTAAGCGTTTACTTTGGGGATTCCCTCAATCTGTATCGCAAGTAATGCGTAAAGCATGGCTGTACCGTAGTAACCCTTAGGTCCCCTGCTATACCTGGATTTTCCAAGTGCTGTGCTGATCTTTGAAATATTTAACTGAGAGCAAATTAATTCAAGTCTTGTTTGCTTTTGAAAATTTAAAATTTCTTTAAAGGAAAACAGTGTTTCTTGTCGAATATGCATAGTGATGGATTTTACTCCTTTAGGATATTTGCTTTCTCTATATTTATATCCGACAAAAAGAGGTAAAATCCTTTTTTGCTATACAAATTTTTATTTGAATTTCAATGGATTAGGATTTATGCTATTTCCTCAAACGGGAAATAGGATGTATGGATATGAAAAAAAACTATATCATTGTTGCAGTTTTGCTGAGATTGAAAGATGTTGAAAAAAGCAAAGATTCTCATGAGAAAGAGTTGCTAGAAAGTACTTTTGAAAAGACTCTTTGAAGAATAAAATATTCGTTGCAACAATAAATGGTTTGCAAGAAAAAGGATGAAGAATAGTCACCTTATTTACAGTCGCAGGTTGTGAGTTCGATTCTTACCAGTAGCTCCAAAATAGAGGTTTCGGAATAAAATTTTTCCAGAGCCTTTTGTTATTTACACAAAACTTAAATGTTGTGCTGTGATAGGATCAGGCAAGGAGCGGATATCTAGGGCAAAACACAAATAACCAAGAAAGCTTTACTAAAATATTTAGATTCACTTATCACAATGAAAACTGAGAAACGAAGAAGGGGAGTAAGGAAATTCAAAAGACAGCCTTACCGCTGCTAAGAAGCGCATTTCTGAGTTGGAAAAGGCGGATGAAGTTTTTTCCAATGATGGAAATTTCACCGCAATTAATCAGCAGTATACAGACATCAAATAGCTAAAAACTATAATATTAAATGAAATAATTGAGTCCATCTATGTGAGGAGACGGATATGAACTGAGCGTCGTTAAATCTGTTTTTATGGATACAAGTATAAATTTTTACAAAGCAAATAAGTGCAAAATTTGAAATAATTTGCATTTTTGTAATTGACATAAGACAAAGAATCATGTATCATTTTGGTAGACTACTCAACTAATGGGTAGCCTCCTACTCGATTGCGTAGTAGTCATAAGCTTTATTATATACCGGAAAATGGTAAAAAATACAATTTTATACTTGAATAAGTTGTATAGCTGAAGTATAATAAATAAAATGCAATATTCTGTAGAAAGTTGGTGTTTTTTTGGACTTCTTAATTAACTCTTTAATATTTTCAGCAATTTACGATTGCCTAAAAGCCGGAGTTGTTAAATTAAATAAAGAAATATTCAAGAATAAAGTTCTTAGTCAAGTGGGAAATGAAAACATAACCAACGAGCAATTTAATGCTTTGTACTCTATAATAAATGAGATTTTACTCCAATTAAGCATACAGCAAAAAAACAATATAACAGTATCAGAATTGTCGGAAATTTTAAATAGTGTTCCTGCCTATAATGAAGAATTTGGAAATAAAATTTATAACATTACGCTTCAAAGAGCAGAAGATTATTTTGATGAAGGAAATTATGACGAAGCTATAAAGTTTTACAATAAGGCAGAAATTTACCAAAATAACAACTATGATTACTCATATATACTATGGAAAAAATTTTTATGCTATGTTAATATTGAAAATTATTATTTATATGTTGTTGAATACAAAGGAAGTCATTTTGATTTGCAAAATATATACAATTTTTGTGATTATAACACAGATAAGACAATTTCAAACATTAGTTCAAGTTTAGGAATCAGCAAGGCAGATTCAAGAAATGTCTTAAGCAGCATGCTATATGGAGTCAGTTGCTCAATTGTAAAAAGGAAATTTGCTGTAAAAGAAAATCAAATTAAATTTGGCTTCAGAGCTCTAGAATTAACAAAAGATATTGAAATATTTAAAATCAGGCAAAGCTTTCTTTGCGATTGTGTTATTATAAACCTATGAGGTGAAAAACACATATGATAACCGACAAGTTGATTGAGCTAATAATATTTTATCAAAACCATGCACCACAGAGAATTAGGGGTTCGTGTTTATTTACACCTACTTGTTCTAATTATATGATTTTAGCCCTCAGAAAATATGGATTATTTTATGGTTTGTACAAAGGGATTCAGCGAATTTTGCGATGTCATCCACCTAATGGGGGTGAGGATTATCCTTGAAAGGAGGTTTTTATGAAAGAATACAAATGTATTCCTGCACCTGTAGGATTAACCATTGATTCAAAGGGTAGCTACAATGCCGCGGTCAATTCATATGCTGAAATAATTAACAAAGAGACCCAAGGTGGTTGGCGATTAGATATGATTCAAAGCGTACCTATTACTAAAAAGGCAGGCTGTTTGGCAGCTTTGTTCGGTTCTGCGGACATAACAACATATTTTAATATGCTTGTTTTTTCAAAAGACAAATAATTTAAATCCCTTGCAAACCAAAAATAAAACAAGCCTTGAGTAATTCTGTATTACTTAAGGCTAACTATTGCATTACAAGCATTGGCTCTTGATAGTTTTGTTATAAAGTTGGTCAACAATGGTCAACGGCAAAACATTGTCAACAGGCGTAAAACCCTGATAAATAAAGGACTTTGAGCCACGCTTCATTGATTCGTAATGAGCAGGTTATGAGTTCGATTCTCACCAGTAGCTCCAAAATAAGAGGTTTCGGAATTTATTTTGTCCGGAGCCTTTTGTTATTTACACAAAACCTAAATGGTGTTCTGTAATAGGATCAGGCAAGGAACGGATATCTAGAGCAATACACAAATAGCCAAGAAAGCTTTACCAAAACAATTAGATTCCCTTATCACAATGAAAACCTAGAAACGAAGAAGGGGAGTTAACAAAGTCAAAAGACAGCTTACCGCTGCTAAGAAGTGCTTTGCTGAGACAGAAAAAACAGATGACGTCTTTGCAGTGATGGAAATTTCACCGTAATTAATCGGCAGTACACAGGCATTAAAGAGGTAAATACACAAATAATGAATGAATTTATTGACTGCATTTATGGTGGAGACGGGTATGAACTGAGTACCGTTAAATCTGTTTATATAGATATAAGTTTATATTTTTACAAAGCGAATAAGTGAAAAATTTCAAATAATTTGCATTTTTGTGATTGACATAAGCCAAAGAATCATGTAGCATTTATTCATAATTTAGATTATTTGGGCAAAATGTCTGAGGGAAAGCATTAATGAGTATAGCAATCCGGTAACCTTCATGGGTGCCGGGTGTTTTTTATTGGGGGTTGGGATTATAGCAATAATGGGAAGTTCAAATGCGCCAGATGATGATACAACAATTCATGATACACAGCAGTATATAAAGACGTTTTATAATTATGATTAAAGTTCAGATTTATTTAGGTGTCCTTGTAATAAAATGTAATCACGGCACAACCGTTCAAGGTTATTCACAGCAAAGGTTTTATAATATGGTCACCGATAATATTGAAGAATCTTATTTTTCTTTGTCAAGCGCATTAATAAACTCGTTTTAAAGATTTTGTAAATTACAATTGATAAAAAGATAACGCTATATTTTTTAAAAATTGATGTATAACCCGGAAACGAAACATAGTTAGCGGAGGAGAAAGCCATGAACAACAAACTAATACATAAACTCGACGAAGTCCTTCGTGAGATTGAAATGCTCGGCAGGGAATATCGCGGGGAATATAACGGTGCCGTTGATATTGAGGTTTTGGAATTGGCAAAATCTGTTCAGGAGGCAGCTTTTGAAAAAATACGACATATAAAAGAATGGAAAGCACAGATAGAAACGCTTAAGATAGCTGTTTCCTCTATTATGGCACAGGACAGCAATGATGAAACTGATGAATATTCTGAAACGCTGAAACACGTCAACGAAACAGATGCCGAAGAGACAAAAATTGGTCGTTATGTCCGAAACAAAATGAACGAACTGAGCAATAGAGGTTATGTTTTTTCTGATGAGGTGCTGGCAACGCTCTTAGCTCCTTCAACAAATGATCGTTTTGGATTTAGTAACCCATTGTTTCGTTTATTTGATGAAACAAAAGATATTCGAGAGCAAAGAAATATAGGTGATTACAACCGCTACTGGAAAGAAATCTTTACATTTGGTGACAAAAAACTTTTGATGTGTAGTCAGTGGTTTGAATATAGCAGAGAAGCATTTGATGCGTTTTATACTGGGCTTCTAAACAGCGAAACAAATATTGCATCAACACAGGTAAGACACGAAGAAATACCGAGCGATGAATATACAGATGGCAAGAGTAACTATGTCACCCATGGCTATACTAAAAAAGAGCCCATAAGTATGACTTTGTTCGGCAAAACAGAGCCAATTAAATTTTGGAACGAAGTGCTGATTAAAGTATGCGAGGCTGTGCAATTACGCAAACCGTATGTTGTTGCAAAATTTGATAAAATGAAAGTGCTTAACAGCGGAAATCGTATCAATTTCAGCTATATTGAAAGCGATATTAAATTTAATCGCAAGAGGCTTTCAAATGGGTTATACATCGAAGTCAATAGAAGTGCCAATGATATTGTTTCCGTGTCGGAAAAAATCCTTGAGCTATGCGGATACAGTGCAAACGAATTAGTGCTTGAATATAAATAAATAAATGCCGGAGGTAAAAGAAATGCAAGAGAAAATAAAACGCCTTGAACAGTTAACTTCGAAGAAAGCGAAAACCACGAACGACAATGCCGCTTTTGCATCTGATTTGTTGTTTGAAATATTTACCGAAAACAAAGATATGAATTTTTTATGTGAAAACTTGTACGCTTCTTCCTATGTTGTGGCAGAACCATTTGCAATTAAATTTTATTTTAGATTGGCAGAAGTCGATAAAATTAATTTGTTTAGTGGACTTATGTCAGCTGCGCGGGATAAACAACATCAAGTTATTTTCCCTGTTTGTTTTAGCATCATTGCTTCGGTTGTTAAACAGCAATCTACTGACACTTTTTATCACAAATTATTAAAATACTTGTTTAAATTAGCTGACACCAATGAAGGTTTTTCGGAAACAAAATGCAAAATGTTTAAAGACCATCTTTTGCAAAAAAGTAATGGAACTATATTCGATACTGATTATTCACAATGGAGCAAGCCCGATATTCAAAGATTTTTTAGATATCTAAATACAGCTATTAAGGATATAAGCAGTCTACCATATAAAACAAAACTTGAAAAATGGTTTGACAAAAATGGCCTTCCTGCAATAGTAAACCCCTCCGAGGCTGTAATAAAAGATGAAACAAAACCTCAGCAGCAAGAAGTAGTAAGTCCGAAGCCAATGACAGCACCGGAAATTGCCGAACAAAAGCCCGATGAACTCTTGAAGACTGTTGATGCCGTTAAAAGTGAAATGCAAAAGCTTTTTGCAAACGCATTTGAGAAAAACAATGCCTTCAGGCAACTTGAGGATAGTATTAAAAGCAAGGAAACCGAAATTGCACAGTTAAAGACGAAATTAGAGGAAGCAACAAAGACCTTGCATGCACAAGTTGCTCAAATTGAAAGCTTACAAGATGAAATCTCAAGAAAAACGACTGAAATTGCAAAACTTAATTATAGACTGAAGCTATCTTATAGTGCCGATGAGATAAGTAAGAACCAAGAGCTTGATGCACTAAAAAAAGATATTGGGGAGGCAATTAAATTGCAGTATACAGACTTTTCCGAAAATAAAAATGCGGCGTGCACAGAGGATAACTACGAAGCCTTAAAGGTAAGTCTAAATCAAATATTTAGGGCACTAAAACGACATGGTGTAGAATTTTAAGGGGGTGGAAATGTGAGAACTGGTATTTATTATGGGATAGATTTTGGTACGACAAATACAGCTGCCGTGCAAATAATAGTTGATGAGCATGGAACCCGAATTGTCAATTTGGCTGAAGAAGGCGAGCAACCTTTTGCTTCCATTGTTGCTATACCAAAAGATGGAAGTCAAAAAATGCTGTTTGGTAGAGATGTGAAAAGACGTCGGCAAGAGCTTTCCACTGACTATACCATAGTACCCTCTATCAAGAGCTTTCTTAACGATAACGAAGAAATTGTTGCAGGTGGGAAAAGATATAGTGCAACAGAGGTTACAGCTAATTTCTTGTTGTTTGTAAAAGAACACATTAAAGCAAAGTATAGTATCACTATTGATGAAGCCACATTTGCTTTCCCTGTTGATTTCAAGCCGAGAGGTAGAACAGAGCTTATTAAAGCTGCAACCGCAGCTAACATAAAAGTCAAAGGATTTGTAAGCGAATCGACTGCTGCCTATATCGCAAATAAAAATCAGTCAAAGGCTATTTCAAGAGTAATGGTTGTTGACTGGGGAGGTGGTACTCTTGATATTAGCATCTTAGATTTAAAAGAGGGTCAGCTGTACGAAACTGCTGTTTTAGGTGAAAAAATCGGTGGTGATGATATTGATTTACTTCTTGCCCAAAAGTTTCATTCAAGACTTGTTATGCAAACCGGTATACAAACAGGCTACGAGGAAATGGCAGATAAAGATAAAGACACAATGATTGCAATGTGCGAGCAAACAAAAATCAATTTAAGCAATGATGAAGAAGAAGCCGGTATAACGCTTAGAAACTATGGCAGATTTGGGACAAAAAACATAACCATCACCTACGAATACTTTTGTGATGTGATAACTCCGATTATTAAAAACATAATTCGGGTTATTGATACGGCCATGCGACAAGCCGCTACTACAAAATCAGGAATTGATGCTGTTATTTTGGTTGGCGGCAGTTGTGGGCTTAGGTCGTTTTGCAATATTATTAGTAGTTTGTTTGGAAATGATAAGATTGTTATACCAGAAAAAATGCAGTGGTCCGTTGCAGGCGGAGCGGCTTTAATATCAGTTACTGACAGTGATTATCGTTTGAATGATGATGTCGGAATAATTTTGAGTGATAAAGACAATACCGTATTTCCGATTTTGGAAAGGAATGTAGCAAAAGTCGGTACAAATATTCAACCTATTACTTTTGCACTAACAGAAGATAGTCCCGATGCACATTTTTTGTTTACAAACGGAGATAAAAGTATTAATTACGGCATTGTTAATGTCCATACGAAGGGTTTTATGAGCGAGCATTTAGAATTGACTGCGTCTATTAACATAGACCAAATCGCAAAGTTTGTTATTCGAAACAAAAATATGGGCAGCGACTATAAAGTCGAACACTACATAAACAAGTTAAAATTTTCTTATGACTTGTCCCAAATGGGTGATTTCTAATAGTTTTAAGTGGATTGATAAAATGAATATAAAATCAAATATTTGTATCCCAAGCAATATATATATTCGCAATAATAAGGAGATAAGTAGCGACGCAGAGTTTGTTAAACATATTCACGGGTATGAAGCACTAAAAAAAGTTGCCCCTTCACTGTCTGGTACGCTTAGTGCCGCTAGGTTAAGTAGCATTCAACAACAAGAATTACTAGAAGGAACTTCATGCTCACTCGCTAAAAATGGTGAAATCACCCACGGTAAGGTTATGATTGACGGAAAGCCACGTTGGGTTTGCCGATGTGAATACAGAAAATGTGACCGTTTTTCGTCTTGTGTTGGTCAAAACAGGCATTCTCTAATTGCGCGTGAACAGTCAGTAGATATTTCACTGACACCAACCGTCATCGAACCATCAACCGAGTATTTTGAGTACTTGGGAATTTTATCTTCTGATGTTGTTCTTCAAACGACAACACCATATCAACAATCGCAATTAGATGATTTCGAACTGTTTGAAAATGCTGAAATTATAAATTGTGAAGAAACAACACCGCAAGAAAATATAAATGAACAACAATGCGGTTTTATTAAAATTGCAGACCCAACAGAAATTATTGTGTCTGACATTGATAGCAGGATACTGGTTAATGCCGGTCCCGGAACAGGTAAGACATATACAGTAATAAATAGATTGCTCCACATCATAAAAAACGAATTGGCAACACCAGACCTAATTTTGGTGTTGTGTTATTCTCGAGCGGCCGTTTCCGTGATAAAACAACGAGTAGAAGCGGGTGTCAAGAACGGTGAACTTCCAATCGAAGCAAATACAGTATCAATATGCACATTTGATTGGTTTGCGACAAGATATTTAGCTGAAATCAATGCGGATATGTCTACTTTAACTCATAATGAAAGAATAGCATTGTTTAACCAAAAAATTAAATATGAAGATTTTGACCATTTTAAATACTTGATTATTGATGAAATACAAGATTTAGTCAATGAGAGAGCGTTGATGGTCTTAAATATATTGAATAATATAAACTGCGGTTATTTACTACTTGGTGACAGATGCCAAGCGATTTATGATTATGACTGTGGTACAGACAAGAGCATAAAGTCCACAGAGTTTTATAGAAGGTTAATGGATTTCCTTGGTGACAAGGCATTGAAATACGAGTTGACTCAAAACAAAAGACAAAACAAAGTTTTATCTAAATTCACTGATGATATAAGGCAGGCTCTGCTAACATTCGATGTAAAATCGCAGAACGAATGGACAGCGGCTGCAATGTCTGAAATACAAGTGTTTTCTGAATATGCTGAAAGATTTATTCCACAAATTAAGGTCGGTGAAAAAACCGCCGTTCTTTGCAGGAGTAATGGTGAAGCAGAAATGATAAGCAGTCATTTTTGCAAGAACAATATTGAACATACCTTGCTACGAGGTGCAGGACATAAGCAAAAGTTGCATCGCTTTATTGCTGATATATTTTGGGATTATGTTGAGCCTCAAATCACAGAGGAATGTTTTGTAGAACGTTACAAAGTGCGAGTTTGTGATACTCCAGATATGGCTCGGGTTGCATTTTCTGAACTGTGCAAACTGACTGAAGACGATAACGGCATTATTAAAATGAGTGAGCTTGTATCGGCTCTTTCTAAAATAGTTGATATAGCTGATGTTTTGTCCGCTGAGCGCAACACTGATCTTGTAGTATCCACAATTCACAGGGCCAAGGGTAGAGAGTTTGAAAATGTTTATATTTTGCAAACATCATTTCCCGAAAGCGAAACCGATGCTGAAGAATCAAGGGTAAGGTATGTTTCGGTTACAAGACCGAAACAAAATCTTATGTTGCTCACCAAAAAAGAAAAATATTGGAACACAAGGATAACAAAAGACAGAACACGTAGTTATCAAATAAGAAGACCATATTATAATAAATGGTACTGTTGTTCTGGCATTGCATTAGGAAATGATGGGGATGTTGACGATACAAGTTTTGTTTCTGCTATACTTTTTGACGATTTTTATGAAACACAAAAATACATATCCGAAAAAGTATTTCGAAACGATAAACTTGAAATACAGCGTCACTTTTCAACGGACAGATATTTAATTTACCACGACGGACGATTATTGGGAGCATTGGCATCAGACATCAATCAAAAGTTTTGGGACGTTATAAACTCAACCTGTAACAAAAACAATATACCCTCAAGGTTAACTGACGTGTATGTAAATGATATAGTTACCATTGTGCAACCTCGCTTTGATGAGAGTATCCCTCTGATGTATCGTAGGTCTAAAATATGGCTTGGGTTATCAATAAGCGGGCTTGCAAAGGTTGACTTTAATTAGGAGGGGCTTATGAACGGGTATTCTGATTTTTACAATGTCGTAGAAACGACCGAAAACTTGCTAAGACAAGATTTATACGGACCTGTTGATGAAAACGAAGTCATTGATGAGGAGCCGTTAAATACCTATGTGTGTGGCATCCTTTGGCCTAAAAAAGCAACAACTACTTCTAAAAATGAAGTTGACACTTCCGAGGAAGATGAATATCTTAAAAGAGAGATTGAAGCTTCGGACGAGTTAGAGGATACAACATTACCGCAGAATGATACCATAGGAGCAAGCAATGTATACAAGCCGTCTGCAATGGCACTTTCGGTTATGGTGTCAAAAAATACTAAAAGGGTTAGGGCACATTTTTCATTTGCGAAATACAGTCATGCCGAAGAGCGTATTCAAATTCCAAAGAAGGATATTGATGGTAATGAACAAATAAATGAACGTGCTGTCCATAAATATACACGAAACCCTTATTCGTTGAAGGTTGAATTTAACGTACCAAATAAGATCGGTAGAGCAGTCGGAGCTTTGTCCGAATTAGAATTGGATTTTGGAATTGATATTGAGTTGTATGTGCGCAAAATTTTTGAAAACGGTGATAAATTAGTTACTGTATCGGTTGTAAATAAACGCACTGCTGTGCAAAAAAATATCGAGCAAAACATTGCCGCTTTATTTCAATGCAAGCTGTCTATCAACATTGAAGACAATGAATTTTTGCCGATATATGTAGGCGAATATTCAGACACCGACGAAGATGTATTAATTTCAAATATGCAGTACAGCGATGTAGAAAATTATGCATATGGACACGGCTGTTCCGCCTACTACAACGAAGTGAACGGCAAAGTAACAGAGATTAGCAGTGACTTTATGCCAAGTGAAGAAGTGCTTCAAATGATGCCAAGCTCATTAAAGAATAACGATTTTTTGCAAATGGTTTATTTGGTGAACGCAGATAGACAATTGGTCATAAGCAAGCTGTCCGCCTTTGCCTTAGAATATGAAGAATGGGCTAAAATACAAAAAACTCTCAATAAAACAATCAATGAACATAGCAAAGCGGTCGCATTGTCTATAAAACGTATTGGCGCATGCATAGCAAGACTAAAAAAAGGCATTTCTGTTTTGGAAAATGATGAAATGGCTTATTTGGCTTTTAGACTTATGAATCAAGCTATGTGCTTACAACGTGTCAAAACCAAAAAATGTGATGAAAGTGCAGTGCGATGGTATCCATTTCAGTTCGCATACATATTGCAAATAATACCCGATATTACTTTGGAGCAAAGTGAGTACAGGGATTTTGTCGATTTGTTGTGGTTTCCGACAGGCGGTGGTAAGACAGAGGCTTACCTTGGTGTGTCAGCATTCGTTATTTTTTATCGACGACTTTTGGGTGGAAATGAAAGTGGCGGCGTAACCGTGCTTATGCGATACACACTACGATTGCTTACAATTCAGCAGTTTGAAAGAGCAACAGCACTTATTTGTTCTTGTGAATATTTGCGCGTAAAGCATAATATTCTTGGCGGTGAAATTAATATAGGGCTTTGGATTGGCAGTGGTATGACACCTAACCATTTAGACGATGCTGCCGAAGTGATTAAAAAGCTCAGAGATAATGGGGACGAACGAATATATGAAGGTAATCCTTGTCAGATAACTACCTGCCCATGGTGTGGGTCAATTATTGATATTGGTTGCTATAGCATTTCAGATACCATGACTATTCGATGTAAGAATAATCCAAAATGCCATTTTCACAAGTCATTGCCGATTTATGTCGTTGATGATGATATTTATAAAAAATGCCCTACACTTGTTTTAAGCACTGTAGATAAATTTGCTCGAATTGTGTGGGAAGAAAAATCTAAAGCGATATTTGGCAAAGGTATCTTTGCACCACCTGAGCTGATTATTCAAGATGAGTTACATCTTATTTCCGGACCTCTTGGCTCTATTTCCGGAGTTTATGAGATTGCGGTGCAAAAGCTGTGTGAAAACAGTGGGAGGAAGCCAAAAATAATAGCATCAACAGCAACAGTGCGAAATGCAAGAACACAAATAAAAAACCTTTATAACAAAGAAATGTTTCAATTTCCACCAAACGGAATTTCGTTTCGTGATTCGTTTTTTGCAAAACAAGCAAGTAAGGACTTAAGACCCGCAAGGCGATATATCGGTTTATGCGAATCAGGAGGCAGTATGGCTGACTTGCTAATTCGTGTCTATGCTAATTTAATCTTTACAAAAAACCTCTTAATTAAGCAAGGTTTACCTGCCAACGTTATTGACCAATATTACACGACTATAGGGTATTTCAATGCTATTAAAGATTTAGGTGCTTCGTCAAGTATAATAAACGACCGTGTCGGAACCATGATAAGGTTTTTAGTTGCGCATAAATTTGCTAAAATTGCTGCCGAATGGGGACTTACAGGGAAGGATATATACGACTATGAACGGCATGACGAACTTACAAGCAGAAAAACAGCAAAAGAAATAAAAGAAACGCTCGAACAACTGGGTGCAAAATATGACAGCGGGCAGTGTTACTCCTATGTTTTGGCATCAAATATGCTTTCTGTCGGTATTGATATAGACAGGCTCGGGGTTATGACTGTGTACAATCAACCAAAATCAAATGCTGAATATATACAGGCTACATCGCGCGTCGGCAGAAGCAATCCCGGAATAGTGTTGACACTTTATAATGCGATGCGTTCAAGAGATAAATCGCATTATGAGCAGTTTCCGTTTTATCATAAGACGTTCTATAAATATATCGAAGCAACGAGTGTAACGCCGTTTTCGGTACGTGCTATGGAAAAAGCACTTCACGCTGTTTTTGTTGCACTAATAAGACATACCATTCCCACACTTTCGTCAAATACAGATGCTGTTAATTTCAGAACTACCGTAAATGGTGTTAAAGAAATCCGAGAATTTATTATTGGAGTCGTAAAAACTATTGCACCTGAAGCGGTAGACCACGCTACCGTTTGTTTAGATTATTTTGCAAATGAATGGGAAATATACGCAAAAAACAATCGTGAAACGTTTAAATATTCAAAATTTGATGGCGGAATAGCCTTACTTAATCCTGCTGAAAAATTAAACGATTTAGGATTACCACCAACACTTAATGCACTGCGGAATGTGGACTCAAACTCAAACGTCTACATCGTAAGGAGGGATTAAAATGCCAAATCCATTTGCGAAAAATAAAAATATCGTAAAGAAACCAAAAAAGCTCGCTTACGCAGGAGAGATACGTCAAAGTCAACTCATCACCTCTTTTGGTGTTGGGTCCATTGTCGATTTTGTAAAAGATACCGTAACCATTGCAGGTGTTGATGCTTGGGAAAAATGGGATTGTTTTGACGAGTTGAAAATTTATAACGAGAATTTACAGAGTCTGACTGGTGTTAAGTATTTTATTAAACCCAAAACTGATAGCGAAAACAGACCGATATTTATGGGAAAGAGCAAGGATATTCCGTCATATACCTTCCCTGAAAAACTTTATTGTACTCATTGCCATAAGCTTTTTGATGCAAAGGAACTTGAATCACAAAATAACCCTCATAAATGTTTTAGCTGTGGATCAAAAAAACCATTGGTTTCTTCACGCTTTGTTGTTGTGTGCGAAAACGGTCATATTGAGGATTTCCCTTATTCGTGGTGGGTTCACAGAAACGAGCCATGCAATAGCGGTAAGGAAAATCCTCGAATTGAAATGTTTAACGTTGACGGACGAAGCGATGTTGATAGTTTGATGGTGAAATGTGTGGATTGTGGCAAAACAGCTTTAATGAGGAGCGCTTTTAGCGAATTTGCCTTTGCTGGTGAAAATGGATATTTATGTAAAGGATATTTCCCACATTTGAAAAATCCGATGAATTTTGAAGGTAAAGACTGTGGAGCTACTCTTAAAACAAGGCTTCGCACATCATCAAGTATATATTTTCCAGTTATCCAATCTGCTTTATCAATCCCACCGTGGAGTCGTGAAGCGATGAAGCTTGTGCAGTGTAAATATGAAAATCTAAAATTAGCAATCGGTTTTATGAACGATGAGCAAGATGTAAATAAATACCTAAAAAGTTTCTTTGACAGCTTAAAACTTGCGAATATAACTTTTAACAGTTTCCTTGATGCATTTAATTTTTTAGATAAAAAAAGAGCCGTTTTCGAGGTGCGAAAGGAAAAGGATATATATGTAGATGAGTATAGTGAGCTTTGCAAAGGAAATGCCGATGATTTTGAATTTACTACCTTTGAAGCATCTGTACCCAAAAAATATAAGCCACTAATTGAGAAAATAATAGTTGCGGAGCGTTTGACCGAAGTACAAGCATTGTATGGATTTACTCGCCTTAAACCGTGGTCGGGTGCTGATCTTGATGATACAAAGATTGCTCCACTTTCAATGCAGAAAATGGAATGGCTTCCCGCTGTTCAAATGAACGGAGAGGGTATCTTCTTCAAGTTTAACGAGGAGCAAGTAAATCGATGGGCAGATACAGTTACCAGTCGCTATAATAAAATGACTGCTAATTACGAAGACTCATATTTGAGAAATTATAGATTCTCATGCCAATATGTAATGCTTCACACCTTTTCGCATCTGCTTATGCGACAAATTGCGAACGAGTGCGGCTATAGTGTTGCATCGATAAAAGAAAAAATATACAGCACTTTCTATGATGATGACTTTGAAAATCCCACAATGGCGGGTGTACTAATTTATCTTGCTACATCCGATTCGGATGGTAGCTTGGGTGGGCTAATAAATGTTGCTACAGAAACACCGTTGCTTGAAAAGGTATTGAATGATATGCTGGCGAAGGCAACTTGGTGCAGTGCAGACCCGCTTTGTGTCAACACGACAGAGCAGGGTTTCTCGTCACTTAACTATTCCGCTTGCCACGACTGTGTGTTGTTGCCTGAAACGTCCTGCGAATTTCGGAATGTGCTACTTGATCGGGTTTCAGTGATTGGGACTACTGAGAATAGAGGTCTTGGGTATTTTGGAGAGTTGTTGTTGGATTAGTAAATACATCAAATATCTATAAATGAAGAGAAACTATACTAATAAAATCTCGATCAACTTGCAACAAAACCCGTCAAGGAAGACGCAACCCCTTAATTTTTCTGTTTCCACGTCAATATCACTACAGTTAAAAGGCGCTCGGCAAAAGGCATGTAAGCGACAAATCCTGAGCACGTTGAAACAGCGATGCCTCTTTGGTAAGCTGTATGTATCTAATTAAATTTAATGGTGTACTATGGAATTCCATAGTACACCATTAAATTTAATAAAGTATGATTGCATTCAATTGTATGCTACTTCGGTAAGCGTCAATTAAAAAGGTACACTATTTAAATATCTAAAGCTAATATAAAATCAGAGTATGTCATAGTTAATAATCACACTCTGTTTTTTAAGTACCTCGAAAACTTCATACTATTGGGACTTGGAATTTACAGCTACGTATTCCCATGGACTTTCAAATATTAAGACCGACGATACCAATCAGACATTGCGAAAGCTGGTAAGCGTCAATTACAAGGGTACCTATCCTCTGAACCTAAAATGTGGATAATAAGGAGTAGAGAAATTCCCATAGAGAGTTCTCTACTCCTTTAAAGTTTTTGCGACACTTGGCGAAGTTCTGAAAATTTCTCCGAATGTCTCAAATATTCGGAGAAATTCGGAAATATTCGGAGGCGACACTAAAGCACACAAGAAAGGAAGTACTATGGAAAAACATTTACTAAAAGAAGCTGAAAAAAGAGCCAAGCTGCAAAGATGGGCAGAAGAGGTAAAAGAATTTCAGGATAGCGGTATGTCTATTCAATCCTTTTGTAAAATGAAAGGATTTCATCACTCTACATTTTACAGACGCCTAAGAGCAGTACAAGGTGCATTTTTTGATACTGTAAAAGTTGAGCAAAAGCATTTATTAACACCTGTAGCAAAACCTATCTTTGTGAAAGCCTGCTTGGCCTCAGAGAAAAATAAAATGGCTACAGTAAAAGATCCCTTTGGTGATGACAGCCAAAATATCTACATTCACCTAAATGGCGCCTCTATAGAAATTAGAGACAATGCATCATTTGAATTGATTGGAAAAGTTCTATCAGCGGTAAAATGCTTATGATAAAAGACAGTGTACTAAATGTTCTTGCCGGGAATTATGAAAATATCTACATAGCTTGTGGAAAGACGGATCTAAGGAAAGGAATTGATGGTCTTGTGGCTCTCATTCAAACAGAGTTTCATTTAGATCCCTATTCTTCTTCTATGTTTCTCTTTTGCGGAAACAGAACCGATAA
>CAYWVS010000062.1:0-17907 GCA_964461765.1 uncultured Anaerovorax sp.
ATTTGATTTTTACACTCACATTATATCACATTCAAGAGGATTTTGCCATTCTTAATTGGCTGTTTATATTGATTTTTCAAGGTTCAGTTGATATTTTTATGTGCGAAGTTTCAGTTAACTAAAAATAAATAATCTTAGATCCTTTTAAATTTTGCTTTGGCAATTTGTGTTTTGATCTCCATATTCGTCTTTAATATTTTGAGGAATCTCTGATTCGTCTATTAAGTAAAATGTTGAAAATACCATATAGGTAGTTGCTATTAATAACAAAATAATAATATTAGCATAAATAAAAATCTTCATATCTACCTCAGTATTAAACTTATCTCAGGAAATTAATTGTTTTCGTTAATATTTCATAACCATATACCGTATGAGGGAGGGGATTTTTTTTTAATTATTTTTGAATTGGCATTATATGAATATGAATGAATCATAAACAAAATAAAAGTTCAGTTGCATTAATAATATAGTGTAAATTCCCCAATATATATTAGCAATATTGATTTTATGTCTATGCTTAATATAAGTTATTACGCCCAAAATTAATAAGATAAACCCTAAAACATTAACAATAACTATTACTTTAAACATTCCCACAGTAAACATAATTAATAATAAAGTGGATATCAATTGAATAATACATGCTAATATTTCTATTTTCTCCATTGCCTCAATTGATTTATTATGAAGACTTTTATAGGTATTTTTAAATAGGGGGTGCTGAATATTGGCATTTATGCTAAATTCAGCACCCCCTATTTACAAAAGATATCATAACAATTAAAATAAATATAAAAAAAATAAATTACTTAAGTGAGAAAAAAAACTTTATATAAAATAGTAACTTTTAAGTCTCAAATAAAATATAACATTATTAAAATATTTCTATAAAAAGGATCCTCTCACAAAGCCAAAACAAATATAAGTTATAATAAATAGAACAAAGAAGAGTATAAACATAAATATATTAAACCTTATAAAATCTTTTTGTTTATTATTTTCTTTAATAAAATCTTTGTTTTCAACCAATTCTACTGTAGTTACAAGAGATATCGTGACAATTAAAATAAATATTAAAAAAATAAATTCCTTAAGTGATAAAAAGAACTTTATATTTAATATATAAAAGGGATACATAAAAAAAGTGACTCCAAGGATACCCGCTATCTGGGTGAATACACCGCGCTTTCTTTTTTCGGTAAAGATAATCCTCATAAGCTCCTTTCCAATGATAGTACTTAAATTAAACTGAACCCACTACCGCCTGAAAGGCGGTAGGTTCTGACCTGCGGCTAGAAGCCGCCTAAAGTTATAGCTGACTCAATTCAAAATTATCACTTTTTACATGCTCTTCCATGTCTTGATTTTTTATATTCCGCTATCACTTCATCTGTAACGTTTCCACTACTTGCTACAAAATACCCCCTTGCCCATAGGTGTCTCCCCCAGAACTGTTTGTTCAGTTCCTTATATTCCATTTGCAGTTTTTTTGATGTATTTCCTTTGATATATTTCACTAGATTACTTGCCGACAAGTGCGGCGGAACTGATACAAATTCAAGGCTGCGAATGATATAGCTCATTAGGTCATGTACAGAAAACATCTTTTCCGATATATACAATTTCACCTAACCTATCTATAAGGATGTAAAGCAAGAGTCAAGTTTATTTTATTGCTATACATCCTTAAACTAATCGCTTTTTTCAATCTTTAATGGTATTTTTTGAGTTTGATCTCCACCTTTCCAATGCACATTCACTTCAATATATTTAAGTGAATCTACTATTTGCTCTGAGGCGAGATTATGATATTCTTTTAAATCTTCCTCTGGAGTAAGCAACATACCCCAATCATGCTCAAATGCCCAAATTAAAGGTTTGTTAGATTTATTTTTATTTGATGATTTAAAAGCATTTTCTTTCGAAGTTAAATCCATTTTATCACTTTTAAAATAAATAATTTGACTTGCAATAAACGGTTTGACTTCATCATTTAATCTTAATTCAAACCAAACTTTTTTTAAATCTTTATCTGTTATATTATCAATGTGAACTGAAATGTTCAATCGATTATCTATTTTATCAGTTTCAATTAATTCATCATTTTGAAAAATCTTTTGATTTTCTTTTATAATTTTAGCACTAGCTGAAATATCAAATGGATCATTTTCGTTAATATTTTTATTGTCATGTGAGCATGCACTAAAACATATTATTAGAAAAATAAGAGAAATAAAAAGCTTTATTTTCATATGTACATATTCACCTTACCTAACTTTTACTTGTTAGCTTGCGTTTTTGCCTAAATTCAGTACCATTTTATTTTCTATATTTTCTCTAATCTAGTAATTTTCAATATATGAAAATGGTATGCAAAGACACATTGCAATGATATAACCATTTCCTATATTTCATAATGGCTTACCATTACATAATTATTTAACTTTTAGAACAATCTTCTTTCGAAAAATTTGTTCTCCAAATTCACTGGCTAGATTCCATTGCCAGTGTCGGCTTTCTATCCGCTGTTTCCATTATGTGTGAGATTTGTGATTACAGCGTGTTCAAGAGCCTAAAGCAACTTTTTTCATATTTCGGAATAGATCCGGAAGTAAAGCAATCCGGCAAATTCAATGCCACTGAAGTCCATATGACGAAGCAAGAACCACGAATTGCTCACTGTGCCATATTTGCAGCCGCTCTCGTCTGCATTCGCCAAAAGTGAAGTGGGAAGCGATAAAACCTTATCTTTACGATTACTATCAGAAAAAGGCGGCTGTGAAACCAAACGTGGTACATCTTGGAGCAATTATGCACAAAAACTGCAACTACGTGTTTGCTTTTTCTCCGGAATGAGACAGACTTCCGCCTTCGTTCACCAGAAGAGCATTTTCAGCCGTACATCATGCCTATCTTGCTGACTGCATAAATATACAGCTTGATTTGATATCCTCAATCTCTTTCTAAAATGCATAGCATTTTAGCTGTTTTTGAGTTACCCTTTTTAAGTAAGAAATTTATTTCATCTTTTTGAAAATCCTATTGACAACAATTAGCTGGTCTAAAATGGATTGAAATTTTCAATATTATATTCCACAAGTTCTGCTCTTGTATTATAAGTATCTTTATCCTTACTCATATAAGAATCTATATAAACTAACACATTATTTTCATCCACTCCATATTTTACAACCGCTGAATCCAGTTCATAATCGGAAGGTGTTTTGGCATCCCATATTTCTGCAATCTCATCGTCCGTAAGCCACGGGTTTTCTTGGATAAAGCTTTTATAGGCATTTTCATAAGTATCATTTGCAATCAGCTTGGCATCATAACGGACTTCATATTCAGTGATCTTGTCTAGTTTATTCACCATTATTGACAAAATATTGTTGGGGTTTGTTTTTGAGTCACCTTCCCCAATTTGGGTAAATTGCTTAAATCCAGCGGGAATATCCGTCTTATCTCTTGGCGAACCCTCCACCCATTCGTTTCCATCTTTGGTATAAGTTTTATCTCCTATATATTTTAAAGATGTTAATTCTTGATTGGTCTCTATCCAATCAACGCACTCGTCTGTTCTGATAAATTCTATAGTTTTTTCAAATTTCGGTTTCTTCTGCAAAAACAGGATCTTTCCATTTTTTACTTTACCAAACTCATTGGAAGCCTCTACAATTTTAAGATAGCTATCTTTGGTTTCATCTCTTTTATTACTACATCCGGCAAAGGAAACTGTGCATAGAGTTAAGGCTAGAATTAGGGTAAAGGTAATATAATTATCAATAGATTTATTAAACATTACTTTCCTCCTAAGATTTTTAGTTTTTATATTCTATAAATAAAATGATATAGGAACACATTTTATTTGCTATATTATCAATCTCGCATAGTTGTAGATATCAGTATTAAAAATTATTGTAACCTTTTATAAATCAAATCCGATTCAAGCCATTCATTTTGTATATCCGCATCTTTTGATAAATCATAATTAATAAAAAGATACTTATAAACATAATTACCTGAAGGGGTTTTGATATTCTTCTTGCGCCATTCCATCTTTAAATCAAAAATTTTACAAAGGAGATCCGCATTTCCGTAAATTTCCTTTTCATATATTATAAGCTGTTCTGACTCATCTAAAAGAACTTTCTCACCATGCATAAATAGAGTAATTCCCCCATAGGAAACACTGATGTGAGTAGGAAAACTATCTTTATAACGATAATCTTCGGTGGCTCTATCCGGGTAAGTATTCGGCTTTCTAATAGTGAGTTCCTTTTTTTCGTCATTCCATCCTGTATCTCGGCTATTCATTTTCCTTGCAAAAACACGAACTGGTAAATAGGTGGTTTCATCATAAACAAAAGGAACTACAACCAGCCCGGTATCCTGATTTCCTCCATAAAACAAATCTTGTTGTAGATAAACATCAATATAAGATATTTCAATATTTTTTTCTATTGGAATTTTCTTATAATTTAGTTTATTCTCCAAATCTTTGTTTTCGCTATTTCCAACATTTCCATAGCATGCTGTAATAAATATAAAAATAAAACCTATTACAACATATAGATATTGTTTTTTCACCTTTATGCCTCCTATGTTTGAGTTTC
This sequence comes from uncultured Anaerovorax sp., assembly GCA_964461765.1. Classification (GTDB taxonomy): domain Bacteria; phylum Bacillota; class Clostridia; order Peptostreptococcales; family Anaerovoracaceae; genus JAVVUJ01. The sequence goes on from CAYWVS010000062.1 coordinate 4,620, forward strand.
AAAACAAATAGTACTGCTTGTGATTGAATAGATTGAATTGTTCGCCAACTGCATATTTTTTACTGGCGACACCTTGAGGTGCTTTTCTTATTTGCCCTGGTTTACCGACTGACCCGTGAACGGGTCCATGTACTCTTTCATACTTATTTGATCGTGCGCAATATCTTCCTGTAATTGATTCCTTATGTATTCTTCCATTACTTTTCTATTCCGCCCTACGGTATCTACATAATATCCTCTGCACCAGAAATGACGATTGCCATATTTGTATTTTAATTTGCATGAGGATCAAAGACCATAAGTGAACTCTTACCCTTGAGATACCCCATGAATTGAGCTACGTCATATTTGGGAGGTATGCTTACTAACATGTGAATATGGTCTGGACACAATTCTGCTTCGATAATTTTTACTCCTTTTTGCTCACATAGCTTTCTCAATATCTGACCAGTATCTTTTTTAATGTTACCTTATATTACCCGTCTTCTATACTTCGGTACTTCGGTGCAAACACAATATGGTATTTACAATTCCACTTGGAATGTGCTAAAAATTAGTATCCATTTCGGATAACCTCCTTTTGTTTTAGATTGAGTTGGCGAACTCCATCTATTTTACATCAGGAAATTTTTATTTTCTACCCATAGCTAAAGCTGTTCCGCCTCATCTGCACTGCAGGTGGTTTTCTTTCTACAATAATGTGTTGGAATTATATTAATTCCAACACATTTACTACATTATTTACATAGGTTAAGTTATTTAATAATATTTGAACTATTTTCCGTCATTAATATCTAACCAGATCCTTACATATCCAGGTGCTGAAGGCAGTAGCTTCGCACCTGATGTAACTTTACAAGCAGCATACTGTGTATATGCTTCTGACGTATATGTATAACCAAATGTTCTCTGTGCACTTACGCTACTTCCCTGGCTTGCAGTTATCTTTGTAGTATTATCGGTTGTAGTTGAATCACTCATCCATGGAATTGCGGCCATTCCATTTTGATTAATGCTAGCTGAATTAAGTAAAAGTGAACTGCAACCATTTTTAACTGCATAGGTCATGTCAGACATAAACTTTGCATCAGAGTTAAGAGGAAAAAACTTTCCTGTCACTTTAATATTTACTGAATATGCACCATCCGTTCTCCAATAATCTTGATAACCAAGGGTAAAGAATTGAGGGGCATCTGCAACTTTCTTTACAGTGATTGTCATTTCTCCTATTTCTTCACCTTCTTCATTTAGAAAGGGTTGCTCAGTAATCATCGCATCGCCAACCACCATGCCTTGTAAATCAAAATCAACTATTTCAAAAAAGGGATCAATTATATAGGGATCTTCTTCTGTTGCAAATATTACAGTCGAGTTTGCAAAAATCATGACTACAACAAAAATAATGCTTAATATTTTTTTCTTCATAGTTTAAATACCTTTTCCTTTCACAATATAATATTTCTTCAAATAATTTTAATTCCAACCCTACGAACCTATAACTTCTCGGTGATTTCTACCACCTGTATAGGGGTTGCACCATTTTCAAAGATCGATCCTGCTACTACCATAAACTATTCCCATCCCCCTTACAATACCCCAAGGCTGAAATGTGGTTTTACGGGGTCGAAATGTGATTGATAGAAAAAAATCAACTATACTTTGCACATTTCAGCATGAAAAAACAACATTTCAGCCTTATAGACTTGTAAATCTATATTTTTGTTGTAAAATGTAGAAATACAGAAAAGTAACCACGAAGGGAGGAAACAGAAATGAAGTTACAGGACTATTACATTCAAGAACTTACAAAAGCAGGTTTGTTGGAAGATAAACTAAAAGAAACCAGCATTCGATATGCGATGCTTTCTCTGAAAAACGAACTGGTTAAAAGCTTTTTTATGATCATTATATTCTACATTCTCGGTTTCCTTTCACCATTCTTGTGGGTATTTGTTACCATACTGCCCATCCGGATGACAACAGGAGGGCTACACTTTGATACAAATGTAAAATGCTTTATATTTAGCTTAGGATTTTTTTTCTGCTCCGTAATTTTCTTTCCGGCGTGGGACTTACCTGAGACCACATATACCATTTTATTGATAGGTGCTACGGTACTGATTTTGTCTATGCCACTCTCTCCTTGGGAAAAGCGACCCATTATTAGTACACAAAAGTACCGAAAGAATAAAATCCTATGTGTTTTCTTTCTGTTCCTTTTGGATTCTGTCCTCTGGATGGATTTTGTGGGTAAATCAGTTACCCACTGCATTATATGGGCGTTATTTTTTCATGCAATTCAGCTATCCTATTTATATGTAAAAAGAAAGGGGTTTCAACATGTTAAATAAATTTTATAAACTTTTCCTTAAATCCAGTGCCGGTTTCTTTGCTTTTACCGCCGTGACTATACTTAGTTCAACTTCACAAATCTTTCATGGAGAAGTGGATTGCCCTTCTGAATTATTGAAATAAATTTCAATATGTAAATATTGTTCTTTAGAAAATAAAAAGATATTACCTTTATATTTTGATACCAATTGCTTGACATTATAAAGCCCGTATCCTCTCCTTGGGCCGGTCTTAGTAGACTGGCCTTTTCTTACGAATTTTTCTACTTCTGCTTCACCATAATAAGAGTTCCGTATTTTTATAAATATTTGATTCTCAGTTTTTCCAATTTCAATAAATATTTTCTTTTCTTTTTGGTCTTTTACTTCCATTAAATACTCTATGGCGTTATCCAAAAGATTCCCTATTAATTCCACCAATTCAAAATTAAAACATGGGAAATGGGGCACCTGAGAATCTCCTACATAAGTTAACGAGATACCTTCAGATTCTGCCTCTAAAATTTTAGAATAGATTAATCCGTTTATAAGTCCACTTCCTGTGTTGACAGAAATTATTTGTTTACTCGTTTCAACTTCTTGGGACTTTATTGCAGCAATATATTCTATAATCTCAGTTTTCTTTATCTCTTCAGCTTCACACATCCGCAAGATTGCTTGTAAATGTCGTTTGTATTCATGCTTTTGAGCAAATAAATCATTTAAAAGAGTTTCCGCCATTTCCTCATATTGTCTATAGGCTTGAACGATAGTCTTTTTTTGTTGATCTGAGATCATAACCTTTAATAAATATAGATTTAATACAAACCACAAAATTGTTATGAAGCTTAGAAAACCTGAATTTTCATAAACCAATGGGTGGTTCGTGTCCCAGATAATTAATTGAAGCAATGCTATTGCTGAAATATTGATTATGATAAAATAAAGACTCTTGTAGTATTTTTCATAAAAAATTCTAGACCTAACTAACATACTGTTTTTTCCGGACAAATAAATGCAAACACACAGCAATATCATAAGGTGTAACAGCCGTTCCCAAAATTCTAGTGGATTTGGTTGTATGAAAGAATACAAAAAAATTAACAAAAGTTCAAAAAAGACTATAATTGCATTAGCTAATAGAACCTCAAAAAAAACAAACCAAAGTTTCCGGTGATAAATTAATGAGATCATAACCGGTTCAATCAGCAAAATTACGATATATTTTACTATTACTGGCAACTCAAAATACTCACTGAGTACCACTATTATGGAGGATACTATCACTATAAAGAAAAATCTCCACTTTGAGTTTATATATGTAACACTAAAAAAACGCAGTAACAACATTAACGAAGAAATCTCTATCAATGAACCTACAAAAGATTCCAATGGTGTCATTTTATCTTATCCCCCTCTCTTTGGAAGCCCCAATCATTCTTTCCATGGTTTCCGACACATGGTCGTAATAGTTTTTACTGATATCTACCGTTTTTTTCGTTTCCGCAAAGGATGCAACCCATAATCGATAACTCATGGAGTTAATATACACTACATTTCGAACATTAATGGCAAAGGACTTGTGGCATTGCAAGATAAAAGGATCCTTCAGCTCCTCTAAAATTCCTGAAAGGCTAACTCCTCTTTGGTAAATTTCCCTATCCTTCAAATGAAAAATCCCCATGCCTTTTCTTATCTCAATAAAAAGCAAGTCTCTCTTTTTTATGTAGTAGTCTCCCTCTATAGAGGAAATACACACCATTTCTTCCATGGCATCGGCATTCAACTCTGATTTTCTTTCATTTTGGTTGGTAATATAGCCAACTAAAGTGGTAAGAGCCTCAAGCAGTTCACTTTCACTATATGGTTTTTCTATAAAATTGTAACAATGATAGGTTCTGAAAGCTTCGAGAGGGTTTCTTCCTGATCCTGTCACAAATAGGATTGGGGTGAGCTGATACTTTTGCCATTGCCGAATTCTATCGGCTAAAGAGTATCCGTCTTGCCCGGGAAGTTGTACATCCAGTATAAATAAATCAAATTGCATTTTCTCAATAAGGCATAAGGCTTGTTCGGAGCTATTACATAAAAAACTCTCTGTTTTCTCAAATGTGGATACAATTTTTTCTAATACTTTAGTTTCTTGTAAGTTATCTTCTACTATTAAAATTTTCATTTGATATTTAGTGAATCATTTGCAACATTGATATTTTTTAGCTATACTTTTCTGATTTGCTGCGAGCAATCCTTCCCCTTTCTGTAAGTATAATTATAATCTGAATAGAGATTCTTTACAGCAACGCTCTTTCTATGTATGCATCATTATATCACGCTGACAAATGTACTGTCTACATAAAACCCCATTTTCCAACACAAAAGCCGCAAGTGATTTCCGTTGCGGCTTTACATAAATTTTTTTAATAGAATGTTTATACTTAATGTTTAGTGTTCCATCTTGCTTTGATTCTTAACAATCATATTATGCAGAGTGGAAGCATGCTCCCCTTCATCTTCTGCAAATTTTTTAAAAACTTTTTTTACTTCTTCGTCATCGATCATTTTAGAATAACTTTCATAATCTCTGACCAATTCCATGGAATTTTCCCAAGCCCTTAAAAGCCTATCATGGGTAGTAAATTGAATTTTATGAGTATTTTCCATGTAAACCCTCCTATATCTTCTAATATTTGCTATTAGTATGAGCGGTTCATGAAAATTTATACTTTTAAGCAGAAAAAAGTGCAACATCTTATTAAGCTGCACTTTTTTACCTCTTCCAAACGGGGAAGCCGAGAATACCTCAGGCTTACATTACGGAATCTCAATCAGAAGATATGCGGAGCATATCGCCCTATCCGTACCGTAAGCAGGAGGTAAAATTAAAGTTCGATTCTTAGATCTCACATAAAAAGTGCAGCAAAGCTGCACTTTTTTTACCTCTTCCCATTGGGGAAGCCGAGAATACCTCAGGCTTACATTACGGAATCTCAATCAGAAGATATGCGGAGCATATCGCCCTATCCGTACCGTAAGCAGGAGGTATTCTCGGCGTTAGTATTCTCGGGTTACTCCAGGTCTTTCCGACTAAGGTTAATTCTATTCTGATTATCGATTTCCGTAACCTTTACCTTGACCACATCGCCGATGTTCATTACATCCTCTACCTTTTCTACCCTTTGCTTGGACATCTTGGAAATGTGGAGAAGTCCTTCCTTGCCCGGCAAGATTTCTATAAAGGCGCCGAAGTTCATGATCCTCATAACCTTGCCCTCGTAAGTCTCTCCCACTTCCACATCCTTAACCAAAAGCTCGATGGAACGGACACCCTTTTGGGCAGATTCCATATCAGGAGCGGCGATATATACGAGACCTTCGTCGTTAATATCAATCTTAACACCGGTTTCCGTGATAATCTTATTGATGGTCTTTCCTCCCGGACCGATAATGGTTCGAATTTTGTCCGGATCCACTTGCATGGACACAATTCTCGGAGCATATGGGGACATTTCAGCTCTGGGTTTAGAAATTTCATCCATCATCTGAGCCATAATGTGCATACGACCCTCGTGAGCCTGAGCTAATGCATCCTGCAAAATTTGTCTTGACAATCCGTGAACCTTAATATCCATCTGAATGGCAGTGATTCCTTTTGCGGTTCCTGCCACCTTGAAATCCATGTCTCCTAGGAAATCCTCCATCCCCTGAATATCAGAAAGAATGGCGATTTTGCTAGAGCCATCTTCCTCTACTCTTTCGATAAGACCCATGGCGATTCCCGCAACAGGTGCTTTAATAGGAACACCTGCATCCATGAGGGAAAGGGTGCTTCCGCAAACAGAGGCCTGAGAAGTACTTCCATTGGAGGATAGCACCTCAGAAACCACTCTGATGGCATATGGGAACTCCTCCACATCAGGCAATACAGGAATCAAAGCCCTTTCTGCCAAAGCGCCATGACCGATTTCTCTTCTACCTGCACTTCTCATAGGCTTGGCTTCCCCTACTGAATATGGGGGGAAGTTGTAATGATGCATATATCTCTTTTGAATTTCATCGCCGATACCATCAATGGTCTGAGCATCCCCGATGGGACCTAAAGTAGTTACGGAAAGAACTTGAGTTTGCCCTCTCTTAAATAATCCTGTGCCATGGGTTCTGGGCAAAATGCCGGTCTCACACCAAATAGGGCGAATTTCTTTGTGCTTGCGGTTATCCGGTCTGATTCCATCATCCAATATGAGGCTTCTCACCTGTTCTTTGGTAATGCTATACAATACCGCCGCAACATCTTTTTTATTATCAGGGAAAATTTCTTCAAAGTGCAGCTTGGTTTCCTCTTCCACCGCACCCATATTTTCCAATCTTTGCTGTTTTTCCACCGTCTGTATGGCAGCTCTCATCTTGTCTGTGGCAAAAGCCCTGACTTCTTGATCAATCTCTTCAGGAACCTTATAAAGTACCACTTCACGCTTAGGCTTACCCACCTCAGAAACGATTTCTTCTATAAATTCTACAATTCTTTTAATCTCCTCATGAGCAAACATGATGGCTTCCAACATGATGTCTTCCGGCACCTCATTTGCGCCTGCTTCTACCATCATAATGGCCTCTTTGGTTCCGGAAACAATTAAGTGAAGGTCACTTTGTTCCCTCTCTGCCAAAGTAGGATTGATGATAAAACGATCCTCTATTCTTCCGATTGCTACAGAACCTGTAGGGCCATCGAATGGTATATCGGAAATAGATAGAGCGATAGAGGATCCGATCATGCCCAAAATCTCAGGTGCACAGTCAGGATCCACGCAAAGCACAGTAGCTACCACCTGTACATCGTTATAAAACCCCTTTGGAAATAAAGGTCTGATTGGTCTATCTATGAGCCTGGAGCTCAAAATTGCCTTTTCTGAAGGTCTCCCCTCACGTTTGATAAATCCCCCCGGAATCTTACCTGCGGCATACATTCTTTCCTCATAGTCTACGCTGAGTGGGAAAAAATCTATGTCCTGTCTTGGTGCTTGTGAGGCTGTAGCAGTCACGCTGACCACTGAATCCCCATATTTGACCATAACTTGTCCATTGGCCATTTCGCAAATTTTGCCAATTTCCAGCTCCATTAATCTGCCGCCTATGGCCGTTCTAAATGTTCTGTAATCTTCATATCTCATTAACAACTTCCTCCTGTTAATCTTTATCACATTTTTTCTAAATGAAAATAAAAGCGAGGGATGACCTCGCTAATTTATTTCATTACTTTCTTAATCCCAAACGAGCGATAAGATCTCTGTATCTTTCAATGTCTTTGTTTTTCAGGTAATTAAGAAGGTTTCTTCTTTGACCTACCATCTTTAAAAGACCTCTTCTGGAATGATGATCCTTCTTATGAATTTTTAAATGCTCATTTAACTCATTGATTCTATTGGTTAAAATAGCAATCTGCACCTCAGGAGAACCCGTGTCCCCTTCTTTGGTTTTGTAAGCTTCAATAATTTCAGCTTTTCTTTTTTGGTTTATCATGTTTTACTCTCCTTTTTTTCATTCACCTTTTACCAAGTCAAGCGTTGGAGTGTCGCAAAGCATAGTAATAGGTACTCAATTCAAGTTATAATAACATATTCTTCCTACTATTGTAAAGAATTATTTTATGTTTATCCTGTTTACTACTCACACATTCATTTATTATTTAACAAAATACAAAATTTAGTAACAATATTGAAAATTTTTCATATTGTAAATTGATAGAAAAATTTAATTTTTAAATGTTTCTATTTAAAACAAATTCAAGAAAACAAAATTGGAAATTAACGAAAATAATAAATTTCGGGAAACTTTAACCCAATCTTTAAATAATTTCCGAAAAAGAGGATCATACAAATGAAAGTTGTTATTTTATGCGGCGGAAAAGGTCAGCGCATGGGCACTACCTCAGAGGAATTACCAAAGCCAATGTTACCCGTAAAGGGAAAGCCCATCATCATCCACATTATGAATCAGTATATGAAGTATGGCTACAACGATTTTATATTGCCATTAGGATATAAAGGCAGCCAAATCAAGCAATATTTTAAAGACTATGAATGGCTGAATTATGATTTTAAAAAGACTATTGGAAAAAAACAATTAGAGCTATTACAAGAGCAAAAAGAATTTCATGTTACTTTGGTGGATACCGGCATAAGTGCAATGACCGGCTCCAGAATAAAAAAGATAGAAAAATATATTGACGATACTTTTATGGTCACTTATGGTGACGGAATTTCTGATATAAATATAAAAAAACTTTTAAGCTTTCATAAAAAATCCGGCAAAATCGCCACTGTTACTGGAATTGAACGCAAGAGCCAATATGGCATTTTGGAAGTTCAGGATAATGTAGTGACTGCTTTTACAGAAAAGCAAAGTGCGGATGGCGTAATAAACGGCGGCTTTTTTGTGTTTAATAAAAAAATCTTCGATTACTTGTCAGAGGATAACAACTGCATTTTAGAGGCAGATCCCCTGCAAGCGTTAGTCAAAGATCAACAATTATCAGTTTATAAGCACAAAGGATTCTGGAAGTCTATTGACACACAAAAAGACTTAGAAGAAGCAAATGAAAAATGGAGACCTTAAAATGTACGATGATTATAATAGCCAAAGCTTTCGTTTTGAAAGCAATTCCCTATATACAAGCAACCAAAGGTTCAGATATACCCTGTGTACCATTGCAGGAATCAAATATTTACTGAAGCTCCTTGCTTTATATAAATCCCTATGCAATACCTCTGATAATTTTCAGCTATATGTCTTATGCATAGACCAACCAACCTTTGATTTCCTACAAAAGGCAGCCTTGGAAAATATGGTTGTAATCTCATTAGAGGACGTGGAAAACCATGAATTGCTCAGCATCAAAAATAGCCGTAGCACCAGTGAATACTGTTGGACCTTGAAGGCACCCTTCATAACGCACATCCTCACAATTTATCACGAAGAATATGTACTATATTGCGATTCTGATATTTACTTTTTCTATAGCCCTCACATCATCTTTGAAAGGCTAAACGAATATTCTATCTATCTTTGTAAACAAAGAGATTCTGAAGAAGTGGAGAGGGTTTATGGAAAATATCAGGCAGGTGTCATCGGATTCAGAAGAGATGAAATTGGGCTAGGCGCCCTTCAATTTTGGACCTCAAAATGCTTGCAAAGTTGCAATGTTTACCCCGATCCTTCCTTAGATAGCTTTGGAGACCAAAAATATCTGGATAAGATTCCTGAAATGTACTCTTCTGTTTATTGTGAAACACATTTAGGCGTAGATGCGGCCCCCTGGAATTCCATTTACCGGAACGAATCCGACTTCAATAAAGACGGCTACCACATTTATTTGAAAGAAGACCCTATCATCGCATTTCATTTCGCCACTTTGCAAATCTATAATGAGTTGGAATATGATTTATGGTCTTACGGTCAACTAAGCATTCCTACGTTTAAAATTAATAATATCTACGTTCCTTACATTGAGGAACTACAAAGCTCCATGGCTTTAGTGCGAAGCATAGATCCCGGCTTACCTATGCAAATGCTGTTTAGTGAAAACCCGGATCAAGCTATGACCTACTATTATTATAGCGATTTGATTAAAGCCAATGTCCAATTTGATGAGCTTTACTATTTATGCAGCATTGTCAGCAAGGATTATGTCACCAGAGCTATGGCACTCTATAACTCCATTAAAAGGCTTCACAAGAATTTTCACATTTGGTTTTGTGCCGTTGACCAAGAAGCTTATGTAGGTTTAAAAAGAGTTTGTAAAAAAAACTGTACGATTTTAAACCTTTGTGATATAGAGGACATGGCAGTAGCTACCATTAAGACCACTCGAAATATTAAAGAGTTTTGCTGGTCCATTAAGGGGTGGTTTATAGATTATCTCTTTACCAAATATAAGTTAAATCACGTTTTATACTGTGACAGCGATATTTATCTCTACGCACCCTTAAAGGATGTCTACGAAGAGTGGGGTGCCTACTCCTTCCTCATGTGTACCCAAAGGGCTGATGAAAAGTTGGAAAATCTCTGTGGATACTATCAGGCCGGATTTATCGGTGTAAAAAATGACGGGTATGGCAAAAAAATATTAGATTGGTGGAAGGATCAATGCTTAGAATGGTGTTATGATCAATATGACCCCACGAGAGATCGTTGGGGAGACCAAAAATATCTGGAAAAAGTTCCTGTCCAATTTGAAAACATTAAAATTATTGAAAATATAGGAATTAACGCTGCACCATGGAACTTAATTTTAAATAATACCGGATACAGAATTAACATTTACAATAACCAATTGCATATCAATAAAGAAAAATTATGTGTTTACCATTTCGGGAGCATAAAAATTAACAATCACTCAACCTTTGAAATATGGCATGAGCCCATCGACAATGTAGACAACAAAGTCATGAATCTAATTTATAAACCCTATTTCTTGGAACTCATGCAAAACCAAAGAGAATTAAATATGATTAACTCCGTCAGCTTAGATTTATATAAGCTAAATTATTGAGGCTTATTATGAATAGCATGAAAAATCAAAATGTACTGGTTACCGGAGGTTGCGGCTTTATCGGTCACCATTTAATTAAGAAATTGCTCCCTATGGATGCCCGAATTCATGTTATAGATCTGCCTCAAGTAAATCGGAAAAAAATTCTGGATTTCCAAGATAAAATACAGGTTCATGAAGCAGATATTGTAGATGAGGAGTCCATTCAATCCATGGTTGTCTCCATAAATCCCGACTATGTTTTTCATCTGGCAGGATATGGAATCGACTCAAGCCATGTAGATATACGAAAGGCAATTGATATCAACATATTCGGCAGTGTCAACCTAATGAAAGCTGTTACCCATACCAATTGTAAAAAATTTATAAATATGGGTTCCTCTGCCGAATATGGAGAGAAGCATTGTAAATTAGATACTACCTTAAAGCCCAACACTATCTATGGAAGCACAAAGGCTTCCTCCACCTTAATTTTGCACCAGATAGCCAGACAAAATCAGGTACCACTCATCACCTTGCGTCCCTTTGGAGTTTATGGTGAATGGGAGGAGCCCCATAAGTTATTCAGTTTTATCATGCTGTCAATCCTCAACAATCGACAGCTCACCTTGACAGAATGCAAGCAAAGAAGAAATTACGTTTATGTGGGAGATGTGGTGGAAGCTATGATTTCCGCTGCCTTAGCCAAAGAAGTGAAAGATGAAATCATTGATTTGGCAAATAAAGAAGCCTTACCTATACGAGAGTATGTGGAAATGATCTGCACCATATCCCAAACAACCTTGGTTCCTCAATATGGAGCTTTAGAATACCGTGAAGGAGAAGTATTTTTTCACGAAGGTGATACCATGAAATCAAAGAAGCTTCTCAATTGGGAAGCCCATACCAACCATTATGACGGAATCCATCGAACCTTTGCATGGTTTCGTTCAAACTATAAAATGTTCAAAACAGGAGTGTGACACCTATGAGCATAGATTTAAAAAAATTCTATAAAGACAAAAAAATATTTATTACAGGTCACACAGGCTTTAAAGGATCTTGGCTATCCATTATTTTGAATAGCTTCGGCGCTCAATTGACCGGTTATGCGAAGGATTACACAACAGAAAAGGATAATTTTATCCTTTCAGGTATGGCAGAAAGAATGACCGATATACGAGGTGATATTTTAGATGCCTCTTTTTTAAAAAAGTGCTTATTAAATAATGATCCGGAAATTGTTTTTCATCTGGCTGCCCAACCCTTGGTGAGGCGCTCTTATGAAAATCCTACGGAAACATATGAAACCAATGTCCTAGGCACTTTAAACCTATTAGAAGCCGTCCGATCTTCCAATACAGTAAAAGCTGTAGTGATTATTACCACCGATAAGTGTTATGAAAATAAGGAATGGCACTGGGGTTATCGAGAATGCGATGCCTTGGGAGGCTATGACCCCTATAGCTCCAGCAAAGCTTGCACAGAGCTTTTGGTGAATTCTTACCGTAAATCCTTCTTCCAAGATACCGATGTATCCATTGCCACCGTCAGAGCCGGGAACGTCATTGGTGGCGGTGACTGGTCCAAGGATAGGATTGTGCCGGACTGTGTGAAATGTTTACTGACAAACCAGCCCATTCTCATTAGAAATGAAAATGCGGTACGCCCTTGGCAACATGTGATTGAACCCTTAATGGGTTACCTGATTTTGGGAAAGGAAATGTATTCCAGTGGCAAAAGCTTTTCATCTTCCTTTAATTTCGGACCCGAAAGCAGTAGCTTTATTCCCGTTTCTCATATTGTTGATAAAATTATAGAGAACTGGGGGAGCGGAAGATGGTTTTCCTATAACAAAGAAAAACAACCTCATGAGGCGACTTTTTTATCTTTGGATATTAGCAAAGCGAAGCACATGTTAGGGTGGTCTCCTTTATGGGATATTAACAAAACCATAGAAAAAACCATAGAATGGTATAAAAATTACGAAAGTACCTCTATCTACCACCTATGCGTTAATCAAATCAATGAATATATGAAAGACGTACACTTTCATGAAAACACGTTTAATATTGCTACATTAAAGTGGCAGAATGGAGAGATATAAATGGATAGATATTATTATTCAAACGACGATTATTATTCAAATGGGTCCTATTCTAATGACTACGATGGTTGTGGCTGTGATCATTGTTGTTCAGAGTGCTGCTGCGAAGGTCCCACAGGTCCTACCGGAGCTACAGGTCCGCAGGGTCCCATAGGACCAAGGGGGCATCCCGGTCCCCAAGGTGCTACAGGTCCTACAGGTCCTACAGGTCCTGCCGGCGCTACGGGGGCTACAGGCCCTACAGGTCCTGCCGGTACTGCGGGAGCTACAGGCCCTACAGGTCCTGCCGGTGCTGCGGGGGCTACAGGAGCTATCGGTGCCACCGGG
>CAYWVS010000063.1:0-17833 GCA_964461765.1 uncultured Anaerovorax sp.
CCGCAAGGGGCGACGCTTTGCAAGGTACGTTCTTTGATATGACCTCAATATCGTCAAGGACGATATTTTCTACATATTTTAAAATATAATTTTGAAAGGACCATAATAAATGAGAAGCAAAGTAGCTGTAATGAAGTGTGAATCTTACGATATAAATAAAGTGAAATCTGCCATTTCAAAGGGCTTAGATCTTTTGGGAGGCTTGGAGGCTCTCTTTCCCAATGACCATAAAATTTTGCTGAAGCCCAATCTTCTCAATAAGGCTACACCGGAAAAGGCAGTTACAACACATCCTGCCATATTTGAGGCTGTCATACAAATTTTACAGGAGCAAAATTTCAAGAATCTATACTATGGGGATTCCCCCGGTAATCCTGCACCACCGGAAAAGATTGCACAAGGTTGTGGACTAAAACATGTGGCGGATGAATACGGTGTACCCTTTGGGGACTTCACTCACGGCAAAACCTGTAACTTCCCGGAGGGAAACTTTTCAAAGCAATTTGAGATAAGCAACGGTACCCTTGAGGCGGATGCTATTATCAATCTTCCAAAGATGAAAACCCATGCACTCATGCGCATTACAGGAGCGGTGAAAAACATATTGGGATGCGTGTACGGCTTTAATAAAGGCATGTCCCATGCAAAATTCCCTGACCCTGATTCCTTCGGGAAAATGTTGGTAGATTTAAGCCTCTACCTAAAACCAAAGCTTCATATTTTGGATGGAATTATGGCCATGGAGGGAAATGGACCCTTTGCAGGAAATCCTGTAAATATGAATGTAATCTTAATATCTACTGACCCCGTAGCACTGGATACGGTGTTTTGCAATTTAATCGATTTAGACCCCATGCTCATAGCTACGAATAAATACGGTGATTTATACGGACTTGGTACTGCAAAAGAAGAGAATATTGAAATTCTGGGAGATGATATCAAAAGCTTAATTCACAAAGAATTTAACGTATCAAAGGATCCCATCGTGGCAGGAAAATGGAAAATCCTATCTAACCTGAGGGCTCCCTTTATGAAAAAGCCTGTAATCAATAACCAAAAATGCATCAGTTGCGGTGCTTGTGTGGAGGCTTGCCCCATCAAAGACTCGGAAGGAGGAAACGATCCTAAAAACTACGACGATATAGCCATTTACTTCCCGGTCTCTGGAATTTCTTCTAAGAAAAAAGAAGAGGAAGTAGAGAAAAAAACTAAGCCGAAATATAACTACAAGAATTGTATTCGCTGCTATTGTTGTCAGGAAATGTGTCCTGCAAAGGCCATAGATGTGAAAACACCCTTACTAGGTAAAATCTTAATATATCGGAGCTAGGATTTAAATTTTAATTTCCCTAGGAGTTTTCCTTTTATTACATGGATCAATACTGCAAACCCCAAGGACAGTAAGAAAACAGCCAAGGTCAAAATAGGAATCCGCATTACTGAACCCAATTCAAATGAAGATTCATTGATTGCCTTGGTTAACATGTCTAAAATCAATGCATGAACCAGATAAATGCTAAATGAATATGTAGCAATTTTATCAACCCACAAATTCTCAAATGTTAGGCAGGAAAAAAAGCTAAAGGCAGTGACACTGCCAAAAGCAACCACAGGGGATAAAAAACCGTAAAAATAAAAGGGATTTATGGCTTCAGTACCACTTTTAACCAAAATCTCAGTGGCGTAAAATATAAAAATCATGCAGATGATGGAAATAATAGCAGAATGAATCTTCCATTTTTTAAGCACTGATACATTTTCCCGAATCCAATATCCCAAAATGTAATATCCCAGATATTGAATGAACTTCAAATACCAAGGTAAAGTAGTAATATCCGTGACAATCATTCCAATAATCAGGAATGTAGCACCCATGAGTCCAACACTCCCCCTATCCAATCTGTTTATCACCCTAATGAGAATGGGAGTAATAACAAATAACCCTAAAGCCATATAAAGATACCACATATGATAATAGGGAGCACCCTTCACCCATTGAGTAAAAAAATAAGAAATCAAATCAGATAAACCCCGGGAATCTATTTCTCCCAAAGCATAACTCTTCCGGGCATTCACCACTTGATACAATACATAAATGAAACTCCATACTAAAGTAGGAATCAAAATTGTTATTCCGATTTTTTTGTAATAGGTAAAATATTTTTTATTTCGTTTTTTATTTAATTGAAAAGCGCCGCTTAGCATGACAAAAAGGGGTACTGCATATCTGGTTGCTGAATCCATGGCATTGCTTAAAGTAAAAGAAATATCGGGATGTTCCATAGTCAGAGAAATACTGCCTGCTGCAACGTGAAGTAATACGATCATAAAGGTCGATAACAATCGCAATAATTCGTAATTTCCCAGCCTCAATTCTCTACTCCCCCCACATGTTTCAGATCTAAATTCGCCAAAAGGCGAAATCTCAGCCATTAATAAATTTCATTTATCATACCATATATTGACGGAACAATTCAATGAAAATCAGTGTCTAAACAAATTATTTGGTAATAATAAATTAATATTCGTATAGTTATTAACATTTTCCAATAATTATGTTATAATTACATTTGTTTTATTTCTAATCAATGGAAAAGGACAAAGATTACGATGCATTGAGGTAGGTGAATTTATGAATGAAGATAAAAATAATATAGATAAATTATTTGATAAAAATGATGATGTTGTAGATAAAAAAGATGACGATATAGACAGTTTTTTAAGTAGATTTGATACTATAGGAGATTCTTTAGGAAAATTTTCAGAAAAAAAACCTCCTGAAAAATCACCTTATATTGAAAAAACACATTATTCACAAAAACCATCTGTTTGGGAAAATAAAGATTTTCAAAATAATAGTTACAACAATAATCAAAAAGAAAAGGATCCTGATTTTTTATTAGAACATTTTGAAAGTAAAAGTCAAGATTTGAATTCATCTGAACATAAAAATCCTATGGAGGAGTTTGTAGGGAGAGCACAGAGACATCAAAAAACTAAATCAAAAGGAAGAAGCAAAACCACTTCTTTAGATAATGAATTCATTACTTCAACAAATAATTCTGAAAAAATCAATAATTTTGAAAAATTAGAATCAGAGGTTAATATGGAAGGACATCAAAAGAAAATATTTAATAAGTCAAAGAAAAAAAAGACAAAAAAAATATTATTAATTATTGCCAGTATTTTTCTTGTCATAGGTGTGGCCGGGGTGGTAACCTTAACGTCCATTATCCTTTCTGCACCTCCCATCAACCCGGAAACCATCTACTCTCTATTGAGCGAAAACTCTACCATGTATGATGATCAAGGTCAGGTAATCGACAACCTAGTTTCCTCGGAAGGTTTTCGAACCAATATCTCCTTTACAGAGCTGTCCCCGGATCTAATCAATGCATTTGTAGCTATTGAAGATAAAACCTTTTGGGAACATAATGGGTTTAACTTCATTAGAATTATGGGAGCCATAAAAGAAAAAGTCTTTGGCAAAGCCACTATTAGCGGAACCAGTACCATCACGCAGCAGCTTGCCAGAAACCTTTATTTGGCAGAAATGAAATCGGAGAGATCCTTAGATAGAAAGTTAAAAGAAGCATATTATACAGTCCTTTTAGAGAAACATCTTTCTAAAGAACAGATTTTAGAAGCTTACTTAAACACCATTTACTTAGGCTTTAATTCCAATGGAGTTCAAGCCGCCTCACAATCCTATTTCTCAAAAAATGCAGCGGATTTAAACATTGCAGAATGTGCTACCTTGGCCAGCTTACCACAAGCTCCGGACAGAACTGCTTTGATTAAAAAATACGCTCATAGCGAGGTAGCCGCAAATGATCCTAATATCGTGGATACCACTAGCGAATTTACCTTTTTATATAACGATTTATATATTTCTCGTAAAAACCTTGTTTTAAAATTCATGAAAGACCAAGGCAAAATTACTGAAGCACAATACCAAGAGGCACTGGCATACGATGTTCGTGCATCTATCAATCCCAGTGATGATACCACAAGAGAAATTACTTCTTATTTTGCCGACTATGTCATTAAAGATGTTATTAAAGGTCTCATGGAAACGTTAAAGCTTAGTGAAAGCGATGCCAGATATAGACTATATAACGGCGGATTGAGAATTTATACCACCATGAACGCTCAAATGCAAAAAACTGTGGAATCAGAGTTTACCAATAATGCTAATTTCCCCTCAGTAGTAAACTTAAGGCGAGATAGAGCTCAAAATATACTGGACTCTACGGGAAAAATCATTCTTTACTCTTACAATAATTACTTTGATGGTAATGGAAACTTCACCTTAACTCCTGAAGAATATGAAGTAAACTCAGACGGCAGTATTTTAGTATATGCCGGTAAAAGGTTGAACTTTTATAATACCGATGTTCAAGGAAGCACAGATTATAGCGTAGAATTTAAGGATATGTACATCATTGAGAGCGGAACCTTCTACGGTATTAAAGGTGGTGTAATCAAAGTTCCTCAAGAATATAAAAGCAAAGATGCAAACGGAAATTTAATCATCAGTCCTCAATTAAATGCTGATTTTCCTAACTTTTTACAATTTGGAAACAACGGAATTGTAATAGCAGCCGATAAGTATGCCTTAAAGCAGAGAACCGTACAGCCCCAGTCCTCTATGGTAATCATCGACTATAAGCAAGGAGCCATTAAGGCTATGGTCGGAGGTCGTGGTGTCACCGGAAAGCTTTTATATAACCGTGCCACCAGCCCCAGACAACCGGGTTCCTCCATGAAGCCCATCGGAGCCTATGGTCCTGCTTTGCAAGCCAGTGTGGATCAGCTAAACGGCGGAGGAAATGCGGTTACAGATAGAACTCAAGTTTACGGAAACTTTTGGACGGCGGCCAGTTCCATCAACGATGCTCCCATTAAGCTGCCCGACGGAAAATTGTGGCCAAAAAACTGGTACACAGGATTTAAAGGAATGACCAGAATGAGAGTAGCAATCGAGCAGTCTGTCAATACTTGTGCCGTCAAAGTTTTTAATGATATCGGTGTAAGTCGCTCTGTAAAATTTGCAAAAAGCTTAGGAATTACATCTATTGTAGAAGAAGGAGCTGTCAGCGACTTGAATCCTGCGGCCATGGCTTTAGGAGGAATGACCTACGGTGTATCTCCACTGGAAATGGCAGCAGCATATGGAAGCTTTGCCAATGAAGGAACTTACGTTTCACCAAGCTCCTATACAAAGGTTACAAACAAAAAAGATGAGGTAATATTAGAAGCAAAGCATAATTATGTGCAAGCAATGGATAAAGGTGTTGCTTTTATCATGACCGACATGTTGCGTTCTGCAGTTGTTGCAGGAATAGCCGGAAACGCCGCTATTCCTAATCAACCTGTTGCAGGAAAAACAGGAACTACAAACGACAACTACGATGCTTGGTTTGTGGGATACACTCCTTATTATGTAGGAGCTTTATGGATAGGAAACGATGTTAATATTGAATTGGGTCAAGGAAGTATCGCCGCCACCAGGGTATGGGCAAGGATCATGAAACAAGTCCATACCGGATTGGCTTCCGGAAAATTCGCCAGACCTGACAACGTGGTTTCCGCTTACGTGGATTCATTTAACGGATACCTTCCTTCCGGCGGGGGCAGTGTAGCGGAATACTTCATTAAGGGCACGCAGCCTACATCAACCTTTAAGGGTTCTTATCCTGCCGGCGCCAATGTACCGAAAAAGGAAGAGGAGGAGGAAGAAAAACCGGAGGAAATAACTCCAAATCAACCTCAAGAACCAGGTAACTCTGAGACTCCGACTCCTAACCCTAATCCGGGTACAGGTCCAAGCCCTAACCCAAATCCAACTCCAAACCCAACACCGCCGACACCTACTCCTGAGCCTTCTCCTGAGACTCCGGCACCTACGCCGGAACCGACTCCAACTCCACCTCCGGTGGTAGAGGAACCTCCTTCATGGGTAGTAGTAGAGTAGATGGTTTGATCGTATATAGGTTCTATAAAATGGACTTTAGAATTAAAAATTTAATTAAAATTACCAAATTATCGTTTTGATTTTGGAGAAAAAATCAATGCGACCAAATATCCAAACAGCACTGCTGCGGTAATCCCTGCGGCAGTGTTTTTTATTGCTCCCGTCAATGCACCCAGAAAACCGTCTGACTGAGCTCCTTCGATGGCCCCCTTTGCCAAGGCATATCCGAATCCAGGAAGAGGTACTGTGGCACCGTTTTTGCCGAGCTCCACCAGAGGCTGATACAGACCCAACCCCGTTAGTATAGCACCTACAACTACCAACAAAACTAAAATTCTGGGAGCTGTCAGCTTCGTGGTATCCATTAAAATTTGACCTATGACGCAGATGGCTCCACCAATGAGAAATACGGTTAAATAATCCATTTTTAATTTTATTTCCTTTCTGTATTTTTTGTAGCACAGAAATTATTGTTTAAAATATTCTAAGTCTTAAAATATCAAATTATATTACATACTTTTTAACTTAAACATTATAATTGATTTATTCATTTAATCATTATCATTTGATTTTATTTAAATTTACTTAGAGAGCTCCGTGGTCAAGGCTACCGCATGAGCGATTCCGGGGATAGACTCACCTTGAAAAGGACTGATGGTAGATAACAGTGCCCCCGTGGATAAAAGAAGAGCATTTTTAATTTTTCCTTTTTTCATTTCTTTTACCACATATCCTGCAAAGATAGAAGCGGAACAACCGCATCCACTACCGCCGCTGTGAACATCTTGCTCCTTATAAAACATCATTGCACCGGAATCATCATAATTGGAGGTAACCGGGGCTCCTTGGGCGGCTAACAAATCCTTGGCAATCTCTTTCCCTACCAATCCTAAGTCCCCTGTAAGGATAGTATCGTAAAAGTCAGGTGTTCTACCTGTATCATTTAAATGAGTAATGATGGTGTCTACGGCCGCAGGTGCCATGGCTGCACCCATTTGATTTGCATCTTTTACCCCTGTATCTATGAGTTTACCAATGGTTCCGTGGGTTACGTAGACGTGCTTCTCTACTGCTCCCTTTTCCTCCTTGCCTTTATCGGCAGAAATGGTGACCGCACCCGCTGCTGTAGTGGTCCATTGTGCCGTGGGAGGTCTTTGATTTCCATGCTCCAAGGGCATTCTAAACTGTCTTTCTGCTGTACAATAGTGACTGGATGCCCCGCCGATTACGTTGCGAGCATGACCGCCGTCTACTAATGCAGCACCGATGAGCATAGCTTCAGTCATAGCTGAGCAAGCACCATAAAGTCCTAAAAATGGAATTCCTAAATCCCTTGCCATAAATGAAGATGACATCAATTGATTTAGTAAATCTCCTGTCAGAAGGGCATCAATTTCCTCTTTTTCTTTTCCGCTTTTTAGTAAAGCAATTAAAATTGCTTGCTTCAGCATTTTGCTTTCCGACTTCTCCCAGGTATTCTCTCCATAGGTATCTTCTTCCAAGATAATGTCAAACCATTTGCTCATGGGACCCTTACCTTCTTTTTCCCCCACTACGGCAGCAGAACCGATAATTCTTGGATTTTGGTTAAAAAATAATGTTTGCTTTCCCATAATTCACCTTTAAAAACTCTTATATTTTTTCTATAGCATAATAAATTAATCCGATCACTGTTCCTGTACAGATTCCTGCCACTAACACAGGACCTGCAAGGCTGAATAGCTTTGCACCAATTCCTAAGATGATCCCCTCTTTTTTATATTCTATGGCTGGGGAAACCATGGAGTTGGCAAATCCAGTAATAGGTACGATGACCCCTGCCCCCGCATATTTGGCAATGCTATCAAAAACTCCGAACCCGGTCAGAAGCTGGGCGCTACAAACAAGAATAATCGTTACAAAGGAACCTGCATCTTCTTTGCTGACTCCCATACCCTCAATCATAGTTTGTATATAAAATGCTACGTCGCAAACAAGACCCCCCACAATAAATGCCTTTATGATATTTGTAAAGTAGGAAGGTTTAGGAGAAAACTGCTTTATATATTCCTCATAATGTTTTGTTTTTGCCTCTTTTTTCTGATCAATTTCCATTTCTACTCACCCCTTATATACGATTGGATTCATACACGTCTGTAGAATCCTACCCTCTTATTATGTACATTAGGTTTGAATTCATTCCTATTTATGGCAAAAAAACAATTTGAACTCTTCAAAAAAAGAGTTCAAATTGTTAAGAAACTTATGAAATTAAGAAACACTAAGCAAAGGTAATGATAGTACCCGTGGTTCCATCTAAGGCATCCACGGCCTTATTTATAGACGTGATGATTGCGCATTTTGTGGGATTGGCTCGCACAAATTTCATAGCTGCTAATATCTTAGGCAACATGCTTCCCTCTGCAAAATGTCCCTCCTCCACATACTTTGCTGCATCCGCTAAGGTTAGGCGATGTAATTTTTTTTCATTGGGCTGATTATAATTGATGCAGACATTTTCCACTTCCGTTAAGATCATTAAGATATCTACATTGATTTGCTCTGCCAAAAGCTCCGCTGCAAAATCCTTGTCAATAACTGCCGCAGTTCCTATAAGGCTTCCGTCAGGCTCCTCGATTACGGGAATTCCTCCGCCACCGCAGGTGATTACGATGGTGGACTCCCAAAGTCTTTTCACAGCCTCAATTTCCACAATCTTTCTGGGGATGGGTGATGGCACTACCCTCCGCCAACCTCGTCCGGAATCCTCCTTCATGGTGTATCCCTTTTCCTGCTGCAATTGCTTTGCTTCTTCCTCTGAATAAAATGGACCGATGGGTTTTGTGGGGTTTTGAAAGGCAGGATCATTGGCTTCAATGATCATTTGCGTAGCCATGGTTACCACAGGAGTATTTTTATTTCTTAAATTTAAAGCGTATTTTAAGCATTGCTGTATATGATAGCCGATATACCCTTGACTCATGGCACCGCACACGTCAAAGGGCATAGCAGGAGTGACCTCTTTAGCTGTTTCCGATGCCAAAAGGATTCTCCCCACCTGGGGTCCATTACCATGAACTACTGCAATTTCGTAACCCCTACAACTGATTTCTGCCAGATGCTCACAAGTTTTTCTCACTACCTTCAGCTGTGCCTCTGCCGTAGCTTGTTCGTTCCCTTGCTGGAGTGCATTTCCTCCTAACGCTATGACGATTTTCTTTGGAATATTGTGACTACCATTATGATTATGATTTTTATCCATGCCAAACCTCCTCTAAATCTTATTTATGAGTATAAGAATACCAATTCATCATTATGCCTACTATTATTATCTTATAAATCCTCTCTGTTTATGGGCATACTCATGCATCTGGGACCGCCCCTACCTCTGGAGAGTTCTGAGCTGGGTATGGTCAAAACCTTAATTCCGCTCTTATCCAGTAAGTCATTTGTCACGTAATTTCTATCGTAGGTGATGACTACACCCGGTGCAATGGCCAAAGTATTGGAGCCGTCACTCCACTGCTCTCTCTGTGCAGCCATTTTGTCCGTACCACCGCATCTGATCAAATCTACTGCAGGTAGCTTCAGTTCTCTGGCTAAAATAGTTTCCAACTGATCGGTACTTCCGGAAAAATGAATTCCCCCATTTTCATAGCTCACTTCAAAGATGTGTAAGGGACCTTCTATCTCCGGATGTATGGTAAATTTGTCATAATCTACCATGGTGAAAACTGTATCTAAATGCATAAATGCTCTCTTTTTAGGAATCTCAAATACTAAAACTTTTTTAAATTTATTTTCACCCCTGAGTAATTTTTGAGCAAAGCTTTCAATGGCATTGGCAGAGGTTCTCTGGCTATGACCGATGGCCACCACTTCCTTTGACAAGACCAAAATATCTCCACCCTCAATGGGATTGGGGTTGTAGTAGTCATACCATTTATTGGTACCCTCAGGAAACAAGCTTTTGTTGTAATGATACATATACTTTAACATCAAAGACTCTCTTCTTCTGGCTTTTGTACTCATTACATTGATGCTGATTCCATCTCCAATAATGGCTCCCGGGTCTCTTGTAAAGTAGAGATTGGGAATAGGGTCAGTATAATACGGGTAATCTTCACTGATGAAATCCGTTAATGATTTGGATCCAATCCCTTCTATATCCGACTTTCTTACTCCTGCCATCATGGTTCCTAACATGTTTTCCACATTCATGCTTAAAAAGTATTCTTTTAAGTTTTGATGTAAAGTATCCCCATGAACCTCACTTTCCTTGATAAACTCGTCTACAAACTGTCCTCTTACCATTTCATCAGTCAAAGCTTTTGCTGCCTCATCCAAAACATACAGTACCTCTACTCCATTGGATCTCAAAACCTCTGCAAAGCTGTCATGCTCTTTTTGGGCTACTTGCAAATATGGTATATCATCAAATAAAAGTCTTTCAAAATTATCCGGTACCAAGCCCTCTATTTCTTTTCCCAGTCTGTGCAGAACCACTTTATTTAATTTTCCGATCTCGGAATAGATGTTTGCACCTTCCCTCATATTGGGTCTCCCTTCAATTTAGTAGTTTTTTATCCATTGTAAATAAATCTTTTGGTAGCAATAGGTACATTCTTTCCCTATTGCTTCCAGTAAAATTCCTTATGCCATGGTAGCCACAATGACTGCCTTTATAGTATGCATTCTGTTTTCTGCCTCATCAAAGACCACGGAATGCTTGCTTCTGAATACTTCGTCTGTAACCTCTCTGATATCATAACCCTTTTCCATACAATCCTTTGCCATTTTCGTTTCAAAGTCATGAAATGCAGGGAGGCAATGCATGAAAATCACATCCTTATTTCCTGTCTTTTCGATCATTTCTTCTGTAACCTTATATGGAGTAAGCATTTTTACTTTTTCAGGAATTTGAGCCTCTTCTCCCATGGAGGCCCATACATCGGTATAGATTACGTCAGCACCCACTAGGCATTCCTCCGTATGTGCAATTTCAATGATTGCACCTGTTTCTTTAGCTACAGCTTCCGCAGCCTTTACAACCTCCTTGTCCACCTCTGGCTCTAGCTCCTTAGGGCCGTATGCTACGAAATGCATCCCCATCTTGGCACAACCGTACATCCAAGCATAGGACATGTTGTTTCTTATATCGCCGCAAAATACTACCTTAACCTTGTTTAATGGCTTGGCTATATGCTCTTCTATGGTCAATAGATCTGCTAAAATCTGTGTTGGATGATCTACGTCTGTCAGTCCATTCCAAACGGGTACTCCTGAATATTTGGCTAAATCCTCCACGACTTTTTGCTCATATCCTCTGTACTCTATCCCATCATAAAATCTGCCTAAAACCTTGGCAGTATCTTCTAAAGATTCTTTTTTACCCATCTGGGAGCTACCCGAATCTAAGAAGGTTACATGAGCCCCTTCTTCCAAGCATGCCACTTCAAATGCACATCTGGTTCTGGTGGAAGTCTTTTCAAAAAGAAGTACAACATTCTTCCCTTTTAAAAGATCGTTATACACTCCCTGTCTCTTTTTCGCCTTCAGATCCTTGGATAAATCCAACATGTATCGAATCTCACCGGGGGTAAAATCCATTAATGTTAAAAAACTTCTGCCCTTTAAATTTACTGCCATAAAATGGTTCCTCCTTATATTAAATAAAAATTATATTTATTGTTAAAATACCAATCCCATAACCGGACTTAAACAAATTTGAACTTTCTCTAAATTAATGTGTATACAAAGTACAATCTCATTCTACTATATTTTTTTATGTTGTCAACTATATTTGTTATTTTTCAAATACCCCTTTGACCAATATGTCTTTATTCTTCATCAAGATCTTACCTTTTGCCAAAACAGTGTCAATTGTTAAATCCCCTTTATCTACAAGTACCAAATCTGCATCAAAGTCTACATCAATTTTACCTTTTCCTTTTAAACCATAAATTTTTGCAGGATTTTCTGTGATTAGGCTAATGGCTTGCTCTATCTTTATGCCTTTTAGTTTAATGCACTCCACAACAGCTTGATATAAAGAAGTCACTCTCCCAATTTCAACACCTCTATAATTTCCTTTTTCATCAAAAATTGGTAGAGAACCTTGTCCATCAGACGATAGTGTTACCTTTGAAATGTCAAGATCTTCTTTTATAATCCTGTCTATAGCTTCATAACAAGGTATTTCCCCTTCTTCAATAAACAAGGGTACTGTACTTGTAGTAAAATCAAGGTTTCCACCATTCCTCAAATATTGTAACCCCTTTTCAAATACATAACCGCTTCTGTTCATGTGTGTTGGAATAAAATGTTTCCTTGGAATTTCTGTCCTTTGGGCAATTTCTTCTAAAATATCCACCCCGCCTTGTCCATCACCTACATGAATATTTACAACTCCCACTTTTCCCGAAAGCATTCCTGCTACACGAGCCTCTGCAGCAATTCTTGCAATTTCATCAAAGGTTGGGCAAGAACACCTATGATCAGATATGGCAATCTCACCTACTCCAATAATTTTTTCATGAAACATAATATCCTTTGAAATAGAGTCTGTAAATGTTCTCACAGGTACCTGATATGAACCTGTATTTACAAATGCTGTAACTCCTTTCTCCTCTAAAGCACCTGCCTTTGCAAGGAGGTTTTCCATACTTCTCCCATATCCGTCTGTTCCCAGTGTTCCGATAATGGTTGTAATTCCTCCTTCCACCATATCACTAAACGCAATTTCCGGCGTTCTCGTGCTGAACCCTCCTTCTCCACCGCCACCTACAATATGAACATGTGTATCTATGAATCCCGGAAATAGATATTGACCCATAGCATCTGTTTCCTCTACCTCAACATTCCCCTTCATTACAATGCTATCGGAGATACTACATATCTTTCCTCCTGCAATCAAAACATCCTTCTTCCCAAGGAATTTTGGAGCAAATACCTCTGCATTTTTGATTAATTTTAACATATTTTATTCCTCTTTTTTAATTTTTATAGATAGTAAATCAATGTTTGCCTATCTTATGTAGGAAATAGAGACAACTTTTTAGAATCCGATTACAGAAGCAACCAACATGGTAATCATGCTAAGTATGATTAACAATCCCCCAAGCTTCCAAGCAAATTTTATCCAGTTTGACCAATCAAGCTTTGCAACAGCCAGTATACCCATTAAGCAGCCTGAAGTTGGTACAAGAATATTGGTAAACCCGTCTCCCAACTGAAATGCAAGAACGGCAGTTTGCCTTGTGACACCGATTAAATCAGCAAGTGGTGCCATTAAGGGCATAGTAAGAGCAGCTTGCCCAGATCCTGAAACCACAAAGAAATTAAATACAGCCTGGAAGAGGTACATAATTACTGCTGCAATGGCGGCAGGTACTCCTTCAAACAGTCCACTTACTCCATTTAAAATAGTATTTAACACCGTTCCATCTGTAGCTTCTGTCCCACCAAGAACTAAAATGATACCTTGTGCCATACCTACGATGATAGCAGCACCCACCAAATCCGATGCCCCTTGTCTAAAGGAAGATGCGATATCGTTTACAGTCATATCATTCAATTTAAATATTACACCGATAATTCCTGATACAACTCCTATGATAAAGAATTGTGTTGCAATTTCAGGGATATACCATTCATCTGTTACAACACCCCAAATAATCCAAATTAAGCCTGCTAACATGGTCAATAGTACTAAAATATGTCCTATGCCAAAATGTACATCTATGTCCTTTTTCTCTGACATATCATTTCGATAATATTCATCTGATTCATATGCGACAGATAAGGTAGGATTTTTTTTGATTTTTAATGCATACCACATAGTAAATACCACACCAAACAAAGTATAAAGCACCCAAAGTACAATTCTGAAACCAGCTCCGGACATAATGGGTACATCTGCTATACCCTGTGCAACTGCAACAGAAAAAGGATTCATCCAAGATGTTGCAAATCCAATCTGTGTTGCTACATAAGTCATCAGAATACCTACCACAGCATCATAACCCATGGCAATCACTAAAGGTACCAAAATCATGGCAAAAGGTATGGCCTCTTCTCCCATTCCGAAAACGGCACCTCCAAGGGAAAATAAAATAAAAAGTATAGGAATAATTGCAACTTCTTTTCCCTTTGTTACCTTTATCATTCTCAGGATAGCAGATTCCACTGCACCAGTTTTAAGAATAATTCCAAATGAACCGCCAATTACCAAAATAAAAGCAATAATTCCAACTGCGGTACCCCACTTGCTCCCCTTTACCAATCCTTCAAATACATAGTTAAAAAAACCTACTTCGCCATATGGCTTAAATAATGGAACTCCTTCTTTTACAGGGCTTCCGTTATCATCTAATACATACTCAAAGCTACCCTGCTCAATAATGGTTTTCCCCGAATTAGGATCATCAATTGTGTTAAAGTGACCTTGAGGAATTACGTATGTAAGTGCTGCAGCAAGCAAGACTACGAAAAATATAATTACATACGAGTCAGGAACCTTAAAGCCTTTGTTTAGGCTTTCCAATTTGTTTTTCTTATTTGACATAATGTTTCCTCCCTTAAAAGTATTTAATTATCTAACTATCTTTAAGAGCAAAATTTATGCCAATATATGATTAAATTACACTGTACTCAGTTTAAAGGCTATAGCCAGCACCCAATATAATACGATTTTAGGGAA
Organism: uncultured Anaerovorax sp.; assembly: GCA_964461765.1. Classification (GTDB taxonomy): domain Bacteria; phylum Bacillota; class Clostridia; order Peptostreptococcales; family Anaerovoracaceae; genus JAVVUJ01. Next base: position 14,658 of record CAYWVS010000063.1, read on the forward strand.
TTTATAGTTTGGATAGGCTAAATAAACATGTGAAAAAGCTTAATAAACATTGATAATGGCTAAAATATTTTTCTAACGACGACCTAATAAAAGAAATTTTCATATTTACTTAAAGTTATTGGTTCTTATTGGTTTTTATCTCACAATAGTATTTTCCCTTTTGGACTTAAAACAACACCTGTTTTACCTCGATTAATATAAATACAATTTTCATTTTCCAACTGTTTTAACCTACTTCGAATTTGTGCGTCAGACCAATTTTCACCTTCTTTAGACAACTCTTTTGCAATTCGTTCTCTTCCTGCCGGTATTTTTAGTTGATTTAATTCATCAATGATTTTTAATATTCTATAGAGTTCGTCATCAGGGTATTTAGTTTCTTTTTTATGGTGGATTAATTTTAAGCTCTCCATCTCTTTGTCTTCCATTTTTTCAAAAAAGTTTTTATCCGGTAAGTCTTTCATATCCAAAGTATTCCCGGTTCTTATGGCGATCATATATTTCACAATGTTTTGTAGCTCTCTGGCATTCCCATACCAATGATACTTTGCAAATTGATTGAAAATAAATTGACTAATTTTTATATGTATTCCCTGCAAATCAGACTCTTCTTTTACAAAATGGCTTATTAGTGCATTAATATCTTCTTGGCGCTCCCTTAGTGGCGAAAGATACACATACCCTATTTTCAGCCTATAGTATAAATCCGAACGAAATTGCTTGTTCCAAACCATCTCCATCAAATTTTTATTAGTAGCTGCAATTACACGAATGTCAACCTTTTTAATCTTGTTACTGCCTAAAGGCATAATTTCTTTTTCTTGTAGAACACGAAGCAATCTAGTTTGAACCTTTGCCGATACATCCCCTATTTCATCTAAAAAAATCGTTCCACCATCTGCTAATTCAAAAAGTCCTATTCGACCGCCTTTTTTCGCCCCTGTAAAAGCTCCTTCTTCATAACCAAATAGCTCACTTTCTACAAGTTCGTCGGGTAAGGCACTAAAATTAACTGCAAGAAACGGTCCGTTCTTTCGTTTGGAAGCATTATGGATGGCACTTGCAAAAAGCTCTTTCCCTGTACCGCTTTCTCCTTCAATTAATATGGTGAGCTCCGTTTCCGCAAGTTTTTTGGTTCTATCCTTTACCTCTGTTATGTTTTTGCTGCAACCGATGATGTGATCAAAAGTGTATCTTGCATAGTAGCCCTTTTCTTTTAAACTGCTTCTTAATGAATTTTTTAGGATTTCCACTTGCTCATTAACATCTGCTACTTTTCTGGACATGTTAATGATTTTCTCCATATATTTTTTCATAACTCGATCAGCATCAAAATGGCTGACCCCTACTTTTTCTACAATTCTATATAAAGATACAATATCAATAATGCGAGGACCCAGATCTACTATGGATTGTATGTATTTAGGAACTCTATGGGATTCTCCTGCCGTAAGTGCTATTTTTATATTGGGCTTTTCCTCACATCCAGGGAAATAAGGTGTATAATTCAAATGAGTAATGCCCAATTCCAGTAAATTGGAAATACAAGTCAAGGCTGTCTCAGGAGAATCATTTACAAACAGAACCTCACTGCCTTCCGTTATCTTTAATACTTCATCAATATGGTCTATATTAAGCGTCCTTTCACATACAAAGTAAGATTGAGCCGAATCATTTTTGCACTTTTCCAAATTAAATAATTTTTTCTCTATGGTTTCTTTTAAAACTATTTGACTAGAGAAGACAATGAAATCACCCTCAATGAAATTTACATCATCAATATCCAGTGCGTAACCTTTTATAGCAATTTCATCAGGGATATATTCTCTAAGCTGGTTTACAAAAAAGTTTTTTGACTCTTCGCTTCCTGTAATCAAAATTATTTTTTTCATGCAACGCCTCTTGATTTACCACCATCAATTAATATATTACTCCTACACTAAAAAGCAAGAATTCCGCCAATCTTTTTCCAACTTTTTAATGCAGGAAGTAATCGCTATCACTAACTAGTTCAACTCTATGATATATAATTTTCCATGTGATTGCAATATTTTATAAAAATTAGGGCGAATATTTCCGCCCTAATTTTAATTTTTATTCTGTCATTTTTTCTTTGTGCTTAGATAAACTTACTAAATAGCCCTTCGTCGCCATTACACGGTTCAGAATTTTCAAGGCAGTTGTCTATATCCACCCCTAAAAGACTCTTTATCTACGACGACCCATCTTATGACAATCCATCTTCCCAATTCCTACCGGAAAGCATTATGGCTTGACCACAAAATCCTCCGGGAATAATGGCAAATGCTCCAAAAGCTATCCAAACATGGACATTTGACGAATTTTCCGATAGAATGGTCATTGCAGTGAATAAAAGAATTATCACAATTCCCAAAAAAGCACATACTTTTACAGCGCCTTTTCGTCTGTTCTTAGCAGCATTAATCCCCATAAGCCCCCCAATGAGTCCAACTCCGCAAGCTGCCATAGATATAATTCTTATGGTGGAAGTGCTTTCCAAGGTACCGATCTCAAAAGGTAAGGCTACCCCTATCATTTCTAGGATGACCATGAGAAATAACAAAATGCTAAAAATCACCATGGAAATGCTATAGGATCTAAAAGAGTATAACATGTTTACTGTTGAATATTGTTTCATAAATAAATACCTCCATTTGGAATAAGTCGTAATTCATTTGATAAGATAATTTTAAACTTAAAATATTTTAAAGTTTTTTTCTATTAAATTTTAGTAACATTTATATTTAATTACCTCATTCGCACTTTCTCCATATTAAAGAAATATTTTTGTATGATCAATCATTTTACCATTAACTTTGTTTTTTTTCATAAAACGTTAAAAAAGAAGAAATTTTAGATTCCTATTTCCACATGGGTTTTATAAGGAGTGACTCATTGCATGCAAAAACACCTCTCACAGTTAAGGAAAGGTGTTTTATTTTTTAAAATATAGTTTTATTTTTTAAAATATAATTGTAATTATTTTATAGAAGCTTCAAACAAATCTTCTGCATTGTCCCATGCTTCGATAATCTGAGGAATCACCTTGTATAAGTCTCCTACGATACCAAAGTCAGCTACTTCAAAGATAGGTGCTTCTGCATCCTTGTTGATAGCTACGATGATGTCGGAAGTCTGCATACCGGCTAAGTGCT
>CAYWVS010000064.1:0-17781 GCA_964461765.1 uncultured Anaerovorax sp.
TGTGGGGACAGAGGAGTCGAATATTACCCCGGGTTCTCATAAGAAAAAGCTATAGGAAAAAGATTTAAAATCCTATAGCTTTTTTCTTTCATTATTTCGTCATTTTCTATTCTTTACCGAGGTGACTTCCCCCAGTCAAATTCTGCAATATCGCTAAAGATCCAGTTCCCATCTACCAACTCTTGATGTACGAAATAGGTAGCAGGATTTTTCCCTTCAAATTGAGGAATATAATATACTGTGACTTTATAAGTAATCTTAGTTTTTTCTACGGATTCAGACTGATAGTCTATGTAGTCGATGAGGACTTCCTCATCATTTCCGGAGACATAGAGTTCCCCTGTACTTCCTTCATAAATGGAATTTGCTAACAATGTTTCAACTGCTTCTGGTGTGAAATAAGCCAATAAATATTGATAAAGCTCATCATAAGTAGTGAAGGTGGATATTTCCCCGGAAATAGCCTTGTAAAATATTTCCCCCGTGTCCCGCTCCACACTTATATCAGGGTCAATAAAAGTTCCTGTATAAGATACCATATCATAAAGATATTTGGCTTCTCCCACTATATCCATGGGAGACATTCCACGCTCTTCCAAATAGGATTGACCTAAATTTTCTTCTTTACAGCCAAATAGAAATACTGAAACAGTAAAAATTAATATAATAACGAATATTTTTTTGAAAATTGCTACTTTGTTCATTATTGCCTCTTTAAAAATATTTTTCTAACAAACTCTTAACGTGAAGGATCATAAGGGAAAATTTCTATTGAGTTGATCTTATGTTGGTTATATAACTTTAACCTGTCGATCTTCTCCTTTGCTGCCTCATCCTCACAGACACCCGTACGAATATATCGGTTTAAAGTCTCGTAAGTGAATCCTAAATTTTCTTCATCGGTTTTACCTGACAAACCATCAGCAGGAGCCTTAAAGATTAAGTCTTTGGGCAAGCTCAAGCTCTCTCCGATGGCAACTACCTCCTGAGAGGTAAATGAGCCGATAGGGTTAAAATCGCAAGCCATATCTCCCCATTTTGTAGCATAACCAACCGTACGCTCTGATAAGTTTCCTGTTCCCACTACACGGTAATTTAGCTGTTGCCCCATGGCATATAACGTGATCATCCTCAATCTGGGAGCAATATTAATTTTAGGTTGTGCTGATAAATCAAAGGGTTGATTACTTTCATTTTTTTCTATTTGTTTGATAATAGCCTCGTAAGAATCCTGTATATTTACAATGGTGTAATTGATGTCTAAATGCTTGCAAATACTCTTTCCGTCTTCTAAATCCTTTTGCATTCCATTGGGCATTAAAACACCCAATACCTTATCCTTCCCGATAGCCTGTGCAGTTAAAGCTGCTACCACTGTAGAATCCTTACCACCTGAAATGCCTATGATAATACCTTTGGCATTTCCACTTTTATTGGTAAACCAATCCTTTATCCATTCAATACATTTTTGTCCTTGTTCTTTTGCTGGAAATGTATTCATCTTCTCCTCCTTATTATGATCTAACCCTATATTTTGTGACTATCTGTATTTTATCCGTTTACTGCCCAGAAATACAGAAAGAATCTTTGACACGTAATTTAGCATGGCAATTTCTTCACCCGTCCAAATACGAGGACTGCATGAATCGAATCCGATGAACCCTCTAATCTCGTCCTTATCATACAATGCACAATGTATTAAGGATTGAATACCTTGTCGTTGCAATAAATCATGAGTGTCGGAATCTAAAGTTGATATATCTGTGCAGACAAAAATGCCGTCTGTATTATAGAGTGTAAACATATAGTTCAGCTGGGAAATAGGAATATTTTGTAGGGTATCCTTTTCCGGAACAATGCCACCCGAACACCACTCATAAGTGTTATTTACAAATTTAAGATCATCGCTAAATTCAAAAATATAACAACGGTCTACATTATATTTTTTACCGATTACGCTGAGTACCCTATTAACGGTGGTATACAAATCATTTGTTTCATAAAGCATTTCAAAGATATTGTAAATGGAATCATTGGCAAAATAGCTAGAAACGAAACGTTCTACTGCATCCATTGGATTATTCCCATAATTTTGATGCCCTATTAATTCATCATGGTAAATGGTATAGCAATCCTTACCCTTTTTCTTCGAATCGTACAAAGCTGTATCAGCCATGTTGTAAAGATCATCAAAGGTGGTTGCGTGCATGGGACATAAAGCGATTCCCACGCTACCGGAAATTTTATAGTCACTTTGGTTTCCCGAAAAGGTATGGCGAAAAGCGTTGGTAATAGCCTGTGCTTTTATTTCAACAATGTCTTTTGATTTTATGTTTTTCATAAGCACTACAAACTCATCTCCTCCCAATCTTCCCACAATGTCGCTTTCCCGAAAGATTCCGTGCAGCTTATGGGAAACGTCCACAAGAACACTATCCCCAAATTGATGACCCAAGGTGTCGTTTACACCCTTGAAATTGTCGATATCAATAAGCATAACTGCAGAAATTTCCAGTTCATGTTTTTCCGCCAAGTATCTCTCAATGCGCATTCTTGACTCTTCCTTATTAAATAGTTTTGTCAAAGGGTCTCGTTCTGCTATCTGAGTTAATATTTTAATTTGTTCCTTTTGTTCCGTGATATCTGTTAATTTTCCTATGAGTCGAACAGGAATTCCCAGGCTATCAGAAATAGTGTCATAATGTAAAGAATACCAAACTATTTGCCCCTCTGGGGATTGAAAACAAAGCTCCAATTTAACCATGGAATCCAGATCATTTAAATTAAAGTCGATTAACTTCTCTTTTGATTCTTCTGAAACGACACCTGAATCAATCAAGGATTGAGGAAAGTTTTCCAACACTAAAGGCAACCCAAACTTATGAGCAAAATCTTCCGATAATTTAATGCTGTTAAAAAGTATATCGTAATCAAAAAATGCGTCATTGGAGAGACCCATTACTGTTTTGTTAAATTCTTTTTCTTTTAATAATTCTGCCTCCCGCTCCCTTAATTTCTTTGCCATAAGGTTGAAGGACTCAGAAAAATCACCCAGAAAATCCACTTCCTGCTCGTAATCTCCTGCTGCTACCTGACGAGTTTGCCATATTAAATACATGAGGTTTGCATGTAATTCTTTAAGGTTGTCCGTTATGGTATTTTCCCATTTAGGTGCTTCCACATCCAATTTCCCAACAGAAATGTGCTTTAAAAAGGAATTGTACTCTTTCATGTTTTGACCTAAAGTAATCAGAAGCTTCTGCAAGTATAAAAATTCTTCAGAAACAGGCTCATACCTATCCTTAACCTTATTATTAAGAATATCCTTTACCTGGCCTATTAAAATTTCTGCATTATAATTCATGAAAACTCCTTAAAGATAACCCATTTAACCTTATCCAATTATTGGTAAAAATATCATTTATTTATCTTAGTAAAGCATATTTATACTAAATTTATTATATATATTAATCAAATGAAAATGCAAAAGCGTGTGTTTTATTTTTTTACATTATACCAAAACAGCAAAAGGCATCTTGGTATAATTAAGCCATGTGCCTTGTGTTTTATTGCTTTTACATTATACCATATGTGTAATATAAATCAATATAAATTGTCAAAATCTACTATTTTAACATTATAAATTATAAAAAAATGGAGGTTATTTATGTTAAATTTAAAAGGAACCAAAACTGAAGAAAATCTGAAAAAGGCTTTCGCCGGAGAAAGTGAGGCTCGAAACAAATACACATTTTATGCCAACAAGGCTCGGGAGGAAGGTTATGAGCAAATTGGCAATATCTTTGACGAAACAGCAAGCAACGAAAAGGAGCATGCAGAAATCTGGTATAAGCTGCTACATGACGGAATTCACAGTACAGAGGAAAACTTAAAGGATGCTGCTGCCGGAGAGTACCACGAGGCAACTGAGATGTATCCACAAATGGCCAGAGAAGCTATCGCAGAAGGCTTTAACAAGATTGCCTATCTTTTTAATGCAGTGGGTGCCATCGAAAAAACTCATTATGAAAGATACTCCAAATTATTAAAAAATATGGAAACAGATATGGTATTTAAAAAACCGGAAGAGGTTATGTGGCAATGCCTGAATTGCGGTCATATACATGTGAGCACCGAAGCCCCTGAAGTTTGTCCTGTATGCAAATACCCACAAGGATTTTTTCAAATTTATCCTGAAAATTATTAATTTAATCTATAGATTCTAATTTAAACATTATTAGGTTTTGAAACATTATTAGATTAACCATTAAAAATGGCGCAGGAAACAAGCTGGAAAGCTTAGCGCCATTTATTTTTTTAAAAGTTATTTTTATCTTTAAAAATTTTATATAATTTTAATCATCATTTTAATCATCATTATTAATTTGATTTTGAAGGTTATAGGGTGTAGTTACTGAACTGTTGGTTTTCTCTGAAAAAATAGAACGTTGTACCGCAATCAAGGTAAGGGTATCACCTATTTGTGTAAATGATGCTGCCACCAATTCCAATTCATCATCATCTAAACATGAAGCTAAAATTGTAGCAAAGGAGCTGAGTACAATCGGATACGAATTACATTCTACCATAATATGATCCCTCTTTATGTTATTACTTCGGCACTCACTCAGAACGTGAAAACATGGAAATTACGGAATCGTAAATTCAAGCTTTTTAAGCACCGGAGTTATAAGTAATGCTAAAAGTATTTATGTCTGAATTTCTGTGGAAGATCTTACAGTGAGAATTGCTTTATAATCCCTTCTGCCATATAATCCGCCATTTTTAATGCACCATCTTCTATTTGGTCATATAGGGCTATGTCTTTTTCATAGTTCTTTTCAATTCGATTTGCCGCCTCAGCCTCTGTCATCTTAAGGTGGTCATAAAACAGCCTTTGCCAATTATCCTTACTCCAATATGGATTTATGCTAGCGAGAAAACCTGAGATTTCATCTGCATTTTCATACCATTGTTTCCTTAAAGCATCCGCCTTCTGCTGGTCACCGGCCTTGGCAGCCTTTACAAGATCCCCTCCAATGGCTAAATGTTCAGTCAATAAATCTTTAAATCCATTAGCCACCTGATCTCCATAAAAAGGTCTCAGGGCATCCGACATATCCTGAGGATTTTTTAACAATCTCGATGTTACAAAATCTACATCCCCCAGTTCTTCCCCAACGCTGATAATAAAGGATCGAGTCCACATGATATGTTGTTCCCAAAGTTGTCGTAGGGTATTTCTGACGGACATTTCTAAGTTTTTATTTCTGTGGTTGTTCATTATAAACCTGTCTCCCATTTCATTAAAATTAGACTAATCAAGCCTTAAGCCATCATATGATTCATTGATATGAATTGTGAATAGGTTCATTAACACTTCCCGATTTAATTGAGGTTATAGGTTTTGAAGATTATTGACCCCCCCTTTTACAATCAGACCTGGATTTCCCACCCCTCTTTTAATAAATTAACTCCTTTGGAAATTTCCTCTCTGCTCAAAGCTCCATAGCCAAGGAGAACCTTGCTTTCATATTTCGGTAAAATGCCATTGATAAAATATGGAGAAATAGGATACACCTTTACCCCTAATTGTAGGGCTTTTTTGCACATCCAGCCTTCATCTCTGCCGGTCTTAAGCTTGATCAGAACATGATGACCTGCATTTTCACCGATGACTTTAATGCTATCTCCCAGCTGCTTTAACTCTTCCAACAAAAAAGCCCTCTTTTCTTTATAGAGCTTGCGCATTCTATTAATATGAATCTCCAAGCTTCCGGAACGGATAAATTCTGCCAGCATTTTTTGTTCCAAAACAGATACGGTAGAGCTCATATAGGAACTTTGTTTCATATATATCTTTAGCAATGTTTCCGGTAAAACCATGTAGCTGATTCTCACTCCGGGAGAAATAGATTTGGAAAAAGTACCTAAATATATGACCTTCCCGTTTTTATCAATGCTCTGCAAGGATGGTAGGGGCTTTTGATTGTAGCGAAATTCACTGTCGTAATCATCTTCAATAATATATGTGTTTTCGGACTGATTGGCAAAATTCAGCAATTTTATGCGCCTATCGATGGGCATGCTAACCCCTAATGGAAAGTGATGTGAGGGAGTAATATAAAGTGCCAAATTAGAAAACCCCATTAAGGGATCTGTTTTGATCCCCTTTTCATCAATGTCCACAGGTAGAGGTGAGTATCCCATTGACTTAAAGATTTGATATGCTTTTAAATATACAGGGTTTTCAAGAGCAATGATTTTATCCATACCAAACAGTAATGCTAATATTTGTAACAGATTTTCTGTTCCCGATCCTATAATCACCTGCTCTTCGGTACACTTCACACCTCTAGATCGATATAAGTACTCTGTCAAAGCTCTTCTCAAGTTGGGTTCACCTTGAGGCGAGGGTTTTTGAATTAAGCTAAAATCATACTCGCTATAAATACTTTTAAATATTTTTCTAAAAGTATTAAAGGGATAACAACTACTATCAATATCCCTAGGGGAAAAGTCTATTTGAATATTATTTTCCAGTGTAGGTTTCACTGAAACAGATTTGTGTAAGGAATCATGTACTTCTAAAAACTCTTCAATGTTACAAACGAAAAAGCCTTTTTGGGGAATCGCTTCTATATAGCCCTCTGCCGTTAGCTGAGAATACGCTGTGTCCACCGTATTAACACTTATGGATAAAGCTGTGGCCAGCTTCCTTTTGGAAGGAAGCTTTTCACAGGGCTTAAGATTTCCCTTTTCAATTTCATGCTTAAAATATTCGTAAATTTGAATGTAAAGAGGTTTTCCAGATTCATTTAATACAATAGACAGCATAGTAACTCCTCCAAACTGATACCTTTATTTTTTAACAAACTGATACTTAAGATAGTATCAGTTCTACTGTATAATGAATTCAATCACAAGTCAAGAGGAGGAATAATTTTGGAAATTCATAACAGACAAAAAAGAGTTTTAGCAATTCATGATATTTCTTGTGTGGGTAGGTGTTCTTTAACCGTAGCACTTCCAATTCTATCGGTGGCAGGTTTTGATACCGGCGTACTTCCTACGGCCGTACTTTCCACTCACACAGGAGGTTTTGAAGGATTTACCTTTCGGGATTTAACAGAAGACATTATACCAATCTCCAACCATTGGCAAGCTTTAGATTTAAAATTTGATGCTCTATACAGCGGATTTTTAGGTTCCATGGAACAGATCGATTTAGTGGCCCAGCTTTTTACAACCTTTAAAAAAGAATCCTCTATCGTAATGGTGGATCCTGTAATGGCAGATAACGGAAAGCTGTATCCTATCTATTCATCACAAATGGTAGATGAAATGAAGAAGCTTTGTTCTAAAGCAGATATCATTGTACCAAATTTAACGGAGGCTGCCTTCCTACTGGGAGAAGACTACGTGGAGGGGAATTACCCAGAAGATTACATCAAAGAAACCCTGCAAAGGCTTTCGGATCTGGGACCTAACCAAGTGGTCTTGACGGGTGTTTCCTTTGACAGTGACAAGATTGGTGCCGCACTCTTTGACCGCACCACGGGTCAAGTGGAGTATGCATTTTGCGGTAAAGTTGAGGGTTACTTCCACGGTACCGGGGATATCTTCGGCAGCACCTTATTATCAGCCTTGTTAAATGGTTTTTCTCTGAAGGATGCAACCCAAATCGCTGTGGACTATACCCACGAATGTATCATTTTAGCGGTGGAGCTAAACATGGAGAGACGTTACGGCGTATGCTTTGAAAGAGCAATCCCCTATCTGCTGAAGAAACTTGAAATATCTTAAAATTTTTAAATGCTTTCTGCCTCCACAAACCTTGCCACAATCTGGCGGTCATCTCCAATGTAGCAGAAGCGTTCCAGTCGTTGCAATGGGGTAATGTTTAAAGATGGAATGGAGCTATCGTCAATGACAATGGCGTTAAAGCGATAGCCTTTCTCCATTGCCCCTGTAGCCGGAAATATCTTTTCCCCTGCTCTGGTAGCCATATACAGGGCATTTTCTATGGATAGATGTCCACCATCCCCTTGGTGCATAGCATAAATTTTTGAGGATTGTATGGCCTTAGCTATGCACTTATACATGGCTAAGTTGTGCCCTCCTCCGATATCCGATCCCATGCCAAGGTTCACCCCTTTTGACTGAAGCTCTAAAACCGACATAATACCTGAAGAAACATTGATGTTTGAATCGGGACAATGTACGGCAATAGCATCTGTTTCTTTCATCATTCGAATCTCTTCTTCCGATAGATAAATGCAATGAGCCATGATAGTTTGACCGTGAGGCATTAACCCGTTTTTCTTATAGATTTCCGCGTAAGTGGCACTATGAGGATAGAGGCTTTTAATAAACTCAATTTCTCCATGAGATTCACATAGATGTGATTGTACCGCCACGCCATATTTTTCTGAGAGTCTTCCCAATTCCTCCATTAATCCATCAGTGCAGGATGGAACAAATCGTGGAGTTATAATAGGTTTTGCATAGTAAAAGTCCTTATTTTCAAGGATATATCTTTCCGTTTCCTCCATGGATTCTTCTGTGCTTTCCCGAATAAAATCAGGACAATTCCTGTCCATATTTACCTTACCTACCAAAGCTGTGATTTTTTTATCATTTAAAAGCTTTAGCAGATAGCTAGTTGCCTCCCTGTGGACGGTGGCAAAGATGGACGCATGGAGCGTACCTTGGCGGATCAGCTCTTCTGTAAAAGCGTCATAGGCCTTCATGGCATATTCCATGGATTGAAAATTACTTTCCTGAGGAAATGTGTAAATTTCCAACCAGTCTAAAAGTGTCGCATCCATTCCAATACCCCTCTGATAAAACTGGGATGCATGGAGATGGAGATCACAAAATCCGGGGATGATGAGGTTATCCCCGAAATCTGTTACTTCTATATTTTTATATTGTTCCGGAAGTCTAGGCAAAACCTCAGTAATCACCCCTTTTGCTGTGATTACATACCCCTGGGGAATTACTTCTGTTTCCCAAAATGTCTTTGGATTTATAATGGTTCCTTTAAATATTTTTATCATTTTCACCCTTCTTTACTCATACCTCAAAGCTTCAATGGGGTCTAGTTTTGCCGCCTTCTTTGCCGGGTATAGTCCAAAGAACATTCCCACCAAAGCGGAGAATACCACGGCTACCACCACTACAAAAGGATTGATGATCAATGCCACTCCGGCCACCTTCATTCCGATACCGGCAATCCCCAGGCCCAACAGAGTACCCACCAAACCTCCGATGGCAGATAGGATCATGGCCTCGATCAAGAATTGCTGCAACACATCTTTGGTTCTGGCTCCCAAGGATTTTCGAATACCGATTTCTCTCGTTCTTTCAGTGACAGAAACCAGCATAATATTCATGATACCGATTCCCCCTACTGCTAAGGAAATAGCCGCAATGGCACCGATAGCCAAGGAAAGGGTTCCTAAAATTTGATCCATCATGCCCTGTTGACCTACCGCAGTTTCATATATATAGTAATTCAAAGGTTTTTCCTTGATCTTTTCAAGATACCTTACCATCTTTTCCACAGAAGCTTCTACATCTTTCCCCTCTGCTATAAAGGCATCCACAGCGGTAACATAGTCGCTGTTCTGAATGATTGTATAAGGGATAAAGGCTGAATAGTTTCCTCTGCCCCCTCCCAATTTGGAAAAAATGGTTTCTTCCACTTCATAAACCCCTACGATGGTTAAATCTTTAGGTTCTCCCATGACTGTAAAGGGTAGGGTTTTTCCAACAACATTAGTTTTATTGAAAAAATATTCCGCAGCAGTCTTATCTATGACGATTAGATCCCTTGCACCTTCTACATCTGATGAAATAATCATGCGCCCATGAAGCATTTTCATTTTTTTATATTGATTATAATTGGCATCTATTCCCTGGGCATCAAATTTCCCCTTCCTGTTACCCATGACCACATCGGAAGAGGTACTGACCCAAGGTGCGATATACCCAATTTCTTCGGGGAATCTTTCCTTAAGGGCTTCTATATCCTCTCCTGTGATTAAGTCACTATCCTCTATATAATCTCCCGTCATTTGCCAGTTTATATAGATTACCACAGCATTTTTGCCGAAGCTGTCAAATTCCTTTCCTACGGCCGCTTTTGCACTATCTCCAATGCAAGTAATTGCAATAACGGAACTGATTCCAATTATAATTCCTAACATGGTTAAAAAGGATCGCATCTTGTTTGATCGAATAGAAGAAAGGGCAAGCTTAATGTTTTCAAACAGTAGCATTGGTGCCACCTCCTTCCATAGAAGTAGCATCAATTTGAGTATTCCCATTTTCTCCGGAGCTTACTTTATTTATAATCTCACCATTTTTCTTAGAGCGTACATCGCTTTTAATTACTCCGTCTTTAAATGTGAGAATCCGATCCGTATATTGGGCGATGTCCAACTCATGGGTAACGATGATTACCGTGTTTCCCTCTTTACGATTTAAATTCTTAAAAATTTCCATAATTTCTACAGAAGAATGGGAGTCCAAATTTCCCGTAGGTTCATCCGCCAAAATAATGGGTGGTTGGTTTGCCAAAGCTCTTGCGATGGCCACCCTTTGCTTTTGTCCTCCGGAGAGCTCATTTGGCATGTGTTCTCCCCGGCTCCCAAGTCCTACACTTTCTAATAGTAAGGCAGCTCTCTTTTTACGCTCTTCTGAATTGATTTTTCCATAAATCATGGGGAGTTCAATATTTTTTAAGGCACTGGTTCTGGGGATTAAATTAAAGGATTGAAACACAAAACCGATTTTCTGGTTTCGTATGAAGGAAAGCTCATTATCTGTTTTGTTTTTTACGTCCATTCCTTCCAAATAATAATTGCCCTCCGTTGGGCGATCCAAAAAACCCAGAATATTCATCAAGGTAGACTTACCGGAGCCGGAAGCCCCCATTATAGCTACAAATTCCCCTTTTTCTATTGTTAAATCAATATGATTTAAAGCTTTGACCATGATTTCCCCATTTTTATAGGTCTTGCTTAAAGCTTCTATGCGAATCAATGGTATTGATGAATTTGTTGTAATTGTCTGATCTATTTGATTAATTTGATCTATTTCATCAGTGTGTTTCGCCTTATGAGTTGTCTCAGGCTTATGAAATACTTGAATTATTTGCTGTTGATTCTGCTCAGTTTCAGATTTCTTTTTTTCTTGCTTTTGTTTTTGTGTCATTTCGCCCCTCTTTCTATTGTGCCATAGGAGCTACAGCCAAGTCATCTACAAGATCAAAGGTAGGACCCAAAACAATCATATCCTCCGCCTTTACTTCACTTGTTATTATTTCAACACTTAAATTTCCTTCAATGCCCAATTGAACCGACACTTTTTTCAATTTGTTATCCACTACTTTAAATAGAAAGGCTTCCCCTGTTTCCGGATCCTGCAAAATAGCATCGATAGGTACCGTCAAGGCACTTTCCTTTCGTTCAATGAGAATCTTTGCTTTTGCTGAAACTCCTGCAATCAAATTCTTTTTATCTTTTTCCACGTCTATGGTTACAGGGATGACCATTTCTTTGGAGTTCATTTCCTTTAATTCCCCTGTGGGAGCAATCTTTGAAACGATACCATTTACGATTTGACCATTTAATACTTCTGCAGTAACTTCTACGGATTGTCCTTCCTTGATTTGAGTGATATCATATTCACTTACCTTCACCTGCATTTTCAGATTATCTAAATCCTCTATAACAAACATAGGTGCTTTATCCTTGGTATCATTTGCTGCCCTCCCCAAAGAAGTGTTGATTCTCGTTACCGTTCCTGTAATAGGGCTTTTGATATAGGTTTGATCCATTTTACTATATGTATTGACATTTATAACATCATTTTCATATGCCACTTTCTTTCTTTGAAGCTCTTCATAAGAAATAGCACCCTCTGCATATAAGGTCTGGGCTGCCTCATACTGGTATTTGGATTGCTCCATTAAGTTGACAGCCTTGTTATAATCAGCTTGAAGATCCTTCCCATCTAAAGTGGCCAGAGTCTGCCCTTTTTTCACTCGATCTCCTTCTTTTACCAAGATGGATTGTACCTCCAAATTGGTGGTAGATGAAATTTCAGCAAGATCGGCTCCTTCAATCAGTCCTTTGATGGAGACCACCTGCTCAATGGGCATCACCTCCGCCATACCTGTAGCAACGGGTAATGCAGTTTCCTTTGGTTTTCCAAACTTTTGATAGGCCGCAAATCCACCGGCACCAATCATAGCAATTACGACAATTAATATTATTTTTTTCTTCATAAATCCTACCTTTTCTAGCAATGTTTGCTGCAAATATAATAAAGCCCTAAGGGCTTTATTATATCATGAATAAGGAAAAATAATCCTTAAAATATTATTAAAAAAATCTTAATTTATTTTTCACCTACTTACAAAAAGCAGCAGTAATTTCCTTTTATGCACCTTGCTCCACAAGATGTAAGCTCTTTTGCAATGCCTCCATAAGATCGATTACCTTTGTTTCCTCCTCTTTAGGAGCTACAATTTCTTTTCCATCAATCTTATCTTGTATCATAGCACGAAGTTTTTCTTGGTACTCATCTTTATATTCCCCAGGTTCAAAAGGCTTGTCCATGGAATTGATCAAAGATTTTGCCATTTGCAATTCTGCATCGTTGACCTCTGTTTTTTTATAGCCCGGTAAAGCCTTTACTTCTTCTTCAAAAAACATGGTTTGTATCAGCATCCCATCTTCTCTGGGAATGATGGCCATCAGCGTTTCCTTTGTACCCAGTACCGTTTTTGCTATGGCAATTTTTTGTTCTTCCATGAGAGCCGTTCGAAATAATTCGAAGGCTTTTTCTCCTCCATTTTCCGGTACAGCGTGATAGGTCTTATCGTAATAGACAGGGCTTATTTGGTTTAAATTTGCAAAATGAAGGATTTGCATGGATTTTTCCTTCTCAGTTTTAATTTTTTCAAAATCCTCGTCATTTACTACTACATATTTATCCTTATCATATTCAAAGCCTTTCACGATATCTGAAGTCTTAACTTCTTCACCGCAATGCCCGCATACCTTTTTATATCGAATGCGCTGATGATCTTCCTTGTGTAATTGATTAAAATGAACATCCACGTCCTTGGTAGCTGTATGGAGTGAAATAGGTATATGAACTAAACTGAATGATATAGCGCTTTTTTTTCCTGCCATGTGAAATACCTCCTGATTATCTTTAATCATTTATTCTGTACATTTTTACCAATCTCATTCAAAAGTTCAAAAGTTTTTAATCACAAATCTTATAAGTTTTAGTTGACAAAGGATACCCTGCTGCATATAATAATAAAATCTCTTTGCGCTGCATTACATCCGTCGTGGATGCGAGATCAACAGTACAAACTGAGCAGGCGATGAACCTTTTCAAGGTCATGGGGCCGGGCCGCCGAAGGAGTGGCAGCAGATTGCAATTTCTGCACATCTGTGGGACAGTAGTATGTTCCATGGGTGTGCATTTTTAATGGAACAATATACTGAAAATGGAGTGCCATTGAGCTATCAAAGGAATGCCTAAGGGCGAAAACGGAGGTAACTTATATGACAAACATGACAAACCAAACAAACAATTCAAGAAAAAACTCAAGCACCCTAGGTTTAACCACAGCTAGAGTAAGAGAGTTGCAGGATCAGTACGGTAAAAACCAATTGACTTCTCAGAAAACAGATAGCTTTCTAAAAAAAGTTTTACATATTATCTGTGAACCAATGTTTTTACTATTACTGGTAGCTGCAATTATTTATTTTATTCTGGGAGAACCCAGAGACGGAGCCATAATGCTCATCTTTGTAGTAGGCATCATCAGCATCGATGTGATTCAGGAATGGAAAACAGATAAAACCCTGAAAGCACTTAAAGAATTGTCTGCTCCCCACATCACTGTAGTTCGAGACGGTCAAGAACAAACTATCGCCAGCGTGGATTTAGTTCCCGGTGACTTGATGATGGTCTATGAGGGCGTCAAAATTCCTGCTGACGGCACCGTGGTAAAGTGCAACGACCTATGCGTGGATGAATCTTCTCTCACCGGCGAAGCGGAAGGTGTGTGGAAAAAGCCTTCTACTGAACCCATCCCAGAAAAATTCCAGCCCTCCAGGGACTATTGGCGTCGAGATTACTGTTACGCAGGAACTTTGGTTACTCAAGGAACGGCATCTATTTCTGTGGATAAAATCGGTTCTGCCACTGAATATGGAAAAATCGGTGAAAACGTGGCAGCTGCACCTAATGAAAGCACCCCTTTGCAAAAGCAAACCGGTAGCCTTGTGAGATTAAGTGCTATTATAGCCGCTATTCTGTTGATCCTGGTAGGTATTTTTACTTGGTTCAATATTCCTAACCACTCCTTTAGCGATCGACTTATCGAAAGCATTCTTTCCGGCATAACCCTTGCTATGGCCATGATACCCGAAGAGTTTCCGGTGATTCTCACAGTATTTCTTTCCTTGGGGGCATGGAGGCTTGCAAAAAAACAATCTTTGGTGCGAAAGCTCCCCTCGGTGGAGACACTGGGGGCTGTATCAGTGCTTTGCGTAGATAAAACCGGCACTATTACCATGAACCAAATGACCGTACAAGAACTTTGGTCCCCCGACGGAGATAATCTAAAGCTCTGCGAAACCATGGAGCTTGGTTGTGAAACGGATGCCTACGATCCCATGGAAAAGGCTATGTTAGCATATTGTAAAAGCCTGGGCATTTCTGAAGAGGAGCTTTTTAGCGGAGATTTAGTATATGAATATGCATTTACCAATGAATTAAAAATGATGGGGCACGTATGGCAGAGAAAGGGAGAATTGGTGATTGCGGCAAAGGGTTCTCCTGAGCGGATTTTGACCATTTGTAAGCTCACTAAAGAAGAAAAAGAATTGGCGGAGCAAAGGATTACGAATATGTCCAATGAAGGGCTAAGAGTTATTGCAGTTGCTACCTCAAAGCTAAAAAGCAAAGAGGAAATTCCTCCTGAAATCACACAATGTTCTTTAACCCTTTGCGGACTTGTCGGTTTGGCTGACCCACCTCGAGAAAGTGTAAAAGCCGATATTGCAGTCTGCAATAAGGCCGGTATTCGAGTAGTGATGATCACTGGGGACAACGGAATTACCGCAGCTTCCATTGCAAAAAAAATTGGTATACCTAACAGCTGCCATATCATCACCGGGGATATGCTCAATGCAATGAGCGATGAGGTGCTTCGAGAAAAAGTAAAGGATGTCTCCATTTTCTCTCGTGTCATACCGGAACATAAAATGAGAATTGTTAAGGCCTTTAAGGATAACGGTGAAATCGTAGCCATGACGGGAGATGGAGTAAACGATGCTCCTGCACTAAAATGTGCCGATATAGGTATTGCCATGGGAAAACGCGGTAGCGAGGTTTCCAGGGAAGCGGCAGATCTTATCTTAATGGATGATAATTTTACAACCATTGTTGAGACTGTAAAGGATGGTAGACGTATTTATGATAACATCCGAAAAGCTGTGGGTTATGTCTTTACCATTCATATCCCCATTGCCTTTGCATCCTTGCTTGCCCCCATACTGGGAATTTCACCTACTGCCCTTTTGCTCCTACCCCTTCACGTGGTATTATTGGAGCTTTTGATCGACCCCACCTGCTCCATCGTACTGGAGCGACAGCCTGCGGAACGTGATATTATGGATCGCAAACCCCGTGATCCAAACCAAAAGCTTGTGAACGTTAAAGTTCTGGTAAAAAGCTTGTTTCAAGGGTTGGCAGTCTTTGCCGCTTCCTTTGGAACTTATTACTACACGTTAAATGGGGTTATTGAAAATGCACCTGAAGCACGTGCTATGGGGCTTGCCGTTATCATGGTTTCCAACCTTTTCTTAGTGCAAGTAAACAGTTCTGAACATGATTTTGCCATTCAATCCCTAAAACGCCTTGCAAAGGATAAGGTCATGTGGTTCGTAAACCTGGGAACCCTTACACTCTTAGGGATCATTCTCTATACTCCCTTAAGTGGTTTTTTAAAGTTAGCTCCCCTTTCTGCCATTCAACTCTTATGGGTTATAGGAATTGCCGCCATCTCAGTCTTTTGGTTTGAATTCGTAAAGCTTTTCAAGAAATTAAATAAATCAATTTAAATAAAAATATTGATCTATAAGAAACATGGTTTGAGGTATTTCCTATTATAATAAAAGATGGTAATTAATTTTTAAACTACCATCTTTTTAAATGTACAGTTAGAATTCACTAATAGGTGCTATGCCTTATACCGTATCAATCCTTATTACATTTCATCTAATAAGTTTTGTATGAATTCTAAGCTTTCTTCATGAGAATAGCAGTAATTAACAATAAGATGGTTTTTTACAAAAAAGCTAAAGCTATTCATAATATAATCGGTAGCGATTTGGCAATAGTAATTGCCCTTTTGATTATAAGTATTGGATTCTCTAAAAATCAAATACTTATTTTCAAATAAGGTATAGATATAATCATTATAGTTGATATCGTTTTTTAAAAAATGAAGGCTAATGTTACGGTTGTTGTTGCATACATCTATTACATTTTGTAAGGTCTTCTTTATTTCTTCTTGAGTCATAGGCAGAAAATATTGTTCGAAGTTTGTTATTTTACCTTTCTCTATAAAATTTATGATACCTTTTTTAGTCAATATATGAGTATACTTTTTTGTATTGTTGTTCAGGTGCCAATGAACCTTTCTATGGAGGTCTCGAACCACGTCTCGAATTTTCATATCCTCTGTAATTCCAAACATAATTTCAGGAGGTATCCACTTATGATTAAATTCTGATTGAATATGAATTTCATCGGTGGTATTTTCCACTTCCAATCGTTTTTCAATAAGACCTACAAAAGCATCTGTGTCATTTTTCTCCCCTACCGATTGTTTTAAAGGATAATGATTAATTTTTATATTTTCGAAGGTCTGATAGTAAAAATCAAAGCTTGCTGTACTTTGTACGTTATAAAGAATCCAAAAATCTGTTTCAGAACAAAAAGAAATGATGTCCGTATATTTTTTACCTTGTTTATCTTCTTTCACAGCTACTATCATATTATTAAAGGTATTGACAAATTGAGCCTCTTCTGCGAAAAGAAAGGGTGACTGGTAACAATTATAATTGGGGTGATTAATTAAAGACAATAAGTTGATAAAGCTTGTAATTCCTTGGGCATGCTCTTTCGGAGTACTTAAGTAATGATCAGCATCCACCTTGGTTCCATCAGATAACTCTAAAAGTGTGGATATTGCTGTGACTACACCCCCAAATACGGAATTGAGGATTAAAACCTTTACAGACTTTAAACCTATATATAATTTAAAAACATCATCCAAGGTTCTTACTGTATGAGGGAGGTTTCCAAAAGATTTTTGACAGATACAAGGTGCCCCTTCCGGCATCCTGCTAACAAAGGCCAACATCTTTCTAACGGCAATATAATTATCAACACCAAGGTTATTTACAATCAGAGCTTCACGGAGTAAATCTTCCTCATATTTTACTAGATGTAAAGGGTTTATTCTTATAAATTCCTCAAAAAAACTATTGATTTTTTTCAGACTGCTCTGATTATTAATGATGCGTATTAACGTGGTTTGGCTTTTGATTCCCATTTTTTCGCATATCTTTTCCGGCGTAATGCGCTTAGATACAATTAGTTTATTTAGTACCTCACCGAAGGTATCCACTTTTATATTCATATTTGACCCCCATATCATTGAACTTTCATGAC
>CAYWVS010000065.1:0-17745 GCA_964461765.1 uncultured Anaerovorax sp.
CTACAATTACGATAGCCATCGTCTTGTACTCTCTTCTAAGAAATGCCATAGCACCGACTCTGATATATCCCGCAATCTCTTTCATTCTTTCGCTTCCCTCATCCACCTTGTTGATCCAAGATGATAAGCAAAAGGCCACTATTAATGCAATAATAGCAGAAACAGGAGCGACAATAGCTAATTGATCCATTTTCTCTTCTTCCTCCTCGTTAATACTTTTCAATGATAAAGGCTACTCTAATATATGCCTCCATCCTTTACGATTAACCAATAAATTTCAAAAAATTGCTAAAAAAAATTTGTTCATTATGTACTTTAGCTACTATTCAATAGTAACTAAAGCTAAAGAACTCACAATAAACAAAACAGCAAACACAGTTGTAATTTTGCTTAAAATTGCTTCATAACCTTTACTTTTTTTCTTTCCAAAAAGTTGCTCTGCACCGCCTCCAATGGAGCCTGAAAGACCGGCACTGTTTCCTGACTGCATCAAAATACTACCTATTAAAACAAGACTTGATACAGCTAGTAAAATCATCAGAAATAGTTTCAATTTTTTCCCTCCCACGTTTTAGATTAATAATTGATTTTATCACATGATTTTATTGAAATCAAGATAGAATTATCCTGTTCTGGAATTTTACCAAAACAGGACAATAATATCAAGGTTTTTTCTAAACTAAATTATCTTTTAATTGAAAATTTAATTTTTTATTCAATAAAACTATTTTTTAAATATTTTTTAAGTTGTAAAAAGCCTTTTCACCGGCATAAATGGCGGTATCATCCAACAGCTCTTCTAATCTCAAAAGTTGGTTATATTTAGCAATTCTATCAGTTCTGGAAAGAGAGCCTGTTTTAATCTGACCTGCATTGAGACCTACTACGATATCTGCGATTGTCACATCCTCAGTTTCCCCTGAACGATGGGATACAATGGCTGTATACCCGGCCTTTTTAGCCATTTCTATGGCATCAAAGGTTTCTGTTAAGGTTCCGATTTGATTTACCTTGATCAGAATGGAGTTAGCCACTCCCTTAGAAATTCCTTCTGCCAGTCTTTCCGTATTGGTAACGAAGAGGTCATCTCCCACCAATTGTACTTTCTGACCAATGGCATCCGTCAATTTTTTCCAACCTTCCCAGTCATCCTCAGCCAATCCGTCCTCAATGGAGATGATAGGATACTTGGAAATCAACATTTCGTAATATTCTATCATCTGCTCAGCAGTTTTCTGAACACCTTCACCTTTCAGGTTATAGATCTTCTTCTCACTGTCAAACATTTCGGAAGCGGCAACGTCTAAAGCTATTTTTACGTCGGTTCCGGGCTTATAGTTAGCCTTTTCGATAGCTTCTAAAATGACTTTGATGGCATCTTCGTTTGTTGCTAAGTTTGGTGCAAATCCACCCTCATCACCCACAGCAGTATTCATTCCTCGATCCTTTAATACAGATTTAAGGCTATGGAAAATTTCAGTTCCCATACGTAATGCTTCTCTAAAGGACTTTGCACCTACAGGCATTACCATGAATTCCTGAATGTCAACGGTATTATCTGCATGCTCACCACCGTTTAAAATGTTCATCATAGGTGTAGGTAACGTTTTTCCGTTTACTCCGCCTAAATACTGGAATAAAGGAAGTCCCAAAGATTCTGCTGCCGCATGTGCAGCTGCCATGGATACAGCCAAGATTGCATTGGCACCCAACTTCCCTTTATTAGGAGTTCCGTCTAGCTCGATTAAGAGTTTGTCTAAACCAACTTGATCGAATACGTTAAACCCGATAATTTCCTCGGCAATGATTTCATTGACGTTTTCTACAGCTTTTAGCACGCCTTTGCCGCCATAACGATCCTTGTCACCGTCTCGCAGCTCTACAGCCTCGTGTACACCTGTAGAAGCCCCTGATGGTACGATGGCTTTACCCATGCTGCCATCCTCTAAATATACCTCCACCTCTACAGTGGGGTTTCCTCTGGAATCAAGCACCTCCCGTGCCAATACATCTTCAATATAAGACATTCCAAACCTCCTTTTAAAAATTTACTATTTGAATAAAATCTCCGGGCTTTAAGCTCGCTCCGCCTACCAGAGCTCCGTCAATTTCTTCCATATTCATCAGTTCCGTGGCATTATCCGGTTTTACACTGCCGCCATACTGAATAATCACGTCTTCGGAAACTTCATCTCCGTATAAGTCTTCGATAACCTTACGGATAAATCCGCACATTTCATTGGCTTGCTCCGGTGTGGCAGTTCTACCTGTTCCTATGGCCCAAACAGGCTCATAAGCCACTACTAAGCCTTTTACCTGTTCAGCACTTAAACCCTGTAGCGCACCTACCATCTGAGTTTTTACAACGTCTAATTCTTTGCCGGCATCTCTTTCCTCCAGAACTTCACCCACGCATAATATGGGCATGATGTTATGTTGAAAAGCCGTGTGCAACTTTTTATTTACGGTCTCGTCGGTTTCATTAAAATACTGTCGTCTTTCGGAATGACCGATGACACAGCAATCTACACCGATTTCATTGAGCATATCTCCGGATATTTCCCCTGTAAAGGCACCATTTTCTGCAAAGTGCATATTTTGGGCACCGATTTTTACAGAAGTACCTTCGAAGGCCTTTACCAAAGTGGAAAGTTGGGTAAAAGGTGCACAGATACCCACCATTACGTCATTTTTATCTTGAGTAAGCAAAGTCTTGAATTCATCTGCAAACTCCTGAGCTTCTTTGCAAGTTTTAAACATTTTCCAGTTTCCTGCAATAAATGGTTTTCTCATCCATACCTCCTGATTATTATTTTTAGATTTTTATTTATCTTGCAGAACTGCAACCCCCGGCAACACTTTGCCTTCCAGGAATTCCAGGGAAGCGCCTCCACCGGTAGATATGTGGGTCATTTTATCGGCAAGACCAAATTGAGCCACAGCTGCTGCTGAATCGCCTCCGCCTATTATGGTGACGCCCTTACTTTCCGCCAAAGCTTCTGCCACCTTTAAAGTGCCCTCGGCAAAGTTAGATAACTCAAAAACTCCCACAGGACCATTCCAAATGACGGTCTTTGCATTAGCAATTTCCTCTGTAAACATCTGAATGCTCTTAGGTCCTATGTCCAGTCCCATGTAGTCTTCAGGAAGCTTATCCGCATCAAAGAATCCCGATTCTGCATCGTTATTAAATTCTTTAGCACCCTTCACATCAATAGGAAGCATTAATTTTACGCCTTTTTCTTGGGCTTTTTTCATCAAAGAGTCTGCTAATTGTATATTTTCTGCATCTAAAATAGATTTTCCTATTTCATATCCCATGGCCTTATAGAAGGTAAATATCATGCCTCCGCCGATAATTAAAGTGTTTACCTTCTCCATGAGATTTTCAATTACCAGAATCTTGTCCCCCACTTTGGCTCCCCCCATGATGGCCACGAAGGGTCTTTCAGGGTTCTCCACCGCATTTCCTAAAAATTCCACTTCTCTTTCAATGAGGAATCCTGAGACGGCAGGGATATAGTCTGCAACTCCTGCTGTGGAGGACTGGGCTCTATGGGCTGTCCCAAAGGCATCGTTGACGAAGATATCCGCTAACCCTGCCAATTCTTTGGAAAATTCAGCTCCATTTTTTGTCTCCTCCTTACGGAATCGAACGTTTTCCAAAAGCATAACATCTCCGCTTTCCAGCTTAGATGCCGCTTCCTTTACTTGGTCATTCACCACTTCGGGAGCACTGATAAAAAGAATTTCTTTGCCTAGAAGCTGTGACAACCTGTCCGCTACCGGCTGCAAAGTATACTTCATATTGACCTCTCCATCAGGTCTTCCCAAGTGGGACATGAGAATCACCTTTGCACCCTGCTCCACCAAATAATTGATGGTGGGCATGGCGCTTGTGATTCTGATATCATCGGTAATAACACCTTCCTTGGATAAAGGAACGTTAAAGTCGCATCTTACGATGACGCGTTTACCTTGTACATCTATATCTTTAACTGTTTTTTTCATTTTACAGACCCTTTTTAATAACATATTCCATCAGATCTACGGCTCTGTTGGAGTAACCCCACTCATTGTCATACCATGAGAGGACTTTAACCATATTGCCTTCCAAAACCATGGTGGAAGCTGCATCTACGATAGAAGATCTCTCGTCTTCCTTAAAGTCGATGGAAACCAATGGCTCTTCGCAGAAACCTAAAATTCCTTTAAGTTCTCCTTCGGAAGCCTGCTTCAACGCTGCGTTTACTTCTTCTTTAGTAGTGGCTTTTTTCACTTCAAATACGATGTCCACAACAGAAACTGCAGGAGTAGGAACACGCATAGCCATTCCATTCAGCTTTCCTTTTAACTGTGGAAGTACCAAGGAAACCGCTTTGGCTGCACCGGTAGTTGTAGGGATCATAGATACTGCAGCCGCTCTGGCTCTTCTTAAATCACTGTGGGGTAAGTCCAAGATTCTCTGGTCGTTGGTATAAGAGTGGATAGTGGTCATGAGACCTTTTTCGATTCCAAATTCTTTGTCGATGATTTTTGCAAAAGGTGCAAGGCAGTTTGTGGTGCAAGAAGCATTTGACAAGATGTGATGTTTCCCTGCATCGTATTCCTCTTCGTTAACACCCATTACGATGGTAATGTCTTCATCGGTGGCAGGTGCAGAAATAATAACCTTCTTTGCTCCTGCTTTAATATGCTTTTCAGCGTCAGCCTTTTTCGTGAATAATCCGGTGGACTCCAATACAACTTCCACGCCCATTTCTTTCCAAGGCAGTTCTTCGGGATTTCTTACAGCTAAAATCTTTACTTCTTTTCCATTGACTATGATAGCATCGTCTTTGGCTTCTACCGTACCCTCAAATTTACCGAAACAGCTGTCGTATTTCAGCAAGTGTGCCAGGGTAGCCGGGCTTGTAATGTCGTTAATCGCTACTATTTCAAAATCTGCATTCTTTGCAAGTGCCGCTTTAAAAGCGTTTCTACCAATTCTACCAAACCCATTAATTCCAACTTTTGTTTTCATTTTTTACCTCCTAAAATTTGTAATAATATATTTATTAAAATATTTTCAAAAAATATTTAATATCTTTTTCTTTTGGATGAAGATGGAACTTTCATCTCTTCTCTATATTTTGCCACAGTTCTTCTGGAAATATCAAAACCATTGTCTTTCAATTTTTCAACGATAACCTGATCGCTATAAGGTGCCTTGGGATCCTCGCTATCCACAATCTCTCGTATAAAGGTCTTAATGCTTTGAGAAGCTACCCCTTCTCCCATGGAATTGGAAACTCCGCTGGTGAAAAAGTATTTTAGTTCAAAAACTCCTCGAGGGCTTTGCATGTATTTCCCGTTGATAGATCTGCTGACAGTAGATTCATGTATCCCCACCTCATCAGCGATTTGCTTAAGAGTCAGGGTCTTTAAATACTTTGATCCTTTTTCAAAAAATTCCACCTGATATTTTACTACTGCCGTTACCACGTTGTAAATAGTTTGTTTTCTCTGCTCGATGCTTCTAATGAGCCATAGGGCTGAATTTAAACGATCTGATAAAAACTTAGATATATTAGATTCTTTTTCTGCATCCATAAGCATTCGTTTATAATAAGAACTGATATTCAGTTTAGGAGAGTTGTTTTCATTTAATGTAACCACATATTCATCTCCCACTTTTTCTACCGTAACATCAGGAACTACATAACGAGTGCTTGAGTCATTGCTGAATTGCCTTCCGGGCTTTGGTTCCAGAGACTTTATGGTGTCGCTGATCTGCTGAACTTCATTCACACTGATATTTAAGGCTTTTGCTATATTTGAAATGCGATTTGACGCGATGTCTTCCAAATGATTTTGAATAATTTCATTAACCTGAGGTGAAACTTCTCCCATAAATCTCAATTGTATTAAAAGGCATTCTTTTAAATCTCGAGCACCCACCCCAGCAGGTTCAAAGCCTTGGATAGCCTCTAAGACGATATTCACCTTGTCCACCGATAAATTCAAAGCATTGGCGATTTCCTCCACAGATTGGGTCATATATCCATTTTCATCTAAAGACTCAATGATATAGCGACCTGCAGCTCGACAGCTTTTTTTAATAGCGGCAAATTGTAGTTGAAACATCAGATGTTCCGTAAGGGTGATATCGGAGGTGGAAAATTGTTCAAAAGTAAAATCAGAGTTTTCAATTTTAGAATTACTCTGTTTATAGCTAATGTCATCAAATTCTCTCTCTCTGAAATATTCACCCCAATCAAAGTCATCCCCTTTAATCCGTTCCGTTGCCTCAGCCACTTCCCCTACTTCGTTTCCGTCTTTTTCCTTCTCCCTCTCTGTTCTGGAGGTTCCGTTTTCGCTAAAGTCCTCCTGCTCTAAAATGGGATTAATCAATAACTGTTCCTCCACGAAGGATTCCAGCTCTTGGGAATTAAACTGTAGAATCTGTATGGCCTGTATCAGTTCCGGTGTCATAATTAATTTTTGTGTTTGTTCTATGGTCAGTTCATATCCTAGCTTCATGGTTTCACTCCGTCTACTTAAAGCCTAATGTTCGTTTCCATTCTTCTAATTTGTTTTTTTTAATTTACTAAGCACTTTGCTCATATGTTTTTAAATCAGCAAAAAATCTTTTTAACAGTCATAAAAGAAATTTTTACTATTTTAAACAAAGCTTAATAATGCCCTTGAATTTTATTATAGCATAGAAAATCGGGAGAGTGAACAAATATATTTCTAACTAAATTTAAAATGGAAATGGTAATTCTGTCAAGCTGCCATTTCCTGTGTGATGGTATTCTATCTAATCCAATTCCGGGAATTCCAATTGACGAAGCGCTTCAAACAGTACGATATTCACTGCATTGGAAAGGTTTAAGGATCTCAATCTGGAGTCCTTGCACATAGGAATTCGAATGGCATGCTCCTCATATTGCCGAATAAAGTCTATGGGTAGCCCCTTGGTTTCCTTTCCAAAGATTAACATGTCACCGTCTCGGTATTGCATGTCCGTATATCTTTGCTTTCCCTTGGTGGTAACAGGAAACAGCCTTCGTTTCGGATCTCCTCCGTATTGACTTAAAAAACCCTCCAAGCTTTTATGCACCTCTAACTTAACAAAAGGCCAGTAGTCCAGACCCGCCCTCTTTAAGGTTTTATCATCTATCTGAAATCCCAAGGGCTCCACCAAGTGAAGTTTTACCCCTGTAGCTGCACAGGTTCTGGCAATATTCCCCGTATTGGGCGGTATCTCCGGCTCAACTAGAACAATGTGTAACATTAATTTCCTCCATAAATCATATAAAATGCCGTATCCAAAAAATTTTATTGATAGGCAATCTTTATGGCCATTCTATCACAAAACCAGCATTGGGAACAAGGGTTTAAAATCTGAAAAAAAGTTGTTTTTTTGTTCATTTCTTAAAGACAAATAAACTTTTTTGTTATATACTGTTATAATGTATGAAACAAAGAAAAAGATAAATTTAGGAGGAAACTATGAAAACCGTAAAAATCGGACTGCTTGGACTGGGCAATATAGGTACCGGCACTTACAAAGCACTGGCAATGAATAAAGAATTAATAAAATCTAAAACCAACATGGATCTTTCCATTACGAAAATTTTGGAAAAAGACGTTGATAGAGATAGAGGAATTGAAGTACCAAAGGAGTTATTTACCCAAAATCCTGATGAACTTTTGGCAGACCCCGAAATCGATTTAGTCATTGAATTGTTGGGGGGTATCGAACCTGCATCCGATTTTATGTTACAAGCATTAAATAATGGAAAGCACGTGGTTACTGCAAACAAAGCAGCAGTTGCCGCAAATTACGAAGCACTTATGGAGGCGGCAGAAAAAAGCAAGGTCATGTTTCGCTTTGAGGCCAGTGTGGGTGGTGGCATACCAATTTTAAACTCCTTATCCACAGCACTTTTAGCCAATGAATTTGAAGAAATTTCAGGGATTGTAAATGGAACCACAAACTATATTCTAACTCAGATGTCAGAATACGGATTGGATTACGATCAAGTCTTAAAAGTGGCACAGGACAAGGGCTTTGCAGAGGCTGACCCTACTGCAGACGTGGAAGGCATTGATGCAGCCAATAAGCTTTCCATTTTAATCGCCTTGGTTTTTGGCAATATCATTCCTCCCGAAGAAATCTCTACTCAAGGAATTACTAAGATTACAAAAGAAGACATCGGTGTGGCGACTCAATTAGGATATAAAATTAAGCTGCTTGCTACAGCCCGAAAGGTGGGAAGTCAGTTAGAATGTCATGTTCAGCCTGCATTTATACCTGTTTCACACCCCTTAGCTTCAGTAAGCAATGAATTTAATGCCATCTTTGTGAAAGGAAACGCGGTAGATGATCTGATGTTCTATGGCAAAGGTGCCGGTCCTCTTCCCACGGCCAGCGCTGTTTTAGGAGATGTCATTGAGATTGCCAGAGCCATGGAAAAAGGTGCTGCCTTTGACAACAGGTTCTCTTATGGGCAAAGCTTGCAATTAGACTTTATGGGTGAGGGACAAAACAAATACTACGTCAGCTTAACTGCAAAAAATGTTCCCGGAACATTAGGCAAAATCACCACTACCTTAGGAGAGTATGGTATAGGAATCGATTCCATTATGCAGTTGGCTACCGATGCAAAATCTGGGGAAGAAGTACCTATCGTTTTTATTCTCCACGAGGTTACTCGAGATCGTTTGGATGATGCCCTGGTTTCTATTGTGGTCAGCAGATTTGCTACCAATGTCACCAGTATTATCAGAGTAGTTTAAGATATGCAATTATCGTCAGGATACTAACGGAATACACGATTTTAAAGCAATTAAGATGTTTTCGAATATTTAACTGACTTAACAAGTCACAAATACACTTAAGAAAGCAAAAAGCTATATAATATAAGGAGGTCTTTAGCGTGAGCTTATATGAACAATGGCAGGATTTAATCAATAATCAAACAGACAAAACCTTTGAGGAGTTTTGGGAAAAGTACAGCTCTACAGAAAAGAAAATCTATACAGAAATCTTATCTTCCCCCCATGAAAAAATAGAGGGAACCTTTCAAGAGTTGACAGAAAAATATGAATCTGATCCTGTGATTTTTATGGGATTTTTAGATGGAATCAGCACTAGCCTTAAGGAAAAGCAAGATTTTGAAAATTTTGATGAGAATTCTATAGTATCTTTAGACATAGACTTTAAAAAACTCTTCTTTAATATGTTGGAGGCTAAGGCTGATTATCTTTACTCAATTCCCCAGTGGGAAGATATTTTAACAAAAGATGAGATGGCCGAAATCATCAAAGAACACAAAAAATCTAAAATAGTAGTTAAGGAAAAAGAACCCGGCAGAAATGACCCTTGTCCTTGTGGCAGCGGTAAAAAATATAAGAAATGTTGCGGAGGAAGCAATGAGAAGTAGTGGAATTCTACTCCCTATCAGCAGCCTACCATCGCCCCACGGTATCGGAACTTTGGGGCAAGAGGCTTATGATTTCATCGATTTTCTAAGGGATAGCGGTCAGCGATATTGGCAAATTTTGCCCCTCTGCCCCACCGGTTATGGAGATAGCCCTTATCAGAGCTTCTCCTCTTTTGCTTGCAACCCCTATTTCATCGACTTAGATCTTCTGGTATCTCAGGGATTACTAAGCAACGAAGATGTTAAAAATTCGGGCTTAGTATCTGATCCCAATGGAGTCAACTATAAAAATTTATTTGAAAAAAGATTTGACCTCTTGCGGATTGCCGTCAATGCTTTAGATAAAAATAGCCCTGAATTTTCAAGTTTTCATGAGCAAAACGCATTTTGGTTAGAGGATTATGCTTTGTTTATGGCTATTAAGCATGAATATCAAATGACGGCCTTTCAAAACTGGCCTGAGCCCCTTCGAATTAGAGACAAAGATGCAATAGATGAAAAAAGACACCTATTAAAGGAAGAAATCTTCTTTTGGTCCGCTTTACAGTTTTTGTTTTTCTCTCAATGGCAAACTCTGAAGCAATATGCTAAAGAAAAAAACATTCAAATTATTGGAGATATTCCCATTTATGTATCCCCTGACTCTGCGGATCTTTGGGCAAACAGTAAGCTGTTTCAGGTGGATGAAAACAAACACATGACAGAAGTGGCAGGTTGTCCCCCGGATGGATTCTCTGAGGACGGACAGCTTTGGGGCAATCCTCTCTATGATTGGGATTATCATAAAGACACCAAATTCCAATGGTGGATTCAGCGGGTAAAGTACGCCGCTACTTTTTATGATTTGATTCGTATCGATCATTTTCGGGGCTTTGCTGGCTATTATGCTATCCCTGCAGGAGAAGCTACTGCACGTAACGGTTGTTGGCGAGAAGGTCCCGGTAAATCCGTTATCGATGCATTGAAAAAAAATCTTCCATACGTTTGTATTATAGCAGAGGATTTAGGCTACCTGACAAAGGATGTAAAGAGATTATTAAAATACAGCGGTTTCCCCGGTATGAAGGTGCTTCAATTTGCCTTTGATTCCAGTGAAAGCAGCGATTACCTACCTCATAATCACAAGAAAAACTGTATTGTCTACACGGGTACCCATGACAATACCACCACTCCGGATTGGGTGTGCAGTGTCCCTCCTGAAAATGTAGCCTTTGCGAAGGAATATTTGGGAATAGATTCCGACCATCAGATAACGGAACAATTTATTCGAGCTGCATTTTCCAGCGTAGCTCAGACAGCCATCATACCCATGGCAGATTGGTTGGGATTAGGGAAAGAAGCACGAATCAATGCTCCCTCCACCTTAGGGGATAACTGGGTGTGGCGAGTTTCCAAAGATTCTCTTACCCCGGAACTCTCTCAACGAATCAGAAGAATGTCGAAAATATATGGTAGAAGATAGTGGGTTTGTTATTGAATATACCTGCAATAACTATTGATTCCACAATTATCACATGCGGGTTTTCTTGCAAAGCAGCACAATCTTCCATGCCATATGAGACTATGATGGGTTTTGCTCCATCGAGGTTCCGGCACAGCTTTCATCAGAGCAAGCTCCGTCTTTAGTACATCCTTTTCAGACACCAAGCCTATCCTGTTGGAAACTCTGAAGACGTGGGTATCCACAGCGATTCTCTGATGACCAAAGCCCACAGATAGTACCACATTGGCAGTTTTTCTTCCCACACCCGGTAGCTTAATCAACTCTTCATAATCTTCGGGAACTTGCCCATCATATGCTTCCACGAGCATCTTTGCCAAAGCCTTGATGTTTTTTGATTTGGTCTTATACATACCGATTCTTTTTAAGGTAATTTCCAGTTCTTCCAAATCCGCTTCTGCCAAGGCTTTTGCATGGGGATATTGTTCAAATAGACCTGGGGTTACCTGATTGACGCTTTTATCCGTGGTCTGAGCCGAAAGTGCCACGGCAATGAGCAATTGGAACACATTTATATGATCTAAAGCACACTCTGCTTCCGGATACATTTCTTCCAATTTATCTAAAATTTCTTTAACTTCTTTTTTAGTTATTTTCTTCATTAAGATATTTTCCTCCTAAAACATGCTCCTGCCTCAATAACTATACATTCGTTAATTCCTAAAATTTTCCTACTATATTCATAAGTTCTTTTGTAGTAAATTTATCTTCATATGATCTTCCGAATAAGTAAATCCCATACTTTCATAGATTGGTGCCCCCATCTCCATGGCATATAACTCAACCTGACAACAACCCACTTCACGCGCCTCTTCCATGGTCAACTCCATTAGTTTTCTCCCAATGCCCATTGAACGATACTCAGGATACACAAAAACGTTTCCCACATACCCTACTTTTCCGTTAGGGCGTTCCATGAGGGGTGGCAATTCATAAAGGCAAAGATATGTACACCCCACAGGCTTATCTCCACTAAAGGCAAGCCACTGAATCAACGTGCCATTTTCTGTACCTCTTCTAAGGAAGGTACGATTAGATTCCTCCAAGATTGCTCTTTCCTCTGAGTTTTTTATGAACTCTGCCCCTTCTAAAAAATCTAGCCGCAGTTGTAACATCATTTCCAGTTCTTCAGCTCCTACTTTTCTGTATTCTACCATATTATCACATCCTTTTTTTATATGGGAAATATCGTCAAAGACGATATGACGGTATATCAAAAAACGCACCTTGCAAAGAGTCGCCCTTTCGGATCACATCAAATAGGAATTATTGATTCCGTCATTTCCAATGTTTTTTTATTTAAAAAAATAATAACTTAAAATGAAATTTATTTCAATCGAATTTATTTTTGTATATCAAAGAACGTACCTTGCAAAGCGTCGCCCCTTGTGGGCGACATTTGAAAATAGGAATCTTTGATTCCGTCATTTCCACGTTTTTTTATATGTAGGAAATATCGTCAAGGATCGGTTTTTTATATTTTTTCCTCTTGACAGACCCTACTCTTTTGGCTATGATAAGAGAGTACCGACCCACCGGTCGGATAATAAATAGGAGGACTATACATTGGAAAAACAGAAGAACGAATCAAACAATACATATGAATTAAATCAGACCAACGGTTTAAACTATACGAAGGATGATAAAGATGATACAAAACAGGAAAATGAAGTACATCCTAGGAAAGACGGAGATACTATGAATGAAGCAAGTAATTTGAGTGAACCAAATAATTCAGAAAAACTAAAAAATACAGTAGATGAAACATTCCCAAAAAAGAAAAGAAACCTTAAAGGGATTATTTTTCTGCTAGTTGTGGTGCTTCTTTTTGGAGGATTGTTAGGTTATAGAATCTTTGAAAGAAATAAGCCTCCCGTGGAGGAAGAAAAGGTTCCGGTAAATATTAAAGTAACTTCCGCTCAAGTTACATCCATTTCTGCCACATCCCCTCTTTCCGGAAGAGTACAGCCAAAGGAAGAAGTGTCTGTCATTCCCATGGCCAACGGCAAAATTACAAATGTAAATGTAAAGTTAGGTGATTGGGTTGCTGCAGGAGCTGTGCTGTTTAATATCGATCAGGGCTCTTTAGGTATCTCCTATAATCAAGCCTTGGATGCTTATGAAAACGCCCAAACCAATCTGGAAAGAATGGAAATTCTATACAAAGAAGGCGCTGTTTCACTGCAACAGTATGAGCAAGCTCAAAGTGCTTTAATTTCTGCGGAAACTTCCTTAAATACCATTACGGAAAACATGAAAAACTATACCGTTACGGCTCCTATTAGCGGATACATAACCTCTGTAAATGTATCCAAGGGCTCCATGGCATCCGGTGCAGGGGGACCTGCATTAGTTATAGCCGATTTGTCAGAATTATTGATAAAGGCAAATATCTCAGAGAACTTAATCAGTAAAATTAAAATTGGTGATAATGTAAAAATTTATATCAAAACCTTATCCGATGTTCCGTATAACGGAAGGATCAAGGAAATTTCTCCTGCTCCGGCTAACGGTTTGCTGACGTACCCCATTACAATATCAATAGATAATTCTACAAAAGAAGTGAAAGCCGGTATGTTTGCGGAAGTGCAAATCGTATCAGAGCATAAAGCCAACGTACTCTGTGTTCCTTCAAAAAGCATTTTGATAAAAAATGGAGAATCCCAAGTTGCAGTGTTGGTTAAAGATCTGCCCGTTTTTAAGCCTGTAACCACGGGATTAGATAACGGAGAATTTATTGAGATTATTTCAGGTATTGATGCGGGAGATTTAGTCATCACAGAGGGTCAGCATTTTGTGACCGAGGGCGAACCCGTAACCATTATAGAATAGGAGACTTAAATGAATTTATCAAAATTAGCCATAAACAGACCTGTTGCTTCTATAATGCTTACTATGGTAGTCATATTAGTGGGTGCCGTTTCCCTCTTTGGGCTACCCAGAGATTTAATGCCCAAAATGGATTTTCCTGTGGCATTGGTAGTCTGCCAATATCCCAACGCTTCTCCTGAAGAAGTGGAAACTATCATCACAAAACCTTTGGAGCAGGCTTTAGCGGCTGTGGAAGGTCTTGACGAAATCATGTCCATGACATCCCAGGGAACCTCTGTTGTCTTGGTACAGTTTCAAATGAGTACCGATATGAATTTTGCTACATTAAATATGAGAGAAAAGATTGCATTGGTATCCAGTATGCTTCCTTCCGAAGCTTCTGACCCCATGGTTATTAAGATGGATATGAACGCTACCCCTATTATGCAGATTTATGTGTCCGGCGATATGCCTCTGGATGAATTAAATCGTACTGTAGAAGAAAGCCTGCTTTCCTACTTTGAACGTACAGCCGGTGTAGCCTCTGTCAACGTTTACGGTGGTGTCACCTCAGAAATAAAGGTTGCCTTTGATCAGGAAAAATTGTCCGGTTATGGTTTAACCTTATCTCAAATAAGTCAAATGTTAGCTGCTGAAAATATTAATATGCCCAGCGGCGATATTTTAAATGGCTCCAAAGAAATTATCGTAAGAACTTTGGGAGAATTTCAAAACATAGAAGATATTAAAAATTTACCTTTAACCTTAGCCGACAGATCTATTATCCGTTTAAACGATCTGGCTACTGTAGAAGAGGGTTATAAGGATCAAACTTCTATCAGCAGGGTAGATGGTAAAACTTCTGTTGCCATTACCATTACAAAGCAATCTGACGCTAATACGGTGAATGTTTCCAAAGCGATTCAAAAGGAAATGGAAAAACTGAAAAAGACCAACCCAGATATGGATTTTGTGGTAGGCTTTGATCAGGCCGACTTTATCAACAGCTCCATTACTTCCGTAGCCCAATCCGCTCTATTTGGAGCATTGTTGGCTGTAATCGTCATTTTCCTTTTCCTTAGAAATTTACAAACTACTATGATTATCGCCATATCCATACCCACCTCATTTTTGGCTACCTTTGGCCTAATGAGCTTGAGAGGAATGTCCTTAAACTTAATCACCCTTTGTGCTTTGACCTTGGCTGTGGGTATGCTTGTAGATAACTCTGTAGTTGTTTTGGAAAATATTTTCCGAACCAGACAAAATACAGACTCCGCCAATGAAGCTGCCCTAAAAGGAAGTAATGAAATTGTAGCTGCTGTAGTTGCTTCTACATTGACAAGTATTGTAGTATACTTGCCTATTGCTCTAAGTGACGGAATCTCCGCTTTGATGTTCAGAGATTTTTGTTACACCATTATTATAGCGTTAGTGGCTTCTTTGGTGGTTTCCTTAACCGTAGTTCCCATGTTAGCTTCAAAGGTTATGTCACACGGATTATCTACAGACTACATACGGGTGGGAAAATTTCACTATCGGTTTAAGCTCTTGCCATTTTTCACTCGGTTTATCGAATGGCTTACAGACTCTTATGAGAGCTTTATCCGAAGAAGCTTAAATATGAAAAAAAGGATTATCGCCACATGCGTAGTATTGTTCGTTTTATCCTGCTCTCTTTTGGCCGTCATCGGAATGGAATTTCTTCCTTCTTCAGACGAGGGTACTTTTAAAGTAGATATAAAAATGCCATATGGTACCTCTCTAAGTGATAAAGATAAACTGGTGACTGAGTTAGAAACTTATATAATGAGCATTCCTGAATTAAAACATTGCACCGTGGATATTGGGAATACCAATCCCATGTTTGGCGGAAGTAGCGACGATGCATCTCTCAGTGTAACTTTGGTAAGTAAAACAGAGAGAGAGAAAAGCACCGAGCAAATCGTAAAGCAAGTTAAGAAAAAAGTTAGCAATATTTCGGGTGCTGAAATATCTGTGAAGCAATCCTCCGCCATTATGGGAGGAATGGGCGGTGATTCAAATGCCAGCATGAACCTGACTCTAAAAGGAAAAGAATTGGATGTATTAGAACAGATATCGGAAGATCTTTCTGAAATCATCATGGAGGTACCTAATGTTTCCGAGGTTTCCACAGGAATAGAGGAAGGAAATCCTGAAGTAAAAATCAAACTGGATCGAAATACTGCCGCCTACTATGGAGTTTCGGCTTATCAGTTGGCAAATGGCTTAAAAACAGCCTTATCCGGTTCTACTTCCACCAAGCTGAAGGTAGCCGGAGATGAAATTGAAGTAAATCTTTCTCTATCAGATGAATACGGTAAATCAGTGGAAAACATGAAACAAGTAATGATCTCAACTCCTACTGGTCAGTACGTTTCTGTTGGTCAAATTGCTACCTTTGAATTTGATAATTCGCCTAAAATGATCAATAGACATAATCAGGTTCGATATGTAGATGTGGGCATTACTGTTTTAGGAAACGATTTAGCTTCTGTTACAGACCAAATATTAAAAAAAGTCGATCAGTACCCTTTCCCTGATGGCTATTATTATGAAACAGGCGGTCAGCAGGAGCAAATGATGGAAGCCTTTGGCCAATTAGTGTTAGCTCTAGTGGTGGCTATCCTACTGGTTTACTTCCTGTTAGCCGCTCAGTTTGAGGCACTTCTGTTACCTATCGTCGTTATGATGGCTACACCCTTTGCCATGTCAGGAGCCTTTTTCGCCCT
This sequence comes from uncultured Anaerovorax sp., assembly GCA_964461765.1. Classification (GTDB taxonomy): domain Bacteria; phylum Bacillota; class Clostridia; order Peptostreptococcales; family Anaerovoracaceae; genus JAVVUJ01. The sequence goes on from CAYWVS010000065.1 coordinate 16,500, forward strand.
GTTTATTTTCGGCAAAACCTTGTCCATCACCTCCTTTATCGGTTTGATTATGCTCATCGGTATTGTAGTAAATAACTCCATCCTTCTCATAGAGTTCATTCGTCAACACAAGTTGACCATGGACAGAGACGAAGCTATCGTTCAAGCCGGCAGTAGAAGACTTCGGCCCATTCTAATGACTACTGTCACTACCTGCGTAGGAATGATCCCCATGTCCTTAGGACTGGGCGAAGGTGGCGAAGTATTGGCACCTATGGGGATATCAATCATCGGTGGTCTCATAGCCTCCACCTTGGTAACGCTGATTATGATTCCTGTATTTTATGCTCTAATAGATGATAAGAGGTTAAAAAGAATCCAAAAGCACGATATAAAGGTTGCTCGAATCGCTGAACAAGAGGAGAAATGGTTGAAGGAGGTGGCAGAACGTGACAGAGCAAAAACGCACTAAGAGAGACTTGATTTTAGATGCGGCATTTGATCTCTTTATAAAAAATGGATATGAAAATACAAAAATTTCAGAAGTTGCGGAAAAAGCAGGAATCGGTAAAGGTACTGTCTATGAGTACTTTAAAAGCAAGGATGCCCTATTCTATGAAATATTAAAGAGTAAGATTTTAAATTCTTATTCGGAAATGCAGCAAAACCTGCATAAAATCAAAAGCAATGAAGAAAAACTTAGACTTTTAGTTATCAATGAGTTAAACAATGCTAAAGCCTTTGGAAATTTGCAGAATGTGATTCCCAATCTGTTTAAGGAATTTAATGATTCCGATAACAAAGACTTTATCTCTTCCATGCATCAACTTTTAAGTATTAAGTTTAAAATATTGTATGAAATCATAAATGAAGGTATCACATCAGGGGAATTTAAGGAGATAGATCCCCTGATGACCACCCTCTCCCTTATGGGAACCATTAATTTTTATGTCTCCTTTTCCGGCAACCTTATGCCCTTCATGCCGGAATTAGAGAAGATAAAAAAAGGACCTTGGATGGATGAGGAATTCTTCACCTTGATATTCCAAGGGATTAAAAGAGAATAAGTTTTGTATAAAACAGAGTCTATAAAAAAAGTTTTTTGGAATAAAAAAAACTAGTTACATTTTCTAAAAATATATTGTATAATTGTTTTGTATTATTTTTATGTTATTTTTTAGGAGGTGTTTTATGTCACAGTACACACAAAAGGAAAGTGGCGGTCTCTTTGAATTAACAGATGCGGCTCGTGCAGAGCTGGTAAGTT
>CAYWVS010000066.1:0-17434 GCA_964461765.1 uncultured Anaerovorax sp.
CAATAGGTATTTCTCTTCTGCCATCTGTTACCTCCTTTTTAGAGTTCAATGGTTTTGAAAAGGCAAAAGGGAAAGAGATTTGCCCTCCCTCTCCCTAATAGTTTAAACCATAGATTACTTAAATTCTTTTACATTTTCAGGTGTAATCAAAGTAAATGGAAGCCAAGTTACAGCATCAACAGACTCGCCGGCTGTTACTTTTTTAAGAATATCTACAGCACCACTTCCAAATGCCACAGGGTCTTGAAGAACGGTACAAGCCATAGTTCCGTTTTCTACCGCTGCTTTTCCGTCAGGTGTTGCATCTACGCCCATAACGATAACCTCAGTTTTGCCAGCTGCTTGAAGAGCTTGAACTGCACCGAGAGCCATCTCATCATTGTTTCCAAGTACAACCTTTAGATTATCCCCGTATGCGGTAATCCAGTTTTCTGTCAAGGTAATTCCTTGGTCTCTCTGCCAATTGGCAGATTCTTTTGCCAGAATAGTGAAATTTGTTCCCTTAAGGATTTCTTCATTTCCTTCTGTTCTTTTTAAAGCCGCTTCATTGGAAAGGATACCTTGTAGGATTGCTACTCCACCGCCATCAGGCAATAATTCTTTTAAATACTCGGCCTGGAATTTTCCGGCATCTACTTCTTTCGTTCCTATGTAATAAACGTTTTCCGGTGGTTGGCTTTCCCCAAAGGGATTCCTATTAACGTATACCAAAGGAATTCCAGCTTCTTTAGCTGCAGCTGTAATAGGCTCTGTGGCGCTAGTATCTACAGGAACTACGATCAAGCCTTGGACTCCCTGCTCAATTAAAGCCTTAATTTGGTCTTGCTGTTTGATTACATCTTCTTGAGCATCCTGCACATCAAGTGTAATGTTAGCTTCTTTAGCGGCTGCCTTTGCAGCATCTGCAATGTAAGTTTGGAAGGTGTCATTAAAGTTGTTGCAGGAATATCCTACCTTCATAGCCTCACCTTCTCCACCACCACCCTCTGAGCCGCCGGTGCCACCACTGCTACAACCGGCAAATGCGGTAAGTACCATTGCCATTACCAACATCAGTAAAAGTATTTTTTTCATTTTGTCTCCTCCTTTTTAAATAAACTTTTTATATTAACACCTTGTTAATATCAATCAAAATTTACCCATTGAGACCCCAGCTCTGCTGACTGTAAGCATTTTTCGATAAAACGAACTCCTCGGGCTCCGTGTAGTATATTGGGATACCAAAAATCATTTAAATATTGTTTGTCGTTGTTATTAGTAGCAATCATGGCTCTATAGAACCGATCGTACAGGTTTGACCAGGCTTCAAAAAGACCTTCCGCATGACCTCCCCCAATATGGTCACAACTGACGGCTTCTTCATCTATGTGTAAATACCCCATGCCTCTTTCCAAAATTTGTGCGGGCTTTCCCTGTACTTCATATCTCAGCTGATTTGGGTATTCATCCCACCATTCAATGCTGGCCTTGGAACCGATTACTCTAATTTTCTGTTGATGCATGGATCCTGCATTTACAGCGCTGGCCCATAAGGTACCTACAATTTCATTGTCAAAGTTCAAAAGAACTGTAGCGTTGTCCTCCAGAGGCGCCCTGCTTTTTACAAAGCTTTGTTTCGTACATAAAAGACTTTTAATTTCAAGATTAGGCACCATGGTTTCAGCCAGAAATAAAATATGGGTTCCCACGTCCCCCAACACATAGGAAGGGCCCGCCATTTCCGGCGTCACTCTCCATTTGGTACCGGAATCCCGGGTTTCCACCTCCTGAGAATGAAAACCGTGGGCAAATTGCATATTAATAATTCGAATATCTCCCAGCTCACCCTTCTCAATCATGCTTCTGGCTTGGTGTACCATCTGATACCCTGTATATCCGTAAGTAACTCCTACAACCCTTTCCTTTTCCTGAGCAATGGAAATCAGCTCCTCTGCTTGGGTAGAAGAAAAGCATAAGGGCTTTTCGCAGACAACGTGCAGACCTGCATTTAAGGCTGCTTTGCATATTTCATAATGTGTAAAGTTTGGGGTAGCAATGGACACAGCCTGTATGCCGTCTTCCAGATTTACTTCAGTCTCAAACATTTCCATGTAATCTTTATAGCAACGATGACCTTCTACTCCAATTTGTATTCCAAAATTTCGTCCATTGGCTTCGTCCACATCAAAGGCTCCTGCCACTAGCTGAAACCGTCCATCCCTCTGAGCTGCCGATCTATGTATGTATCCGATTTGGCTTCCTTTTCCTCCGCCAACCATACCCCAACGTAGGGGGGGCTTATCTGCAATTCTCTCTTCTTTAAACATAATTCCTTCCACCCAAACTAATGCGAATTATAATGGTTATTTAATTAAATATTTATCTAATATAGAGCTGGTAGTTTCCGCCACTGCTTTTGTATCTGCTTCCCAATGCTTTCTGCTGACCAACTCGTAGGACCAATACCCGTCGTATCCTGTGGCTTTTACTGCGTCAATCCACTCTTTTAAGTTAATGGAACCCTCTCCTGCGTATACACCCCTTAAGATTTCTTCGTCACAAAGGGTTCCCGGGGCATTCCTGTTCCCATCGCAGAAATGAATATTACAAATCATGTTTTTGTCTAAGGCTGCCACCTCTTCAGGCTTTGTTTCGTTGCCATACCAAAGGTGCCAGAAATCTATAACCATTCCTAAATTATCTCTGCCCGTATAGTCGATAAACTCCAAGCTCTGAGAAAGAGAATGAATGGGAGACCACGCCACGGGTTCCAACTGAAAATAGATGCCTCGCTCCTTTCCGATATCCAAAACTTCATTCACACTGCTGGCAGTCAGTCTTTTCACTTCTTCCCAAGGCTTACCCTCATGAGCACAAAGAGGAACCAACTGAATATGCTTGCAATCTAAATCTTGGGCAAACTTAGAGAAAACCTCTGCTTCATAACACATTTTTTTCACAGATTCTTTATCAGTTCTCTCAACATGAGCAATATCTACAATGCTGACCATCTTCATGCCGTATTGATTCAGTAGAGCCTTGGCATCCTCTGAAGTATACCCTGCATCTAAGAAATTCATGATTTTGGTACCTACCATTTCTACTGCTTCATATCCCGCTTCTGCTGCAATTCTGATGTCAGAAATTAAATTACTTCTATAAATGGTCTTTGTGTGAAGTGCTTTTTTCATGTTTTTCCTCCTAAAATCCCAATTTTTCTTTCAAAAATTTTCTGGCCATAATGGCGTATTCTAGGGGATCTGCCATAGCAGGATCTTGCTCTGCTTCCACTACAATCCATCCCTCATAGTCTTTTTCACGAATGATTTTAAAGATATCATCCCAGGCTACCATGTCTCCATCTCCCGGCACGGTAAACAACCCCTTTTTAATACCCTGCAAGAAACTCAGCTCGTCTTTGATTAATTCTTCATAGATGTTTTTTCTTACATCCTTAAAATGTATGTGACCAATCCTGTCTATATATTGATTCATCACCTGTACAGGATCTGCCCCTGCCACAGTCAAATGTCCCGTGTCAAAAAGAAGGTAAACAGTTTCCGAATCCGTTGCTGCCATAAGCCTATCGATTTCCTCTTTAGTTTCAATTCCCGTGCCTACGTGAGCGTGGAAGCAAAGCTTCATTCCTTTATTCTTAGCTCGTTTTCCCAACTCATTGAGCCCCATAGCTAAATTATCAAACTGTTGATCTGTTAAAATTGGTCGATTGGGGAACAAAGGAGTTTTTTCATTGCCATGGACTGTGACACCACATTCCCCTGCTCCTACTACTCTGGCACCTAATCCATAGGTATACTCCATATGCTTTTCAAAAGCTTCGTAAGTTTCTTCATTTTTAAAAGTAGTAAACTCTGTGCTAAACCACATATTGCAAATGGTAATTCCTCGAAGGTCAATTGCCTTTTTGATTACGGAAAAATCTTTAGGATACTTGATTCCTCCTTCACTGCCTGTAAATCCTGCCAAAGCCATTTCGCTTAGACACTGTTGATAAGTCAATTCTCCACCCAAGCTGGGAAGATCGTCATTTGACCAATTGATTGGGGCACATCCAAACTGAATATTCATTTTTTACCTCTCATTTTCTATTTCTATAAGTTTTATCCAATATCAAGCTCAATGAATTAGAGACAAAACTAAACATTAAGCGTGACAAATTTCTTAATAATCTTCTTATAATTTAGAACTAAAACAATTATTTACCTTGTATTTTTAATATTTTCTAAGGGTTTGTACCTTTTCACTGATTTTTCTTGCCGCTTCTTCCACTGCAGGATTTTCTGCAACGGAGGCAGTTCCCACTCTCCAGAAGCTTTCATACCCTTCCGTCATGGTTCCCGGCAATACTTTCATGTCGATTAAAGTGGAGCCTTCTTGTTTTTTACTGTCTTCTATGGCTTCCTTTAATTGCTCTAAGGTGTTTACTCTATAGGCTTTAGCTCCATACCCTTGGGCTATAGCTGCGAAATCAACATTCAAGTAATCTCCTGCCAACACTTCTCCTTCCCTGTAACGAAACTCCGTACCGAAGGAATGAATTCCCTGACTTCTCTGCAAGTTATGAATGCATTGATGTCCATTGTTGTCAAATACAATAACATTAACTTTTTGCTTCTCTTGAATGCTTGTAATAAATTCTGAGTGAGCCATGAGAAATACCCCATCACCTATGAGAGCGTATACTTCACAGTCCGGGTTGGCAATTTTTGCTCCCAATGCCGCAGGAATTTCATATCCCATGCAGGAAAAACCGTACTCCAAATGATAGGTGCCGGGTGCCTTGGGCTCCCATATGCGCTCTAGATCTGAGGGCATGCTGCCTGAAGCCGAAATAATGATGTCCTTTTCTCCCAGTAGATTGTTAAGTTCTATGAGCAAACCTGCTTGTGAAAGCCCCCCGGGGATTTCTGCCTTAGCAATTTTTAATCTTTCTTCTTTCCATAGTTCCTTGTATTCTTTGAACTCGTCTTTGTAAGCGCTTTTATACTCTATCCCCTTTAGTGCCTTAGATAATGCCTTTAAGCCTTCTTCTCCGTCTGCCATTAAGGATTCTCCATCCATTTTTAAAGAATCCCTACGATTAACGTTGATGCACACCAGCTTTACGTCTTCATTGGCGAATGCACTTTTGGAGGAAGTAACAAAGTCATTGAGTTTTGTTCCTACCGCAATGATTAAATCTGCTTTTTTAGTAGCAAGATTAGCACAAAGGGTTCCGCAAACTCCCACACAACCTAGGTTAAATGGATTGTCAAAGGATACTTCTCCTTTGCCTGATTGAGTTTCACAAAAAGGAATGTTGAATTCTTCACAAAAAGCTAATAGCTCTTCTGCACACTGGCTATACCGAACCCCTCCCCCTGCAATTATCAAGGGTTTTTTGCTATCTTTCACAATCTGTGCCGCTCTCTCTATGGCTTCCGGAGAAGGTACCATTCTATCCACATGCCAAACTCTTTTCTTGAAGAAGTTCTCAGGATACAGATAGCTTTCTCCCTGTACGTCTTGAGGTAAACAAAGGGTAACTGCGCCGGTTTGTGCGGGATCTGTCAATACTCGAAAGGCATTTAGCAATGCTGTCATCAGTTGTTCCGGTCTTACAATTCGATCCCAGTATTTACTTACGGGTTTAAATGCATCGTTAACGCTTATAGAATAATTCTCTTCATTTTCAATTTGCTGAAGCACCGGATCAGGCTGTCTGTCTGAATATGTGTCTGAAGGTAGTAGCAATACGGGAATTTTATTTACGGTGGCTGTACCTGCCGCAGTAACCATATTGAGGGAACCGGGTCCTATGGATGCCGTACACGCAAATATCTTTCTTCGGTTATTCTGTTTGGCAAAACCAACGCAGGCATGAGCGATATCCTGTTCATTTTTACCTTGTATAAAAGTAATTTCTTTTTTATATTGCTCTAGGGCTTGCCCTATACCTACCACGTTTCCGTGACCAAAAATCCCCATAACCCCTTCTACAAACTTAGTTTCCACGCCGTCAAAGCAAACGTATTGTTTCGTAAGGAACTTCACAAGTGCTTGGGACATGGTAAGCTTAATTGTTTTCATTATGTTACCCTTTCTATTTTTTAATTTTATTTATTCTGGTATTTGAAAAGTTTAATTTTTAAAATACTGACCTATTATTATTTATGCCATCTTCTAATTTATATTTCAGGCCAGTACTTGGCACCCGGTGCCTCTGCCCACACATGCTGCTCTTCAAAGGTGGGTTTAATATAGGGATCTCCATCTAAATGCCTGATAATCCACAGGAAATACATGGCGTAACCCGGAGCAGCCACTTGAGGGTGAACTCTGCCTGGCATAATTTTCACCGTATCATTGTGTTCTAACAAAACAGCCTCGTCTCCATGCTTTAAAAGACCGAAACCATTGGATGGGTGAAATTTGTAAAAGTAAATTTCCGGCTGCTTATGATGGTGGGAGGGGAATCCTGCCCAACGACCGGGGAAATGAACATCTTCTCCAAACATGATGTTTGAATGAGGTGTTAACCTGATATCCATTGCTGTTCTCACAATTCTCCTACCTGCATCCAACATGGTGTTTTCTCCACGAACTTCATAGGTAATATTGCTTTTATCGTAAATGCCCACGTCGAAACTCTTATCATTTTCTGTTCTCACCACAGATAGTTCGCTGTTTTCTGCTATACCCTTTACCCTTACAGAGGTGTTTTTGTCTAGGTTAATGCACCATAAGTTATCATCAAAGCAGTTGTCCCTATTAACTGTAACTTTTTCTTCACCCCAAGTCACTTCCACTTCACCGGATAACAGAATAATTACTTTTTCCAAGGGATTTTCATCCACGTAGGATTCATCCTTGCCCAATTCCAATATTCCAAAGTCCATAAGCATATCATCATGCTTGCCCTTTAGCTCCGTAATGCTGTTATATCCGTTTTTGAAAGGCTCTTTCTGTTGTAGTCTCATATAGATCCTCCTTATTCACTATTATTTATTTCATTTTATTTAACTGCCGTTTCATTATGATTTAATTTCCTTCATTTACTTTAATAAATTGATTAATTCTAAGGCTTTTTTATAAATCCTCTCTCTGGGGTTTACCATTAACTTTAATCTGTCAAATTCCTCAGGGTTCGATAGAATTTCTTCTCTTAGCCCCTGACCGAATTCTTGCCGAATGGCTGTACCCAAATTAATTTTTCCAACTTTGGTTTTCTTCAGCCTTTGGAGATCTTCCGGCTCAATGCCGCTGGCTCCATGAATGACCAAAGGCACATTACATAATGCTTCGATTTCCTTAAGAAGAGAAAAGTTGATGTTTACCTTTTTATCTGTAAGGCGGTGAACGTTGCCCACAGAAACAGCCAACATATGCAATCCGCTTTCTTCTTGTAACCTTTTAGCCTCTTCAGGCAAAGTTAGCTGTATTTCCGTCTCCCCTTTATCGCTATAAGGTACGCAGCCAACCTCTCCTTCCACCTTTATGCCCTTTTCATTGGCTCTTTGGACGATTTCTCTTGTATTTTTAATATTGTCCTCCAATGGTAACTTGCTTCCATCGTACATTACAGAGGTAAACCCTGAATCCATAGCCTTAAAAATCAGGTCTTTATCGCTGCAGTGATCCAGATGTACACCTATGGGTATAGATGAGGCTCCTGCAATAGAGCTAAGCAGAGCACCCCAGTGTTCTATGGCCATAACCCCGGAGGCATCTCTATTGATCATCAATAGGATACTTTGTTCCGCCTCTTCGGCAGCCCTGACTAGCTCCAGGGCATCTTCGTACCCAAATACGTTAAATCCAATGATGATATTCTCACCCTGGGCGGCTTTTTCTATTTGGTTAAATATATTCATTAACAAACCTCTATTCTGTAAAAACATGATTTTTTAAATATTCTTCAACTTCTTGGCAGTTGGGAAGCCCTTCTGTACAGCTTACCGTTTGTAACGCAATAGAAGCACAAGCAGAACCGAATCTTAGGGATTCTATTAATTCCATTGAGTGTACCAGTCCATAGATCAACCCTGCCGCAAAGGCATCCCCTGAGCCAAAGGTTTTTAATGCTTTGGTTTTGATAATGCCGCAGGACACAGGAGCCTGATTATTAGTGTATCCCACAGATCCCCTTTCACCGTCCTTTATGACCACCAGTTCTGCATTTTTATCTAAAAACCATAGTGCACTTTTCTCATTATCCTTATTGCCTTTCATGGTCAACTGCTCTACAACGTTAAACTCTTCCCGATTTCCAATGATGATGTGGCAATGTTCTAAAATTTTGTTGTAGTATTCCGAAGCTTCTTCCACCGACTCCCAACCGTAAGGTCTGTAGTCAATGTCCATAATTATTTTTAAACTGTGTTTTTTAGCGTACTCAAGAATGGTGAACACTGCATCCCTAGAAGGAGTTTCCGAAAGTGCCGTGCCTGAAATGAGAACCGCTGCAGCACTTTTTATATAATCCTCTGAAATATCCTCCGGGCTTAAGAGAAGATCTGCAGTACCATTTCTATAAAAAAAGGAACCGCAGTTTGATGGAGAAAGAATATAGGTAACTGCAAGGCAATTGGGAGCACCTGTTTTGTCAAAGATCAAGCCTTGGGTATTAATTCCTGCTGCCTCAAAGGTATCTTTAATATACTCCCCCATTCCATTTCCGGCAACCTTGCCTATAAATCCTGTGGGGATATTAAGCCTTGCCAATGCTTGAGCTATGTTTGCCGGGGATCCTCCTACTGATTTTGTGTATCCTCTATTTTCTGCAAATGAACAATCTACATCTAGGGTGTTTAAATCTATTCCTGCTCTCCCCACAGTCAAAATGCTAAGGGGTCTATCTAAATTAAAATTCCAATGATACATGACGTTGCCTTTCTTTTTATTTGGTTATTTGGTTATTCGGTTTGCTTTCGTTTTATTATTTTTTATTATGTTTTGTTGCGTTTAAAATAACATAATTTATAGCTGCTGTCAAGTAATATTTTTGAAAATTCAAAAATATTGACAAATCGAAACCAAACGTAATATAATCAAAGTAATTAGACTTATGATTACCTAAAAATAAAAGGATATAACATGTTATTAGAAAGATTAAACACCATTACAGAATTATTAGAGAATAACACTAAGGTATATGTGGCTGACTTATGCAAACAGTTTAATGTCAGTGAAGTAACCATTCGAAAAGACTTGATTTTTTTAGAAAAAAAAGGTGTTGCCAAACGTTTTCACGGCGGTGCAATGTCAGCAAGGGATAACAACTTTACCTTACAGAAGGTTTCTTTTGTCAGTGAAACAAATGATCGGCTCACAGAGGTTGCATGCAAGGAAATTACAGATGGAGATAGCATTTTCTTAGGATCCGGCAAAACCTGCTGCGTGCTAGCATCTAAGTTAGGGAGATTTCAAAACCTTACAGTGGTTACCAACAACATCACCGCACTGAATATCTTACTTGGAAAGGTCTACAAAGTGTATTTAATTGGAGGAGAAGTGACAACCACAGATCAAAACACTCTTTTTTCCAGTATGATAGATCCTCTGAAATATTTTGAAGGTATCTACGTCAATAAAGCCTTTACAAGCATTTCAGGCATTGATATTAAGGCGGGCCTCACGGTTAATTCCATCATCAGTACCTATATCTACAAGTGCATTCCAAAGATGACAGAAAATTGGTATGTACTGGCAGATCATGAGAAGTTCGGTAAAATTTCTATGTACCCCGTATCCGCTTTATCATCCATCAAATATTTTATCTGCGACTCTTTGGACAAGGAGTATCAAGAGTATTTTACCTTAAATAATATCCAATACATGGAGGCATCAAAATGAAAAATTGTATATTTTTAATAGGCTATATGGGTTGCGGTAAGACGACTGTAGCCAACATTCTAAGCAAGAGCTTAGAATACAAAACCATAGATATGGACGAAGAAATTCAGCGCATAGAAGGCATGTCCATCCGCAAAATCTTCATGGTTTACGGTGAACACCAATTCCGAAATTACGAGGCGGAGCTTTTGGATCGCCTTTGCAATATTTCCAGCACTGCTGATGTTCTAACAGGAGGAAAAGGAGCCATTCACAAGATGACTGAGCGAGCAGGAAAATATGCAGAGTTTGAGAACATCTTAGAAAAGGAATCCGGAAAGAATAAAGCATATAAAGGCTTGGTGGTTTCCTGCGGCGGCGGAATTATCTTAGATCCTTTAAATTGCATGATCCTAAAGAAAGAGTTTACCGTATTTTTGGAAGCACCTCTGGAAATCCTTTTTGAAAGAGTAAAAAACGATATTAACAGGCCACTGGCTTTCATGGGAGAGCAGAGCGAAGAAGAATCCATGGAAAACTTTATGCAGAGATATAAAATGAGAGAAGCTCTATACAAGGATACAGCTTCCCTCACCATTGCTTTATGTCATTCTGATGGTTCTATCAAAACCTCCGAAGAGGTTTCTGAAGAGATTAGTAATTACCACTATAAAAAACGTCGTACTGTTTCTGATGGGCGTCCATAAGCTTGGTTGGTCTTGGTTTTGTCACCATGGATACCAATACAAATACCACTATGTTGCAGAGGAAGGAAAGTAATGTGTGTCCTCCTGAAGCAAAAGGCTCAGGTACAGGGATGACTTTGAATGTGAACAAGCAAAGCAATCCGATTCCAACCACAAGACCGGAGATAGCTCCCATAACGGTAGATTTCTTCCAGAACAAAGCACCGCAGGTAGGAACCATGACTTGAGCAGTCCCTGCCAAAGCCACCAATCCTATGGTTACCAATAATCCGGGAACGTATAAGCACATGACGTAAGCGATGGCAGATAATACCAAAATAGTCCATCTTCCCACCCAAACTAATTTTTTCTCACTTAAATTTTTATTGATATATGCCTTGTGAAAGTCTACCGTATATCCTGCAGACATGGCGTGAATCTGTGAATTGGCAGTGGACATGGCAGCTGCAGCACCGCAAGCAATGATGAAACAAGCCAATACAAAGGGTGCATATTTGTAAAGAACCATGGGCAAAATTTTATCCGTTCCTTCTGTCATGCCGGGTTCCAAAATAGCACCGGAGTTTCCTACCAGCATAGAGCCTACATAAGCGATGGCGGCAAATCCCAACAAAAATGGCATTAAGTTAAACAGTTTAGGAGATTTTACCGCATACATTCTTGTCCAAAGCTGAGGCCCCATAAAAGATCCCACCGGAGTGATGATAAACATGGTCAACCATCCCACCCACATATTGCCTTGCAAGGTTAAGTTCTCAGGCTTTACCTCTCTTAATTTTTCAAACATATGGGTAGGTCCACCCAGAAGATTTGCAATATAGATTCCTGCAAATACCATTCCGAAGAATAACAGTACACCGTAGAAAATATCGGTCCAAGCGACTGCTCTCAATCCCCCGGACCAAACGTAAATAATAATTACAGCATAAAACATCAACGCTGCATATTTAAAGGAAATGATTCCACCTGAAGCTACTTCTATGAGATAAGCACCGCCGGTGAGCTGAATCTGCAGGTAAGGCAAGGTGAAAAGTAACATGATGACGGCCACCATGTTGCCCAGCGCTTCCGATCCATATTGATGCTTAAAAAAATCCTTCGGGGTTATGTAATTATTGATTTTTCCCAAATACCAGATTTTTTTACCTACCCCGTAGTAAATAATACCAAATAAAATATTCCATGCAATGGCTGTCCAATATAGAGGTCCGCTTAAATAAAAATAAGAGTTGGATCCCATAAAGGCGAAAGCACTCCACCAGGTAGCCGCAACGGTAAAGAAAACGGCCACGGAACCCATACCTCTTCCTTGAACGAAAAAGTCCTCCGTAGTAGGTAAGGATTTTTTACCCGCTACCGCACCCATAGCCAAAGGAATGAGCATAAATAGAGCGATAATTAACAGAGCTGCGATGTTGGAACCTGTCATTCTTCCCATCCTCCTTCACTCTTTACCTCATCTCCCCAATTAGCCTTGTAAGTGATATCTTCTCCCCAATTGACTTTGTAAGCATAAAATAGAATAGCGCAGAAGTAAACCCACCAACAGAGGATATATCCGTAAATAAACGGCAACCCTAGGATAAAGGGATCAGATTTGTCTTTAAAGAAAAAGACACCGGGAAACTCCATAAACATAAAGCCTATGATGATTAGCAACCAGATCATCTTTGTCTTGCCTGACATTTTCGATTTTCTCATAGAAAAACCTCCTTTCCTTTAACAAACTTACGACTACGTTATTTTTTGAATATTCAAATTATAAAGCAATTTAAAGTTTATCATATGAAGTTTAAATGAAGTTTAAACCAACCTTAAATTAAGTATAGATTTACTTAAATTTAAAATTTAAAGAAAGGTAGTATACTTCTGCTAAACTTATTTCTAACCCCTCTATGGATGTATGGTTATTGAAATTCTATAGTAAGTTATGGTTAAACTTGTACCCCACCCCTCGAATACTGATGATGTACTTGGGATTCTGGGGGTTGTATTCAAGCTTTTTTCTCAATGTGCTGATGTAAACCATGACAGTTCTGGCATCCCCTTCCAGGCTGCTGGTCTTCCAAGCGGCTTCAAACATCTGCTCTGTAGTAAATATCCTTCTGGGGTTCTTAATAAATACCTTTAATATATCAAATTCTTTTGCAGTTAAATTCACAAAGCTCCCATCTACCTTTACTTCTCTGGTGGTCATGTTCACCATAAGACCTGAAAATTCGTGTATCTCATCCTCTTCCTGAGTCTCTCTGCTGATGGTACGGACTCTTCTTAAATGCGCTTTCACACGGGCAATGAGCTCTCCCGACAAAAACGGCTTGGTCATGTAATCATCTCCCCCTGCGGAAAGGGCTATAATCTTATCAATTTCCTCGGATTTACAGCTTAGAAACAGTATAGGTGCATCGCTTTCCTTTCTGATTTCAAGGCATAAGTCAGTACCCTCAATATCGGGAAGCATAACGTCCAAAATGATGAACTGAGGCTTATGCTCTCGCAACATCTCCATGGCCTGCTTTCCATTAAAAGCTGATACGGGAACAAAGCTTTCCTTCACTAAATAAGATCTGATTAAATCATTGATTTCATTTTCATCATCTACGATCAGTATGGTTTCTCCTGCCATGATTGCTTCCTCCTAAAAAATATAATTCTATTCATGAAACAGCGGAATGGTAAAGGTAAAGGTGCTTCCTTTCCCCTGTCGGCTCTTGGCCCAAATTTCTCCCTTATGAGCCTGTATGATCTCCTTTGATATGGTAAGCCCCAAGCCGGTGTTTAAATTTCGATTGCTTTCACCCTTTATGGAAGTCTTAAAGAAGCGGTCAAATATTCTTGGGATATCCTTACTGGCAATGCCTAAGCCCGTGTCCGAAATTTTTACTTGTAAAAACTTCCCATCTTTACTGAGCCCGCATTTTACAGTCAGCTTATCCCCTGCCTTTGTATATTTAATAGCGTTAAATACAATATTTCCGAAAACTTGATCGATTCGTTCTTGGTCAACAATTACATACTCATTTTTTAAATTCTTTTCATCAATTTCATATTTAAAAATCAATCCGGAGTTTTGAATATCCATAACATATCTATCTATCAGAGATTCAGAAAGTTCTTCTATTGAAATAAGAATGAAATTAAAAGAAAATTGGTTAGTTTCTAATTTGGACAGTTGGAAAAGGTCGTTGATAAGACGTTCCAGTATTAAAGCCTTAGAATGTATGATATTTAAGGCCTTATTTCTTTCTTCAATGGTGGACAAGGTACCATCCTTCACCGCATTGATATATCCTAAAATGGAAGTTACAGGAGTTCTCAACTCATGAGACACATAGGATAATAGCAGCTCTCGTGATTGCTTGGAGGAAATGAGCTCATCCTTAGCTATCTTCATCTGGTTGATATCTCGAATCATACCTTCCACCGCAACAGGCAGGTTGTTTTCCTTATCATAGATGACCTTGGTGTTTATTTCCATCCATAAGGTATTGCCGTTTTTATGTACCAAGGGGAAAACCCTTTCCTTTTCTGCCTCTGACAACTCAGAGAAGATTCGATTCCCCCAGTCGAAAAATTCAATGGGCAATAGCTCCAAGTATAATCTTGAATTGCTATAAAAATCCTGTACCGTATAACCAGTCATGCCCTCTACAGAAGGTGTTACAAAGGTAAATTTAGGTTCAGGTTTTAACTGGTAGTAAAAGATAATGTCAGCAGCATTTTCAGCAATAATCAAAAAAAGTCTTTCTGTTTGATTTAATTCCATATTGGTTTTTCTTAAGTAAATGAAAAAAATACAAAATATAAGTATGTTTGAAAAGAGCATTTCCACTAAGTAATAATGGGAAATTTGTAAGCTGTTAGCCTCTAACAATGACACCGTAGCTTTCCCAAAACCCCAAACCGCAAAGATTACCACATAGGTCATTTTTTCGTATATACTGCTATCCCAATGTTTAAAAATAACATAACACATGACCCCCGTAATGACCATTTGATAAACAGAAACCGGAAGGTATGTGGGCATCAATTCAAAGTGGGAATACATTCCGATTCCCACCCAAATCATGAGATAAAGACTAAAGCGATACCAATAACTGGGTACATACCTTCTGGAAAAGGCGTAAGCCCCAAAGAGCAAAAACATGATATTATACATATCAAACATCTTTCGGATCTCTAAAAGGGGTAGGTTCTCATAGGTCATGGAAAGAATCAAAAAAACTAAGCTGAAAGAGTAAGAAATCCAGCTTAAAGCCCAATATTTGACAAAGTTCTGCTGAGTTTTGGCAAATAAAATAAAATACACGAATGAAATGAGAAAAGTAAAGATGATAAACGATATGATAATCAACGCTAAAGTCAACTTCTTTTCCCCTTCCTTTTAAATATAAACTCTACCTAAATTTAATAAAATTATCTTATTATTTTAACTATTAAATGTTATAGAAAAGACAAAACTACTTAAAAAAATAAACTTTTAGAATTAAAATTTACTATTTAAAAAATGTCAATTATTCATTTTCATGTCGTTTAATTCTTTAAATTTATTTAAGGTTTAATTTTTTCATTTGTATTTATTATAAAGCTTTGTTATTATATAATCTATAGAAAATTTTATTAAGAGATGAAGCAAGGAAGTTCTTTTAGAAAAACTAGTTGCAATTTATCCCTACATAGTACCATGAATCATCTCCGTTTTTAGAGGTAAAGGATGAATCCATCAACCCCGGTGCTGATGATCATTTTCATCTTCACATTCGTTCCACTAATCATCGCTGAAATCGCCAGAAACAAATCCTTTTCTACTTTAGAGGATTTCTTTGTGGAAAGCAGAAGCATGCCTACTCCCCTGTTCTTCTTTACAGTCTATGCCACCTGGGTAAGCTCCTTTGCGTTTTTGGGCGCCAGCTCCTATTTTTATTCCAAAGGTCCTGTCTATATGACAGCCATGGCATGGAACGCGCTGTTCGGCATATTGCTAATGGTATTGGGGAGAAAAATTTGGAGATTCGGAAAAGAAAACAGTTGCATTACCCCGGGAGATTTTTTTACAAAAACTTATGATTCAAAGGCATTAAGCATTGCCATAACCTTTACTTTGCTGATTTTTACCATACCCTATTTGCAAATACAGCTTTCTGCCGGGGCATATTTGATAGAAATCGCCTCGGGAAATATGATTCCTTGGCGAATGAGCGGACTAATTTTTTATTTAGTTATGATTATTTACCTTTGGGCCGGTGGTCTTCGAGCAGTGGCCATGGCAGATTGCTTCTACGGAGTCATTATTTTTTCATCCATGCTGCTAGTTGGTTTTTATCTGACGGGCAAGATCGGCTCTATTCATGAGCTTTTTTCATATATTTCACAAAACGAGCCGGAAAAGTTGGTATTAAATACCTCAGGAAACCGTTCCGATATATTGCTTTGGATATCCATGTTTATCATCATACCCATAGGTGCCCTTATGGGGCCTCAGCTTTGGATCAGGGCTTATGCCGCAAAAAACAGCAGAGTATTTAAGGTAATGCCTCTTTTGCTTACCATCGCCTCTATTCAGTATCTGGGGATTATGTTAGCCGGTAACGCCGGTATCGTTCTTTTCCCTAATTTGGAAAAACCGGATACCTTGATGCCTTTACTGCTTACCAATTTTGTTCCCCCCGCGCTATCCTCCTTCTTCTTCTGTGGTATTGCAGCTTCTTGTTTGTCCACTGCTAATTCCCAAATTCATGCTATCTCCGCCATTTACACCGTGGATATTCATAAGAAATACATTAATCCTGATGCCTCCGATAAAAAACTGGTACATGTAGCAAAGTGGGCTGTACTTTTTTCCTCTGCCTTTGCCTATCTAATATTGTTAGGAAACCCTTCCCTCATTGTGGAAACGGGAACCGTGGCCATGGGAGGCACCGCCCAAATTATCATACCTACCCTGGGTGCCCTCTTATTGAAAAACCCCAGTGCCCTTGGAGCTCTCTGGGGTTTGTTAAGCGGCATCGCCACTTTGTTGTTACTTATCTTTCTGGGGGGAATGTCCGCAAGCCTCAGTGGGGTGATTGCCCTAATGGTAAACGCCCTAATTTTTATGATCTTAAATAGACCCACTCGAAAATGATGTTAAGGTTGAATTTTACTGCCAATGGGGTAAAGCTTTGAGCAGTTTTGTAAAAGTTCCTTTATTTGAGGAATCAGTTTCCTGAGAGAAAACACTGTTGCAAGGATTCAGTTTGTTTTCTCTCAGTGAAACTGCCCGAAAATAAAGCAGAACTTTCCAAAACTGTGAATTGCTTTGCCACATGGCAGTAAAATTCTTTATTTATGATAAGTTTCATTATGGATGATCTTAAAGGATCTGTAGATTTGTTCTGTCAGGATGACTCTCATGAGTTGATGAGGAAAGGTCAAGTCTGAAAAGGAAAGCTTCATGTGAGCTATATCCATCACTTCCCGAGAAAGACCAAAGGATCCTCCTATGAGAAACGTTATGTTGCTTTTTCCCATTACTCCAAAGTTTCTGATCTTATCTGCAAGCCCTTCTGAGTCTAGCTTTACACCATTTATGGCCAAAGCGATGACATACTCTTCTTTTTTTATGTTTTTTAGAATCCCAAGACCCTCTGCATCTTTCATCTTATTCCAGTCCGCCGGGGAAGCATTGTCAGGCTCTCTGCTTTCCTTCACCTCTACAATAGAAAAATCGCAGTATCTTTTCAGGCGTTTCCCATACTCAGATACTGCATCTTTCCAATAATTTTCCTTTAAATTTCCCACACAAATGATTTTAATCTTCAAACTATTCTACCATATCACTTAGTGTAACCTTCAGCACTTCAACTTTTCCGTCCCTCAGTATCTTTACGGAAACTTCATCTCCCGGTCTATAGGAAAATAAATCTTTAATCATC
>CAYWVS010000067.1:0-14318 GCA_964461765.1 uncultured Anaerovorax sp.
GATCAAAAATTCCGTGATGCGTTTCCCCGTCTGCCCCCACGATCCCACCTCTGTCTACAGCGAAAATCACCGGTAAATTTTGCATGGCCACATCTATGAGAATTTGATCATACGCTCTTTGTAAAAAAGTGGAGTAAATGGCTACTACAGGGCGAAAACCGTTGGCTGCCAATGCCGCAGCAAAGGTAACCACGTGGGCCTCTGCGATGGTTCCATCATAAAAGCGATCCGGATATTTTGTTGCAAACTCCGTCAGGCCGGTACCGTCCTCCATTGCTGCACACACTCCTACTACTTTAGGGTTTTCGGTAGCTAATGCTACCATTTTCTTTCCAAACACCTGAGAAAAGCTCAACTGCTTTTCCTGAGTTTTGGCCAATCCTGTCTCCGCGTCAAAAGGACCCATGCCGTGAAACTTTCCGGGGTTCAATTCTGCATTTTTATAACCTTTGCCTTTTTTCGTTATGATATGGATCAATGTAGGCACTTTTAAAGTTTTGGCAATATTAAAGATCTCCACCAAATCCTGTATATTATGACCGTCAACAGGTCCAAAATACTTGAATCCTAATTCCTCAAAGATTGCCCCGGGAGCTACAGCTGCATACTTCAACGTATCCCTGATATATTCCAGACCACCGTAAATGCCGTTTCCTACTCCGGGGATATGAGCCAAAGCCTTTTTAACTTGTTTTTTGAAGCTTAAGTAAGCTTTTGACCCTCGTAGCCGACTGAGATGTTGGGACATTCCACCGGTATTGGGAGAAATAGACATTTCATTATCGTTTAAAATTACGATCATATTAGCGTTGGAAGAACCTGCATTATTTAAACCCTCGTAAGCCATGCCTCCTGTGAGAGCACCGTCGCCAATAACCGATAAGACCGCATAATCCTCCCCCTTTAAATCCCTAGCAACTGCAAAGCCCATACCTGCAGATATGGAATTGCTGCTGTGACCTGTGTCAAAGAGATCGTGATGACTTTCCTCTCTTTTGGGAAACCCACTAATGCCACCAAAGGTACGGAGGCTGTCAAAGCGCTCTGCCCGTCCTGTAAGCAATTTATGGACGTAGGATTGATGTCCCACGTCCCATATAATCTTATCCTTTGGGCTATCGAAGACTTTGTGAAGAGCGATGGTCAGTTCCACCACCCCCAGATTGGAAGAAACATGTCCGCCAGTCCTTGAAAGCGTATCTATGAGAAATTCCCTGATCTCCACCGCTAATAAGTCTAACTCTTTGTAGCTCATGGTTTTTAAATCCTCAGGGAATTGATAATCCATTAAGTTTTTTATCATGAATTGTGACTCCTAAGTTATAATTGATTTTATTTGATCCTCTGCTCTAAATCTTTTGCAATCTCTACAAAGAATTCTGCATTATCATAATAATCTGCTAAAGCTTCTATAGCATTTTCCGTAAGGCTCTTCATCCTGAATTTGGAGGCCTCCAAGCCGTACAAAGCGGGATAAGTGGATTTTAGCTTTGACTGATCAGCTCCTGCTTTTTTACCCATTTCCTTTTCGTCTCCTTCAATATCCAGAAGATCGTCTGTAATTTGAAAGGCTAAGCCTAAGTGATCCGCATATTCCGTTAAATCCTGTAAAGTTTTTTCATCTGCACCTCCCAAATATGCTCCTGCCCGTACGGCAGAGGTAATCAGGGCTCCCGTCTTATTTACATGAATATAGTCCAACATTTCTCTGGAGCATTGGTGACCTTCTCCTTCGATGTCCGCAGTCTGTCCTGCCAACATACCCTTACAGCCTGCCCCCTTTGTAATCTCATAGATAGCACGGATTCTCATTTTAACCTTTTCCATATTGTCAAAATAAAGAAGCATATCCTTATTCATGGCCTCAAAGGCAGAGGTTAACAAGGCATCTCCCGCCAATGTGGCTATAGCTTCACCATAAACCTTATGATTGGTAGGCTGCCCTCTTCTCAAATCGTCGTTATCCATACAGGGCAAATCGTCATGGATTAATGAGTAGGTATGAATATATTCTATGGCACAGGCATAAGGCAAGGCTAAATTCTCATCGCCGCCGGAGAAACTACAAGCAGCTAACAATAAAACTGGGCGAATTCTCTTTCCTCCCGCTTTTAAACTGTAGGCCATTGCATCATACAGAGTGATGCTTTTATGATCTACTTCCGGCAAAAAATCAAGAATGTGGTTATCTACCAATGATTTTAACCTTCGATATTCAGAACTCATCATTTTATTCATCTCCCTTATATACTTCGATCTTTTGCTTTGCCGATTTTAATAGTACATTGCAATAATCATAATATTTTATGCCTTCTTCATAATGCTGAATTGCTGCCTCCAAGGTAGAAGTATCCTCTCTTAAGGCTTGTGCTGATTTTTCCAAACCTTCCAAGGCTTTTTCAAAGGTCAGATTTTCGTTTTTTTCAATTCCTTCTTTTTTTCTGGCCATCTTTTGTCTCCTTATAGATATCGTCCACTGTCATTTTAGCTCTGCCATCACTGAATATTGCTTGTACCAACCGTCCTTTTTCCAAGGCTTCCACTGAAGAAATCAATCCACCCTCAATATCTGCGAGAGCCACATATCCCTTATCCAAAATTCCCATAGGGTTAAGCTGTTCTAAAGTGCCGTGTAAACTGTCTAAGTATCGTTCCTTCTCTATGATTAGGCTTTCTATGGTATGGTCTAAGTTAGCTTTCAATGAACTTATAATATGATAATTTTTTTGTATTTTATTTTCCAAGCTCATTTTTAAAGCAGAAATATTTTTACTCTCTATTTTCATTTCAGCATATTTTATATAATCCTTCAGGCTTTTAATCAAAAAATCCCGCTCGGCGTTCAGATAATTTCTCAATTCACCGATGTGAGGCACTGCCATTTGAGCCGCCGCAGTAGGTGTTTCCGCTCGTTTGTCCGCTACAAAATCAGCCATAGTAATGTCTGTTTCATGACCCACAGCGGAAATGACGGGTATTTTTGAGGCAAAAATACTTCTGACCACTAATTCTTCGTTAAAAGCCCAAAGCTCTTCCATGGAGCCCCCACCTCTGCCTACAATCATTAAATCCAACTCCGGAAACTTTTCGTTCAGCTTGCGGATGGCACCGGCAATTTCCCCTGCCGCTGCAGGACCTTGAACTTGGCAAGGAAAGATTAGGACATCTACTATAGTATTTCTGTTTTTTATAATTTTAACGATATCTTTTACGGCAGCACCGGATTCCGATGTAACCACAGCAATCTTTCGAGGAAAGAAAGGTAAGGGTTTTTTTTTCCTCTCATCAAAGAGTCCCTCTGCCGCAAGCTTCTCTTTTAATTTCTCAAAGGCTAAGCTTAGGTTTCCCACTCCTGCCACTGTAATATCTCGAATATTTAGGGAGTAAGTGCCTCCTCTTTCAAAGAGATAAACATAACCGGATGCATGGATTTCCATACCATCAGAAAGCTCGTATCGCAAGCTTCTCACCTGATCAGCAGGCAAAAAACAACTGAGCTTACTGTTTTGATCCTTTAAAGTAAAATATACGTGTCCGGTGCTGTGATATTTCAGGTTGGAGATTTCACCTATTACCGTAACGTTTCCTAAAAGGGGATCCGACTGCAATACTCGTTTAATATAGCTATTTAATTGTGAAACACTTATGGGTTTTATGGCCAAACCGATTTCCTTTATGTGACTTATTTACAAATTTTATAGCTTAATGTATTTTTATCAAATTTTTATTCAAATGGTTTTATTCTATAGTTAATTTTTCTTCAGATGATGTTTCTTCACATAATGCGGAATTTTGTTTTAATAGGTTGCCTAAAATACCATTTACAAATTTACCGGAATCTTCCGTACCAAATTTTTTGGCCAAATCCACAGCTTCGTTGATGGAAACCCTAGAGGGGATATCTTCGATATAGAAAATTTCCCCTGCCGCCAGACGCAATATGGCGAGATCCACTCGAGCCATTCTCTGAATTTTCCACTTGTGAGAGCATTGCTCAATGTGTTGATCAATATGAGAAAGGTTGTTTGTGATTCCTGCATATAACGCGTTGAAATAATCCACAAATTTTTTATCGTCTATATTTTCATTTATATATTTTTCTTTTATTTTTTCAGAAAAATCATTTTGAGCTTCCATCTCAAATAACATTTGCATAAAAAGTTCTCTCGCTTTACCGCGACTTATCATGATTCCCGTTCCTCCTCATTCTGTTGTTCCTCGGGGAAATTGACACCCTGAACATGCACATTTACGGATATCACAGGAATATCTGTCATATCAGCCAATTGTTTTTTTACACTTTCCTGCAGATCCCAAGCTACTTGAGGGATCTTGACCCCATAATCCACATTCATATAGACGTCTAAGGTGTATCCCTTGTCATTTTGAACAATTTTGATGTGTTTTAAAGAGGAATCCGCCTCCAATAAGCTTTTTACTATCTTTTGTAAGCCCATTTTTTCTTCGTTGCCGGTATTCATTTTTCTCCTTAGTATCTATTACCCCTAAAGCGGAAGTAATACAAAAATGTTTTATCCAGTATAACAGAAAAATTGCAAATAAACAATTGTATTTGCAATTTTTTTGATATTGTTTTCCCTATGAAATTAGGCTTTGCTTTGAATAACGATTTGATTGGCATTTCTACCTGTTTCTCTGATGACGATATCACAAATTTTGGCAACATCAGATTGGCTTAAATCGTTTTTCTTTACTGTGATAGTTACAGCACTGTCGGTAATCACAACTAATGCATCTTCATATCCTTTTGCTTTAATTAAGCTTTCGATATTCTTTTCTTTATTCATATAGTCAATGATTTTTAGTTTCTGATTAGTGGCATTATTTTTTTCTTGACCGTCAGGTGCTTGAGCTATTACTTCAGTCAACATTCCTACGATATTATTTCTGTCCATGTTTAAGGTTGCTCTTGCCTCATCATAATAGACATCGGCGTTGGATAACTCGGCATAGTCATCAGAAGTGACAATCTGGCTTTCTTCATCTATGTACACCGTATGCTGATCCATATTTTCCTCGTTTTCGCCCTCAGTTTTTTCTGAGCTGATGGTTTCTATGCTTGCACCGGGTAAGGAAGAAATGTTCAAGCTATCTACCAGTACATCTCCGTTATGCTCTTCAATCTGCTCTTTTTCGTAATTGACATATTCTGTGGATGCGGTCATATTACTCTTGGTTTGAAGTTGATTGTTGACCACAGTCAAACATAAAATCAACACTAATGCTCCTAAAATCATAGCCTTTTTTCGTTTTGTCAGTTTCATATTCATTTATCTGTTCCCCCTTTTTTTTCATATACCATTATTCTGGTTGACGGTATTCCGTATAGTGCTGCTACACCACTTATAATGTCATTTTTCACCGTCACTCTGTCTGCTCCTTCTGCGGTTACGATCACTCCCTCCACTTTAATCTTGGGTTTTTCTATTGGTTGATCCATTACATTGACATAGACATCTCCCTCATTGACTCGATTATCCTGGGAGGTAATCATCACCCTAACATCTCCCACGCCATTGATATTTTTTAAAATGGCAGTTAGTCTGGCCTCTTCTTTTGTTATGATAGAAGCCTCTGTGTTTTCCGTATATTCACTTCCGCCGTCCATATCCACGATTTGACGCCTTCCATCCTTACCAGTGGTCAGTACGTCCACGGTCAACAACCCTATGGAGGTAATCAGTATGACGATGATAACTTTTTTCAATATGTCTTTGGTGTAAGCATCATCTTTAAACTTGTTCCACATTTTGTTCACTGAATGCAATTAAACCATGCATTCTTTTCCCCTTTCTATATATATTTAATTGATGGTTTATTATGCAAGTAAAATTGCAATGGGCGACAAAATTATAGCCATAATGATCAACGAGAAAACAAAATGGATATATTTTTTCATAGCACCTGAAGGCAAAAGAATTTCTACAAAAGAAATGGCTATGATGATGACGAAAACGTTTTTTACCCATTCTTTGATTACTTCTCCCATGTTTATCCCCCCTTTATCCCCATAATCTGCCTCCGCCAATTCCGATAATTACAGATAAAAATATTAAAAACATAATGGTAGTCAGAAAAAGCACCACTGCCATGGTGATGACTGAATTTCCCATATCGTTGATACAATCTGACATGGATTTATCCCCAATGGGTTCGATGATAATGGCGGTAATTTTATAAATTAAAGCCACTGCCAAAATTTTTACTAAAGGAAAGGCCATTATGGTAATGAGAATTAATAGCCCAAAAATTCCGATTCCGTTTTTGATGATGGTGCTACAGGTAAGGATCATATCCATGGAATCAGCCGCAAATCCCCCTACGATGGGAACAAAGTTGTCAATGGAATATCTGGCGGTTTTGGCTAATACACCGTCTGCCGTCTTTGTAAGCAACCCTTGAATGGTGGTCAATCCTGTAAAAATGGTGACACAAAACCCCACCATAAATATGGCAAAGGTTCTCATGAAGTTGGCTAATTTTTTTACATAATCTCGTTCTGTCAGGCTGTTTACAAGGAAAAATATACAAGATAACAACACTGCCGGCAAAATCACCCGCTGTATGATTGTATTAAAAATGGTAATAGCAGCTACGATAATGGGATTGAGAACGCCTCCTGAGGAAATTCCTCCCATGGCAATGAGCAAAGGTACCAGTATAGGCAATAAAATCTGCATGGTAATGGTCATGGTGGCTACGGTGTTGGCACAAAGGGTGTAAATGTCAAAGACACTATTGAGGCAAAGGGCTATGACAATACATCCGCTGATCATGGTACCTAAAGCGGAAACGGTGTCCTGACCAAAGGAATTGGATAGATTTTTTAGAAGCCCTATGATAATACAAATGATGACCAACTGAGCTCCTAATGCCACACTGCCGAAAATTTCAGACATAAAAATAGTTTTTAAAGACTGTATGACTTCTTCCATAGTAAAAATAGGGTTTCCTGTGAGAATACTTCCAATAATTTCAGAGGCTGTAAACTTGTTAAAGATGGTCCCTTCCTTTTCAGCCAGTACTGCCATCTGATTTAGTCCGGATAGATCCACAGTGGCTAATTGTTCATTAATCAGATCCTGCAACTCCATAATTTTCTCCTTGGTTTACCGTAATAATTATTGTCAATTTATCTAAAATAACGTCGAATTACGTTGGAATTAGAGCGTTGATCAATTCCAGTACGGTGACCATTACGGGAACTGCCAAATAAAAGATAATCACTTTTCCCGCTAACTCCACCTTTCCTGCTATGGCAGCCTCTCCGGAATCCTTGCAGATTTGTGCGGTAAAATCAGCGATATACGCCACAGCCAATACCTTTAAGATGATGGGAAAAAAGTTCTTGCCGTAGCTGATCTGATTATATACGGATTCCAGAAAATTAAAGACCGACGTAAGCCTAGATAAAATCAACGTGAAAAGTATCATTACGGTTGCAATGACGATATATGTACTGAATTCAGGCTTATAGCCCTTTACAATAGAAGAAATCATTACACCGCTGAGCCCGATGGCAGCTACCTTAAAGATGTCCATTTCCATATTGTACCTCTCAAATTTTTTGTCTTTATTGTTAAATAGTTTTGTAAAAATTATTAAATTTTTTTCTGTATCTTTTTTCTTATGTTTTATTTCATTACAATTGAAATAAGGTCTTTACTGTGACAAAAAAGTCACTGACCATTTGTACGATCAGCATTAGAACTACGATGGTTCCGGCTAAGGTGGTCATCATAGCTTGATCCTCTCGTCCTGCTCTAATTAGTACTTGGTTAAGTACTGCTACGATAATGCCGATAGCAGCAATTTTAAAGATGATATCCACGTTAATATTCATGTGTTTTCTCCTTTTGTAAGGGTTACTCCTTTCGGCAGAGAATCCTACCGAAAGATATTTACTACATAATATTCCTTGGACAAGATTTTATTCATTTTTTTCATTTAATATTTTATTTTTTAATACTTTCAATTTTTTATGAAATATGAGATAATGAATGAGATAATTTTAATTCATTTAAATTAATTGATTTTCATAGATTAAGAAATTTATAGATTGCTGAATTATTTAATTTAAAGCATTTAAAATTGATTCAGTAAGCTCTCTAATTAAGAAGGGATTTTTCAATTGTACAACAATTTTTACTTAGCTTTTTCCGTAGTTTGCCCCTTATTTTTAATGATGCTTCTGGGATATTTCTTAAAGATCATCAAGGTTTTTCAGGAACAAATTTTAATAGAGTTAAATGCCATTTGCTTTAAAGTATTTCTACCTACTATTTTATTTTTTAATATTTATCAAACAGATGTTATGTCCGTCATAAATCCAAAATTGATCATAATTTCAATAAT
This sequence comes from uncultured Anaerovorax sp., assembly GCA_964461765.1. Classification (GTDB taxonomy): domain Bacteria; phylum Bacillota; class Clostridia; order Peptostreptococcales; family Anaerovoracaceae; genus JAVVUJ01. Next base: position 8,377 of record CAYWVS010000067.1, read on the forward strand.
CAGCATTCTTTCTTGCTATGTCTTATTAATGATACTGGTGCCAATCTTTGAAAAGAAAAAGAATCGACGAGGCGTTTTAGTTCAAGGGATATTTAGAAGCAATTTCATCTTATTTGGTATCCCCATTACCGTTTCCCTCTTTGGTCCTCAAAATTCAGGAGTTACAGCAGTCATCATCGCCTTTCTGGTGCCTGCCTTTAACATTCTCTCCGTAATTGCCCTGGAAACCTTTCAAGAGGGTGAAACTAGCGTTGCCAGAATCGTAAAGGGTACCATGAAAAACCAACTAATTATTTCCGCTATCATTGGATTTTTCTTCGTTTTGACTGGAATTAAGCTTCCTACCGTAGTTGAGAAAACCGTTGCAGACATTGCCGGAGTGGCCACCCCTTTGGCTATCATCGTCTTGGGTGGTTCCTTTCAATTTACACGAATACTCCCCAATCTCCGCCCCCTGATTGTGACTGTTTTCTGCAAACTAATTATAGTTCCTGCCGTGTTTTTGCCCATCAGCATTTATTTGGGTATTCGAGGGGTAGAATTAGGCTCTTTATTGGCATTGTTCTGTAGCCCTACTGCCATATCCTCCTTTTCCATGGCACAGCAAATGGATGCCGACAGCGAGTTTGCCGGTCAAATTGTGGTATTTACTTCTATTTTGTCAGTGGTATCCGTCTTCTTTTGGATTGTAGTGTTAAAACAAGGGAACTACATATAAGGAAAAATTTTATGCTGCTCAGAGCAGTCCTCAGGAAATAGCCCAAATTACCTCGTAATTTAGGCTATTTCCTTGCAGGGGCTCTTTCGCATACATAAAATTTTTTTCGATATTAAAAATGGGCATATTACTTTAAGATGTATTCGATAATAGAGCCGATATCTTCTAGGGGGAATTCTGGGAAATATTTGACTTTTAGTTCTTTACGCTCTATGAACTCCACTATTTTTTCATAGTCGGGATGGCTGGAGAGATCGCCGTGAAAGAGGATTTCGTCTCCTACTCTGCCGGAAGCACCACCTAAAAATCCATAGGAAAATCCCTCTAACTTTACATGTCCCGAAGTAACCGCTAAAACATCCAATTGTTGTTTTTCGTCACAGTTGCGGTTCCACTGCTCCACGGCTTTTATAATGCCTTGGTCAGAGGTAATCAAAGAATTATGATTGACCACCACCACGTTACACTTCGTATATCCTTGTTTTACATGAATCAGGGTAAACCCTTCCTCTTCTAAGTGTTTTAAAAGATCTTTTGAAGTATACGCTAGGTTGTGCATAAAAATATTATGTAAACAAATTCCATTAAATTTAATATTTTCCGGATACTGAAAACCTAATTCAGTTTTATCTCCAAAATAGATAGGGCTTTCAGCCTTTACTCCCAATTTGCACATATAGATGTCGGCATGTGAAGAAACAGCACCATAGACGTGATGAGTGCTCTTTACAAGCTCTAAGCTATACCCTAAGCCTATAAGGTATTCTTTTGCAATGCAATGAATGTTTTGGCTAACGTAAATTTTTTTCATTGTTATCCTATTGATTTTGTAATGGTTTGATTTGAAATAAATTAGTAAATTATGTCATAAGATTGAATTATCATTCAGAAATATAATGTTATCAGTTTATCAGTTTATCAGTTTATCAGTTCATCAAATTTCATCTTTCACATTATAAAACCCTTTGCCGTTTCCATATACTTGAGCTGTTTCCGTAATGGTAACAAATGCACTTTCATCTATGCTCCGTACTACTTCTCTCAGTTGGGCTACCTGAGTAATCCCTATAATGCAGTAAATAATTTTCTTCGGCATTCCCGTATAACCACCTTCGCCGTTTAAAATGGTTACCCCTCTGCCCAATTGCTCCAAAATACCCTCTGCCAGTTCCTGTTGCTTGTCATCGGAAATAATAAAGACCATCCTCTTATGATTCATTCCATCTATGACAAAGTTGCTGACTCTGGAAGAAATAAACATGGCTGCAAGAGTACAGACAGAAATGTCAATGCCAAAGAAATACATGGAAATGCCTATTACCACCACGTTAAATGCAAAAACCACGGTGGAAATGCTGATAGAATATTTGCGTTGAATGAACTTACCTATGATATCTGTTCCCCCGATACAACCTCCTGCACCATAGACAATGCCGTTGCCCATGCCACTAATGGTTCCCCCAAGCAAAATGGCGGATAAGATATTATTTGTTGTAATATGAAACATTGCAGTTAAGGATAAAGAAAGTGAAAAAGCCACCATACCGTAAAGGGTAAAAAACATAAATCTCCTGGGCAAAGCAAAGAATCCAAGAATAATAATGGGTAAGTTGATGAGCAGATAGACCAAACCCGTATCAAACCCAAATAATAGCTTGACAATCATTGAAATACCGCTGATTCCACCTCCCAACATCTTGTTGGGAATATAAAGTAAATTGATGGCTAAGCTAACTAATACACAACCAATTGTAATTCTTAATATTAAGATTGCTTGATGTTTTAGGTTTTTCAAAATTCAATCTTCCTTTAGTTTAAAGATCTGAAGAAGTCATTTGTTTATACGTACCTTTTATATAATAATGCTTAGTCAAATTTTTTAATATTATTATCACCAATACCAAATAAAAAATTAAAACTAATAATTCATCACCAAGAGATATGATAATAAAATTATTAGTTTATTGCAAGCTTTTTATTTCATTTAAACTTTATTATTTCGCAGTTTCTAACATGACGATGGCCTTGAACAAATCTCCGTCTATCTTTATTTCAAACCAACCATTTTGAAGCTTTACAAGATCTTTGGCGATGGCCAGACCCAGTCCGCTTCCCTCTGTACTCCTAGACTCATCCCCTCGCTTAAAGCGTTCCATTAATTCATCCGCATGAATATTCAGCTCCATCTTTGAAATATTTTTGATCTCCATGATGGTGGTAAGAATATTTCCGTTTTTGCCGAAGGGATTTCCCGAAGAATTTTCATTAATATGTCTTACATCAATGTAAACCCTGGAGCCTTCTTGTGCGTATTTAATGACGTTATTCAGAAGGTTTTCAATGACTCTCCACAGAAGTTGACCATCGGCATTTACATAATATTTTTCTTGTTGACTTATTACTTTAAAATCTAGTCTGGCCTCATTAATTCTATGGGACAGTTCCCCTAGACCTTGGTTGATCAAGGATAGAAGCTCAACCGTTTCAAAGTTTACAGGGATAGCACCGCTGGAGGCTTTCGCTGCATCAAAGAGATCATCTGTTAATTTCTTTAATCGATCTGCTTTTTGATTTAAAATTTCCAAATATTTTGGTGCTTCTTCACTATCCAGACCTTCATTCTTCAGAAGATCGATATAAGTGATGATGGAGGTTAAGGGGGTTTTTAAATCGTGTGAAACATTAGAGATTAAATCCGTCTTAAGTCTTTGATTTTTCAATTCATTTTGCACCGCTCGGCTAGAGGCTTGGGATATTTCATTGATATCTTGTGCTAAACTATCCAGTTCTCCATGTCCCGTTACAGGAATAGTATAGGAAAGGTTTCCATTTTTTACCTCCATAATTCCTTTTCGCACTTCCTCATATTTTTTCACCCACTTGGGCGCTAGAATGAGCAAGACAATAAAGACCAGGGGGGCTAAGAACACGGTGGCGGAGAGCAAACACACTACCAAAGCCAGGAGAACAATTTTTCTCATAATGCTACCGCCATGATAGAGGGAAGCAACGCTCCTACACAGAGCACTGAAAAGCTTAAAGATGAGCGAATTCTCCAAAAATAGACCTGCTTTCAAGGTTTTTACCACAGAAAGGATAAAAACAAGACCTAAAGCAGAAGTAGCCAAAATAAAAGCAACCATAATGAGGATTTCCAATTGATTATATCCTTGATAGCCATAATAATATCCGTTATAGTACATGGGTCGACCTATTTCAAAGGTTACAGAAGCCCCTAATCCCAGAAAAGCCAGTATTGCTGCCAGTTTGATCTCTGTAAACCACTTATCAAGCTTATTGATATGGATATATCCCTCTTCATCAGCCCTGCCTGTAATTACTATAAGGTAAATGAACAGAATCAAAGTAAGGATGGCACTGACAATGAGGAAAGGAACCCATCGGTTCATATAGTTTTTCATTTGATCAAAGGCCGTATTTTTAGCATCGAGATAATCCTTGCTAAAAGATATATAAATTCTTTGATTTTCTCCTAATCGAGACATTAAAGAATTTTCCAAATTTCTATCAAAATTTGACATTCGATTATTTTTAGCTACTAAATCTCCAGGCTCTTTTGTAAGTTCCCCTTTTTCATAGATCAGGTAAGCCGGATTATTATAAAATTCTTTAGAATTTAGAGCTGAATCCGTGGGTGTTAACCCCTTCACATTGGAAATTTGAGTACTTCCATCTGTAATATAGTAGGAAAACCCTTTAATGGAATCTAATTCCTTTTTAATTTGTTCAAAGGTTTTTAAGTTATTATTTAAAACGTTTTCCATGATAATTTTCAATTCGTCACTTTGATCATTTATAAATCTGTCTCTTATAATAGGATCACTAAAGTCTCCTTCATAAGTTATTTGAAAATTGTTTCGGTAAAAATAGCTTTGAATCTCATGATATAACTGAGAGCCTTCTACGATTTTATCGTTTTTTATCTCATCCTCATTGGTATAAAGAGAATAAAGATGCATGATTTCCTCCAACTTATTGCTAAAATCCATCTGTAATTGAATGCTGGATTCATAAGAATCACTGATTGCTGCATCAATCATACTGATGGACTGATCAAATTTGTCTATATTAAAAGTTAATAGGCAACCACCTAATAATGATGTTGTAAATAATGAAACGCAAAGTAAAAATGCTACTATATAAGTAATTTTACTGTTATTAAATTTTCTCAATTTTGTATCCAATGCCCCACACCACTTTCAAATATTGAGGATTTTTAGGATTGATTTCAATTTTCTCCCGTATCCTTCTCACGTGAACTGCAACCGTATTTTCAGGGTTATACGAGGGTTCGTTCCATACTGCCTCGTAAATTTGATCCATGGAAAAGACCTTCCCTGCATTTTCTGTCAATAATTTTAAAATTCCGAACTCAATAGGGGTAACCACGATCTGACGATCATCCAAGGTTACTGATTTTGCTTCATCATCGATTACCAATCCCCCTGTTTTAAAGATTCCTGATTTTTTCTCAAGACTACCCAGATTTACATATCGCCTCAATTGGGACTTAACTCTGGCGATCAACTCTAAAGGATTAAAAGGTTTGGTTATATAATCATCCGCACCTACGTTCAACCCTGTGATTTTATCATAGTCCTCAGATTTTGCCGAAAGCATGATGATGGGAATATTTTTCTCTTCCCTGATTTTCATGGTAGCCGTCATTCCATCCATTCTCGGCATCATGATGTCCATTAAAATCAAATGAATGTCTTCTTTTCTAACTAACTCTAAGGTCTCAAAACCATCATACGCCTTCCATACGGAGTATCCTTCATTCCTCAGATAAATCTCTATGGCTCCCACAATCTCTCTGTCGTCATCACAAACTAAAATGTTCATCCTTGTTCTGCCCTTTCCATATGTTCACTCCTTCCTCAATTTCTTTATGAGGAAAGTATAATCAATAAATCTTAACAAACAGTATATCAGATTCTTAAGAAATACTTAAAAAAATTTGAAAAAAATTAAAAAACTTTCTGCCGGCATAGTGGGGGCATGACCTGCAAGGTGCACTCTCAGGAAGGTACGTTCTTGAGAGTGCAAGGTGTGACTCTCTGCAAGATACGTTTTTGATATTCCCTTAATATCGTCTTTTACGATATTTCCTACATATTAAAATAACGCTACTCATAATGAATAGCGTCAATTATAAATTGTTTATAACTTTTTGTTGCTTATAGAAAGAATCTACTGAGAT
>CAYWVS010000067.1:14418-17414 GCA_964461765.1 uncultured Anaerovorax sp.
TCAATTATAAATTGTTTATAACTTTTTGTTGCTTATAGAAAGAATCTACTGAGATAGGATAGATATGAAAAAATCTACTGAGATCAGACAAATATTTCAAATTTGTTCTCAAAATTTTAAAAATTCTCTAAAGGATTTCTTTTTTTTCTTTCAATTGAAACTGGATTTTAGCTTGATTTAAACTAATAGGGTTTGCTCCCCCACCATAGTCCGGGTCTAAAAACTGGGATTTATCATCCTCCCATCCGCACATAGGGCAAACCTCGTAAGTTCCCGGTGGACATTCTGTCAATACCCTGGCACCACAGCATACACATTCATATTTTTCTTCAATTACTTCCATAAATACTTGCCTTTCAAAATATAAAATTCTATGATTCAAACATGTCATTCTCCTACACTTTTAAATGTTTATTGTCTTTCAAAGTATTGAATTCCATCACTTGGCTTAAAGAAAGTACGTATATAGCCGTCACCACTTTTTACCCCGAAGCTATTGGTCTGTGGATCATAATATAAGGTATCCTCACCGTCTTGCTTTGTTAAGACATCTTCGGAGGGATTATCCATAAGCTCTTGTGCTAACCTTAAATACTCTTCTTTGCTTATATCTCCAAATTCTTGCTGCTTTATGACATGCTTTTCAAAATGCTCTTCAAATCTATCTTGACTTCGGAATTGTAAATCGCTTTTAAACTCAACCTCATCTCCGGCAGGAACACTCCCCATGATCTCAGATTCAGAGTCATCCTTCAATAAATTAGTCCCTAAAAATATCAACAAAAGGAATAGGACTGCCAACAATGAGCTTATGACTTTTTTGGTCATAGATTACCCCTTACCGCATATTGAATATTTCCATCCTTGATTTGCACATTATAGACATTTTCCCCCGTTTCAAAAACTACTTTTCCGTTAGGGTTTAGTACTCTAAATGCGATGATAGTTCCTTTCGTATCCGTCAGCCAATATGCCACATAACCCTGCTGAGCATAAAAGTTACTGATAACACCGCCGGTGATGTTAAGCATCTGCGTGGTTTCACCTTCTAAATCCATACGGTAAAGTTTTTGCTCTCCGCTAGTAAAGTAGATCCAGTTCCCATCAATTTTAAATTCCCTCACATCTGCATCGGCAATTTTCTCAGTTTTACCGGTATTTATATTTACAGTATGAAGCTTACTGATTTCTCCGCCCTTTCTTGCCAGAACATAAACGGAATCATCCAAAAGCTCTATACTGCTGCTATTGCCTATAAGGTTATTGTTTTTGCCAAAATACCAACCGTAATAATAAGAAGCTTCCCCCAGGCTCTCCACTGTTTCCGATCCGGAAGTCTGAATTTTTAAATTCCCTGGGGAGGGTGGTTGTGTAAGATCGAACCCTATCCTGGTTCCATCTATATTTTCAAAGTAGCCCTGGGGAAACATGGAGAGATTTTCTAAAGAACCATCATCCTTTAACCAGATTTGAAAATCAGTTCCCCTGGTGTTATTCAAAATTTGATAATATAGGATAGCTTTACCATGTACATTTTTTAAGTCTGCCATTTCATATCCGGAAGGGCTTGAGGCGTTTATTGGCAATTGATATACGGCTTTCATTTGAGAAGGGTTAGCCACAGGGGTCTGATAGATAACACCTTTTTTACCTTGGAAATACAGATTGTTTCCTGCTATTACTGCTGTCCCTTTAAGAATCGTTTGGGAACCGTAGATGGTAGGTACTGTCAATACTGTGAGAACCTTTTCCTCCGAAGTTTGCTTGTATGCTACGGTGGGTACAGTTCCTACTGTGGTTGTCGGTGAGTCAGGTTGGGTGGTTGCTCCTGTCTTATTTGCTTTATCAATAATTAAGCCGTTTTGGTTGCTGTAATTATAGCTCCATTTAAATTCCGATGCAGCAAACTTCCAGCTTAAAGGAACGTAGGTTACATTCCGGAAAACTAAAAGTGGGTATTCCTCTTTTCTGTTATCGATGGATTTTCCGTTTACCGTAATCTTTCCCGTTACCAATTGGGCTTGATAAGACTTGTTGTTTTTAGCATTTACTTTTTCCTCTTTAAAGGGTGCCTCACCATTGTAAGGAGTGATGATCAAACCATCTGTCTTTGTCCAGTTGGACTGGATTCCTAAAAACCTGCTGTCATCATAGGTCATAGGAAAATAGGTAATGTTTTTATACACGATAAGTGGATATTTACGATAGCTGTTTTCTATCTTCTGACCGTTTAAAGTAACCTTGAAGTCAGGCAACGACACTTGAACATTGGATACAGCATAGCTCTCCTGGATAAACATAGAAAGCCACACTGAGATTGCCAAAATTAAGACCAAGAAGTAGCGAAATAACTGAGAATATAAGTGCGTGGACTGAAGCCAATATGTTTTTAACATAAGTTCTTCCTCCTGAAAAATGAATGGTATGATTATTGACAAAAAATGTCTTATTTAATCATACCATAATATAATAGGTGTTTCAATTCACCTTTTAATTTTTACTGAAATAAATCAAATCTTACTCTACAGAATTTAACAAAGTCATCTTATCTAAATCCTTTTTAAAGGCTGATTCCATTTCCATCATACCTATGTAAAAATCGTATTCGTTTGCAAGCTTGATATATGGATCGGGATTAAAACATTCAGGACCTAAGACACCTTTCCCCTGCCAAATCCCCTTTGCCAATAATTCAAATGCAATGACAGGATTGTATGCAGTCTGCGCAACAACGGCTCCGCTACCGATTTTTTTCATCATCTCTTCACTGTCCGTAGTCTGATAGATGAAAACCTTTCTCTCTTTGCCGTCTTTTATGCCTGTGACACAGGTTCCTACACAGCATTTTCCCCTCATTTTATCAGCCACCTCCACGGGGCTGGGTGCAATCATTCCTACCACATCTCTGGGAGAAAGATCGGTACCTTTGACTTTTCCATGCTTATCGTCCAACCTGAGGGCTCTGAGATTTTTTAACATGGTGATGAACTCACTGC
>CAYWVS010000068.1:0-17407 GCA_964461765.1 uncultured Anaerovorax sp.
AGGGGACGGAAACTGCATCACAATATCTTTCCCATTACCCATTCAGACAAGTAGAAACCAAAGACCCCCATAGGGGACGGAAACACTGTCACCTTCAATGATGGTACACCATGTACCATGACTAAGTAGAAACCAAAGACCCCGATAGGGGACGGAAACGCTGACTTCAAACTTGATTACATCATTTGCCTTAACAGTAGAAACCAAAGACCCCGATAGGGGACGGAAACTATTCGATCTGTACCTTCTTGCCATCCTTCAACAGTTTTTAGTAGAAACCAAAGACCCCGATAGGGACGGAAACACTTTTAACAAATTCATGAACGGTTTTTTTCTCTTTTCAGTAGAAACCAAAGACCCCGATAGGGGACGGAAACGACAATATCGAGACATTGCAAGAGGTTGAATCTCTTAAGTAGAAACCAAAGACCCCGACAGGGACATAGTATTGTATAATTCATAAAAAAATATATTTACATTTTATTCCAAAAATTATATAATTTTGATATTAGATTTTTATTATATCAACAATTGCAATAACAATCAAAATATTGTATTATGAAAGGGATAAGATGACAAAAGTAAGAGACACAGCATTTAAGAAAGTATTAGAAGAACCGGAATTATTCATACAATTTTTGAAAGGCTTCGTGGAGATCGACCTTCTAAAAGGAATCAAAGCAGAAGATGTGGAGGATGTATCAGAAAGATTTTTACCCCTTATATCGGAAAATAAGGATGGGGACACCATCAAGAGAATAAAAATTAAGGGTCAAGGCGAACCACTCTATGTCATCGGAATCATAGAACATCAATCCCATAACAACTTCAGGATGTCCTTTAGAATGCTTCAGTATATCGTTTACGTATTGGAGGATTATGAGAAAGACGTAAAGGTTCAGAGCAAGTCAGATCCCACAATGTTAAAGGATTTTAGATATCCTCCTGTGCTTCCTATAGTTTTCTATGACGGAAAAGAAAGTTGGACGGCGGAGACTAACTTTAAAAATAGAGTTCACCTTAAGGAAATCTTTGATATATACATACCCAGTTTTGAATACATGATCATCAACTTATCAAACTATACAAGAGAAGACTTAATCAGTCACGGCAACATTTTATCCTTGGTAATGATTATTGATAAACTAAAGAATTCATCTGAATTTAAAGAGTTAAAGGATTTACCCAAGGAGTATTTAGAAAATTTGGAGAGCAAAACTCCCCAGCATATATTAGAAACTTTAAAGACAATCGTTGATTTACTGTTAAGGAGGTTAAATGTTGTAAAAGAAGAAAGAGAAGTGTTTACAGACAAAATCAAAAGAAGGGAGATTACAGATATGTTTGCATGGGCGGATGGGATAGATATCCAAGCAGAGAGAAGGAAAAATAAAGCGGAAATAGCAAAAGCAGAAAAGAAGTTAGAAACGGTAAAAAAGAAAGTAAAGACTGCAGAAAAGAAAACCCAAGCAGCAGAAAAGAAAGCGGAATCTGCGGAAAAGAAAGCGGAAGCTACGGAGAAGAAATTAGAAAATGAGATAGCAGAACGAAAAAAAGCAGAGCTTCGTGTGAAAGAACTGGAAGCTTTACTAAAGAATCAATTAAATGAGGAAGCATCGGAATATATGCGGGCTTAAGGAGGATGCTGAAAAAGCTAAAAAATTATTGGTATTATACAAAAAAAGCTGCCTAATTCAACTTAGGCAGCAACACTTATAAATATTTAATATCGAAATTCTTCCATAGGCAACCCTCATAATCCATGCCAGTAGGTGAATGCCTCTGAGAAAAAAAGAATTATAAAATGCTCTTGATCAATTCTTGTCGAACCATCTCAATTTTACCGAAATCCATATTGGGAATATAATAATTTTCAAGCTCATCGTGGGATTTCTTGGCCTTCCTTAAGCAATCGATACCCTGTTCCAAGAGTAGATGGAAGAGCTTGCTGCTATCTTCCAATACTTCCTTGCGATATTCGGAAATTTCATCCCAGTGTGCTCGATAGGTGAAAATTCTATCTTTTGACTTGTAATATTTCTTACTCTCCAGTGGATGGAAGGGATTGGAAGTGATGATGGCCAAGCTGAGGGCGGGTACCACGATATGTTCCAATTTTTGAGCAGGTCGAAGTGGGCAGTAGTACTCTTCCACGTCAAAACCTCTGAACACTGAGCTTTCGGCAAAAAGCTCCAGCATTTTGCTCACATCTACTCCTAATTCTGTTTCAACTACATATATTTTTTTACAACCTTGAATAAGGGAATCCATATAGCTTACGAATCCGTCGGAAGTGATGGCTGTGGCAAAATATTTGCTGACTTTTCCCTGGTTTGCTGTAATTTCTTTGTGTGCCAACTCTTTTCCCATAATACCGGCAAAGACCTTGTAGGCTTCCTCGGTCTTTACTGCTTCATTCATGATTTTTGATATAGTTTCGTAAACTTTTCCTGCAGCACCTAGGTAATTGTAAGCCATTTGGTAGATACCGCTGATGGACTCACCTTGGTCGATGATGGCTTGTTTGTTTAGCCTGATTCCCTCCTGATCCCAATAGTCTCCCAAATGAATGATGGAGTCTACGGCTCCCGGATTGATGGGATCTACGATGTGAGGACTGGTGCCGTCCACAAGAGCGATTTTCTTGTCACGAATAACGATTCCATCCAGGGAATTTCCGTCTGCAGAGCAATGCATAAAATCCACATCTTGCCCTTGGGCGATCAATTCTTCCCCAATTTTTCTCATAAAAGTGGACTTACCTGTGCCGGGTCCTCCTTTTATGCATATAATCTTCTCTGCTTCTCTTTGTCCCAATATGTATTTATAGTAGGAAAAAAATCCTTCAGGTGTATTGTTGCCGAGATATAAATGTCTGGATTTACCTTGATTTTTTTTACTCATATAAAACTCCCCTTTTCACTTTATCCATCTATAGTATGCAGAAAGCTTTTCCAAGGTTCTTTAAATTGAAAAAAATGTTTGTGTTAAACTCCCAAAATTTTGAATAAGAAAAGTGTCATTTTATGTATAAAATAGTTGTTTTTTCTTCTTTAAAATACTATAATAGCAAAGTAATGATCTTAAAATAGTAAGGAGTAGGCAATGAAATTATTAGAAGATAAAATATTAAAAGAAGGGCAAGGCATTGGAAACAGCATTGTTAAAGTAGACAATTTTCTAAACCATCAAATCGATGTAAATTTAATAGAAAAAATCGGTGAGGAGTTTAAAGAACGCTTCCGAGAAGAAGAGATTACCAAAATCCTTACGGTGGAAGCCAGCGGCATTGCCATTGCAGTGACAACCTCCCATTTTTTTGGATTTCCTCCCGTGGTCTATGCTAAAAAAGCCACTCCCAGCACCATGGTAGATGGATTTTACAGCGCTAAGGTGAAGTCCTTTACCAAGGGAACGGAGTCGGAAATCAGAATTTCTAAAAGCTATCTTTCCAAGGAGGATAAGGTATTAATTATCGACGATTTCTTGGCTCATGGAGAGGCGGCAGCGGGACTGATTAACATCACAGAACAAGCAGGTGCTCAGGTGGTGGGCATTGGTGCCGTCATAGAAAAGTGCTTTCAGGGGGGTGGTGACAATTTGAGAAAAAAAGGCTACAGGGTTGAGTCTTTGGCCATGATTGCAGAAATCCAAGACGGAGTGATTAAATTTGCATAATCTGCAAAAAATACTTTACCTAAGAGGTTCTGTCGAATATAATAGATGTTGTTGTTTGAATGAAGGAATATTTCATCAAACTTTTTAAGTTTTACCATGAGAAAAGGAGAAAAAGAAATCATGAAAAAATTATTGGCAGTCTTTTTAATTTTAGCAATGATATTGAGCTTGGCAGCCTGTGGTGGAGGCGGTACACAACCTAGCGGTGATGAAGGTACTGAACCTGAATTAACTGTAGGCTTTCTCTACATAGGCACTAAAAACGATGGAGGCTTTACTCAAGCGCATCACATGGGAACTGTAGCCATGGAAGAACATTTCGCCGGTAAGGTTAAAACCATAATTACAGAGGGTATTGATGACACAGATAAGCAAGCGGCAAAAGAAGCAGCTTTAGGTATGATCGATCAGGGAGCCAACGTAATCGTTGGTTGTAGCTTTGGATTTATGGAAGCGTTAAAAGAACTTGCCAATGATCCTGCTTATGCGGATGTGGACTTTATCCATTTCTCCGGATATGAAATGAATGATACCAACTTTGGAAACTACTTTGGTGCAACTGAAGAGCCCAGATATCTTACAGGTATCGTGGCCGGTATGGAGACAAAGAGCAATAAAATCGGATACGTAGCAGCACATCCTTACACAGAGGTTCAGATTGGAATTAATGCATTTACTTTAGGAGCTCAATCTGTAAATCCTGATGTGGAAGTGAGAGTTGTTTACATTAACAGCTGGTACGATCCTGCTCAGGAAACAGCAGCAGCACAAGCTTTGCTGGAGCAGGGATGCGACGTTATTACACAGCACTGCGACACAACAGGTCCACAAGTTGCAGCAGCTGAAAAAGGCGCACTGGCTATCGGTTACAACATGGACAACAGCCAAGTGGTACCTGATTCTTTCATGACAGCACCTATTTGGCACCACGAAGTATTTTTAATCGAAACCATCCAAGCAATTTTAGACGGAACTTGGAAGCCTGAGTCTTACTATGGAACCATGAAGGACGGATATGTAGATCTTGCACCTTTAACAGATTTAGTGAAGGATGAAACCAAGGCAAAAGTAGAAGAAGTAAAGGCTAAAATTGTTGCAGGAGATTTACCAATTTTTGTAGGACCTATCAAGGACAATAAAGGAAACGAAGTAGTACCTGCAGGAACTACCTTGGACAGAGAAGGAATTTGGATGACAGATTATCTGGTAGAAGGCGTTATTGCAGTGCAGTAAGTCTTAACTTACGAAGTTCCGGAGGATAAAAATGGAACATAATATAGCAATAAGAATGGAGAATATCTCAAAGACCTTTGGAACGGTAAGAGCCAATGAAAATGTCAGTTTAACTGTATATAAAGGTGAGGTTCATGCCTTGCTGGGAGAAAACGGTGCCGGTAAGAGCACTTTAATGAATATGCTGTCAGGAATTTATAGTCCTGACAGCGGTTCTATTTTTATGGAGGACAAGCCTGTGGTCTTTTCTTCCCCCAAGGATTCCATTCGCATGGGAATCGGCATGATTCATCAACATTTTAAGTTGATTGATGTACTGACGGCAAAGGAAAATATCATCCTTGGTCAAAAGGATGGTGCCTTTATTAAAGGAAAGGCCTTATCGGAAAAAATTCTTGAGATCTCAGATAAATATGGATTGGATATCGATCCTGAAAAAAAAGTCTATCACATGTCCGTAGGGGAAAAGCAAACCTTGGAAATCATCAAGGTCTTGTATCGTGGAGCTAAAATTTTGATTTTAGACGAGCCCACAGCCGTATTGACTCCCCAGGAAATTCAAAAGCTATTTGCAATTATTAAAAATATGAAAGAGCAGGGTTGTGCCATCATCATCATTACCCACAAGCTCAATGAAGTTATGGAAATAAGTGACAAGGTAACCGTATTAAGGAAGGGGACTTCCATAGGCACGGTATTGACACCGGATATAAATATACCCAATCTCATTGAAATGATGGTTGGGAAAAAGGTAGATCTGGCCATTGAGAGAGCTGCAGTGGACGGAAAAAAAGAAAAAATGATGGAAATAAAGGGCCTTACGGTTATCAATAAGGATAAAAGTGTGGCCTTACAAGATATTGAATTTACCCTTCACAGCGGTGAAATTCTGGGAGTGGCAGGGGTGGCCGGAAGCGGTCAAAAGGAGCTTTGTGAAGCCATTGCAGGCTTAGTGAACGCGGAAAAAGGAGAGATCCTATATCCCGATGTCAACATATTGGGCAAAACCCCTGGAGAAATCATCCGCTTGGGCATCAGGATGGGATTTATCCCTGAGGATCGATTGGGCATGGGATTGGTAGCATCCATGGACTTGGTTCACAACATCATGCTAAAGGATTACAGAGAAAATAAAGGGATTTTCCTGAAAAGAGGGCCTTGTGCAAAAAAAGCAGAGAGAATAGTGGAAAAGCTGGACATTCAGACTCCCAACATCCATACTGCCGTGAAGAAATTGTCGGGAGGTAATATTCAAAAGGTACTTTTAGGACGTGAGATTGACTCTAATCCAAAGGTTTTGATTACAGCATATCCCGTTAGGGGGCTGGATATAGGAGCTTCCTATAAAATTTACGACCTTTTAAATCAGCAAAAGAAAAAAGGCGTAGGGGTTATCTTCGTAGGAGAGGATTTGGACGTACTTATGGACATCAGTGACAGAATCATCGTACTCTTTGACGGAAAAATAACCGGCATAGTGGATCCTACCAAGGTAACAAAGGAAGATATCGGATTGCTCATGACAGGTGGGCAGCAGAGAGAGGAGGTTGAATCTTTTAATGATTAAAGTAACAAAGAGAGAAAATCTCCCCATGAAAAAAGCAGTGCTTATCAGGGCGGTGGCAATCCTGCTTTCCCTGGTGTTTGCAGGGCTGGTCATGATGATATTCCGCCTGAACCCCATTCAAATCTACATGGAAATGATTAACGGTTCCATGGGAACAGAGCTGAGAATCAAGCAAACTATCATGAAAGCCATCCCTTTGATCATCGCTTCTCTGGGAATCATGGTAGCCTTTAGAATGAAGTTTTGGAACATCGGTGGTGAAGGTCAAATCGTTATGGGTGCCATGGCAGCCACGTATTTGGCTTTGAATTTTTCTCATTTACCATCTACGGTATTACTACCTCTCATGGCAGTAGCTGCTATGATCGCAGGAGGAATATGGGCATTCATCCCCGCCTTTTTCAAGGCAAAGATGGGGACTAATGAGACCATTTTCACCTTGATGATGAACTATATTGCCATTAAATTTGTAACTTATCTCCAATACGGCCCTTGGAAGGATCCTAACAGTCAAGGATTTCCCAGAATTGCTACCTTTGAGCAGAATGCTATTTTGCCAACGGTATTTGGGGTGCACATTGGATGGATTATTGCCTTGCTTTTGGTGGTAATCATATACATTTTCATCAGTTATACAAAAAAAGGTTTTGAAATCAATGTTGTAGGTGAGAGCTTGGAGACCGCTCGTTATGCGGGAATGAATATCAAGGGTATCATCATTACCTCCATGCTGATTTCCGGTGGGCTTTGTGGCTTAACAGGAATGATACAGGCCTCTGCGGTGGAGAAGAGTCTTTCCTTTGGAATCTCTTCCGGGTATGGTTTTACAGCCATCATTACCGCTTGGCTTTCTCGGCTTAACGCCATTGCAATTCTCTTTGTCTGCATCATCTTTGCCATGATGATTCAAGGAGGGGCTTATTTACAGATCGCTATGCAAGTTCCCGCATCCGTAGCGGATATCGTGCAGGGAACCATTCTGTTCTTTATTTTAGGAAGTGATTTCTTTATAACTTATAAAATAAAGTATCATTCAGTATCTGAAAAATCACAACTAAAGGAGGTGGCTTAGTTGGAAGCATTTTTGGCTGCGGCCATCATAGCCGGCACCCCCTTGTTGTTTGCCACCCTAGGGGAAATTATTACGGAAAAGTCAGGTAGCTTAAACCTAGGGGTAGAAGGTATGATGCTCATGGGAGCTTGTATCGGATTTTTGACTGGACTCTATACGGGTAGCCCTATTTTAGCCTTATTAGGCGCTGCTGTGGCGGGGGGAGTAGGAGCTCTGGTCTTTGCCTTCGTTACAGTAACCTTAAAAGCCAATCAGGTTGTTACGGGTTTGACCCTGACCATTTTCGGGGCGGGATTCTCTAAATTTGTAGGGCAGGATATGGTGGGATCCATCGTGCCTCCGGCTCTTAAATCGTTTTTTGCAAAGACCTCAATACCTCTTTTGGGGGACATCCCCTTTGTGGGACCTGTCTTCTTTCGGCAGGATATCTTTGTTTATTTGGGATATGCCACTGCACTTTTAGCATGGATTTACCTCTTTAAAACGAAAAGAGGATTAAATATTAGGGCGGTGGGAGAAAATGCGGCAGCAGCTGATGCCTCAGGCATCAACATTACCCTCAATAAATACTTCCATATTATTTTAGGAGGTTGTTTGTGTGGGTTGGGTGGAGCTTATTTGGCTTTGGTTACAGTTCCTATCTGGCAGGTTGATGTTGTAGGAGGAAGAGGTTGGATTGCAGTAGCTCTGGTAATCTTTGCCTCCTGGAACCCCGGAAAGGCGGTGCTGGGTGCATTTCTCTTTGGAGGTATGAGCATTATGGGCCTGAGAATGCAGAGTATGGGCATCCATATTTCCCAATATTTGGTAGATATGGTACCTTATATGGCAACAATTTTAATCGTAATCGTGAGCACCCTTCGAAATAAAAAGGAAGGTATGCCACCGGCGGATTTAGGGAATTCTTATTTTAGAGAAGAACGATAAAATAAAATTAAAAACTTTAATTCGGGGGTTTTATGAAGGAACAAACACAATTTTTGCCCTTGCTTTTTGCAGGAGATATCAACGTATATGGCATGGCTAGGGCCTTTTATGAAAGGTATGGCATAAAACCTCATGTCTATGGAAAATTCAACGGATGGCCTTGTTACGAAAGCCGCATTATGCACTACACAGCCAACCCCAAAGCGGATCAACAGGAGACCTTTTTATCTTTGATAAAGGAATTTTCCCAGGCACATTCTGACCAAAAGATACTTTTGCTCGGTTGTGGGGATAGTTATGTTCAGCTCATTAGTGCCAACAAACAAAATTTCCCGGGCAATGTGGTGGCACCTTATATTAACATTGATTTGATGAATGATTTGATTCATAAGGAAAAATTTTATCAAATGTGTGAGGAAAACGGTGTGGATTACCCTCATACCTTTGTTCATAAAAAGGAAATGGGTAAGGATTTTCAGCTTCCCTTTGAACCTCCCTTTATCGTCAAACCATCCAATGGAATCGAGTATTGGCGTTTTCCCTTTGTTTCTCAGAAAAAGGTATATAAAGCTGATTCCAGGGAAGAACTGGAGCAGATTTTAGAGGACATCTACGGGTCAGGTTATGGAGATTCCATCATCATTCAGGATTTTATTCCGGGAGATGATACCTTCATGTGGGTTCTTACCAACTATTCGGACAAGCATGGTCAGGTAAAAATGATGTGCCTGGGTCATGTGCTTTTAGAGGAGCATACACCCCACGGTATTGGCAATCATGCTGTCATCATCACGGAAAGCAATTCTGCGGTGCAAGAACAGTTTAAAAGGCTTTTGGAGAAGTTAAATTACGTTGGATTTTCTAATTTTGATATTAAATATGACTCCAGAGATGGGAAGTACAAGGTCTTTGAAATCAATACCCGTCAAGGAAGGAGCAATTCTTACGTTACCGGTGCAGGGGTGAATATGGCGTCCCTACCTGTGGAGGACTGTATTTATGACCATCCTTTAGAACTAAAAGTGGTGGAGAATGAGAGCTTATGGATGGTGGTGCCAAAAGGAGTGGCCTTCCGATATATCAGGCCTGAAAAATATAAAAAGCAAATGAAAGAACTCATCGCCAAAGGTAAGTTTTTTAACCCACTGTATAACAAAGCTGATTCCGGTTGGAAGCGAAGGTTTACCTTATGGAAAACACAACTGAGTCATTATTTGAAGTTTAAAAAATATTATAAGTAAATATGGCTAATAATTCTATTCAAAGAATTTTAAGGATTAAGGAATGATTCCGTGGATTAATCTACAGAAGTCAGCAAAAAATCATAATTATATAATACAAGGGGGAATTGTATGTCACAGTTTCAAGAAGACAAGGGAAAAATTTTAGGTGTCATTGGAGGTATGGGACCTTTGGCTACCCACTTGTTTTACAAAATGATCATTGAAAAGACACAGGCAAACAAGGATCAGGAACACTTGAATATGATTATACTCAACCATGCTACTATGCCTGATCGCACGGAGGCTATTATAAGAGGGAATTTAGATCACCTATATACTTATATGCTCCGTGATGCAAAAATGCTGGAAGAAAAGGGAGCGGCGGTCATCGCCATTCCATGCAATACTTCCCATTTTTTAGTAGACGATTTGCAAAAGGAAATTGGCATTCCCATTATTCACATGATTCGAGAAACGGTGAAGAGAATCTCGGATTCTATGGGAGATTGCCAAGAAATCAATATAGGAATTTTGGCCACTCATGGAACCATAAAGACGAAGCTTTATCAGCAGGAATGTGAAAAATCCAATATCCGTCCTATTATTTTGTCTGAGGAAAATCAAGAGCGCATCATGAAGTTGATTTATGATGGTGTTAAAAATGGCGGAGAGATTCGGTTTGAAGATTTCCAAAGGGTGGAGGATGAGCTGTTGGAAAGGGATTGCAAGGGTGCCATTTTGGGATGCACGGAGCTTTCTTGCATTAAGGAACAGTTTAAGCTCTCGGATTTCTACATAGATGCCATGAATGTGTTGGCTGAGGAATCCATCCTATTTTCCGGTAAGCAGTTAAAGGTTTAAAATACATTTTAGGTTTATATTGAATTAGCAATATAAACCTTGATTAAATATAACTTTTTATTATTTAAATCAATTTTTAACCTAAAATCGAAACCACTTAATTTTAAATAGTTAAATAATATTAAAATAAGCGAAAAAACATATTAGTATTATTAAAATATTAAATTTTGATCTAATGTGTTGAAAATTAAAACGATTAAAAGAAACTTTGACTTGATAATTTTAAAAAGAATAGCAATACTAATTTACAAGAATGGATAGAGTAATGTAAGGGCAAGGAGTTTGTGACATGGTGCATCATATCAACGAATATAAAGATTTGTTTCAAGAAAATCGATTGATGGTAGAAACCAATTTAACTTGGGAAAGTGGAAATGAAGCTGTACAATACGTAACTTATAATTCCAAAGAATGTAGGGATCAGACTCTCTTTGTCTGCAAAGGAGTACATTTTTCTGTAGAATACCTTATAGAGGCATTGGAAAACGGTGCTATTTGTTATGTCAGCGAGAAAAAATACGATATCAAAGCCTATGAAGATAAGATTCAAAGGGAAGTTCCTTATTTAATTGTGAATGATATAAGAAAAGCTATGCCTCTTTTGTCAGATTTTTTCTATGGTCAAATATGGAGGGATCTCACCACCATTGGAATTACCGGTACTAAGGGAAAATCCACCACCACATATTTCATGAGATTTATCTTAGATGAATATGCTGCTGCTCAGAAAAAGCCTAAAAATGCCATTTTATCGGGCATCGACAATTATGATGGAGTAATCAATGAGGAATCTCATTTAACTACACCGGAAGCCATGGAGCTTCATAGACACTTTAATAATGCAGTGCGTAGCGGAATAGAATTTCTCGCCATGGAGGTTTCTAGCCAAGCATTAAAGTATGACAGAACCTTGGGCATCACCTATGATGTTGGGTGCTACTTAAACATAGGAGAAGACCACATCAGTGATGTGGAGCATTCGGACCTTGAGGATTACTTCCAATCCAAACTTATTTTATTCAGACAATGTCAGTTTGCCTGCATCAATCTCAATGCAGAAAGAGCGGGGGAAGTATTAAATGTAGCAAAACAGCATTGCCGAAAGGTAGTTACCTTTGGCACTGTAGAAGGTGCGGATATCTACGGATATCAAATTGTGAAAAAAGAAAAATCTATAAGCTTCAAGGCCAGATCAGATAGCTTTGATCAAGAATTTAAGCTTTCCATTGCAGGTCTGTTTAATGTTCAAAACGCTTTGGCCGCCATTGCTATTTCCTATTGCTTAAATATTCCCTTGGAATATATTTATACCGGTTTAAAAAAGGCAGCAGTCAGCGGAAGGATGGAGGTTTATACCAAAGAAGGAAGCGATTTGCAGGTTATCGTGGACTATGCCCACAATAAGATGAGCTTTGAAACCTTGTTTCAATCCACTCAAAAGGAATATCCCGGCAGAAAAATTATCATCGTCTTTGGCTGCCCCGGGAAAAAGGCTCTCAGCAGAAGACGGGAGCTGGGGGAATTGGCAGGAAAATATGCGGATATGGTGTTTATTACAGAGGAGGACGCAGGGGAAGAGTCTGTTATGGAAATCAGCAAGGAAATTGCTCATCATGTAGAAAAGCAGAACTGTCCTTGTGAAATCATCGTGGATCGGGAGGCTGCCATCAGAAAAGCCATTAAAATGGGAGATGATAACACGGTAGTTTTGATTACGGGCAAGGGGCGAGAAACCCGGCAAAAACGGGGAATTGAATATATCGATTGCGCATCCGATGTGGAAATGGTCATGCGCGCCTTGGGTAAGAATTAACCCCTATGGCGCAAACTTCTGAACTATAGCTGCACCTTCCCCACTTTAAAGGAAGAACTAAACTGTGAATTTTGAAAAATTCGGTTAATCATATTGATGAAGTTTTCGGATAGGTCACTGGCATAAAAGCTGTTATCCAAAGGAGCTTCATTTTCCTCAGGATTGTTTTCCGCCAAAAGGTTGTTGGAGGTTAAATGATCCTGAATGCTTTGAAGGATTTCCTCTGAAGGATCGATGATTTTTAGGTTCGGATAGAGTTTTGTAATGTTACTCCTGATAAGGGGATAATGTGTACAACCTAAAATCAAGGTGTCGATTTTATGGTAAGATAAAAAAGAATCCATATAATACCGGATGGTTAAATCCATGATTTCATTCTGTATGATTCCCTCTTCAATGAGAGGCACGAAGGCAGGGCAAGGGATGGAAAACAGTTGGAGCTCCGGGTTGAGACTTTGGATCTTTTTTTCATAAGCTTTACTGTTGATAGTCACCTTAGTACCGATAATACCAATGTTGTTTTCAGGACTACAGTGGCGGGCAACGGTTCTGGCAGCAGGGCTGATAATTCCCAGAATGGGTATTTCAGGATATTTTTCACGGAGTTGATAAAGGCAGACAGAGCTTACCGTGTTGCAGGCAATGACGATCATCTTTACTTGATTTTTTACAAGAAAGTCTGCAATTTCAAAAGAAAATGCAGTGATGGTATCGGAGGCCTTGGAGCCGTAGGGAGTGCGTGCCGTATCTCCAAAGTAAATGATTCTTTCATAGGGCAACGCTTTCATTAAGTGAGGGATGCATGTTAATCCGCCTAAACCGGAGTCAAAAAAACCAATAGGTCTATTGTCCATATCTATGTGCCTTTCAATTTGTTTTATTTGTCAAAAATGCATATTCATTAACTCATTATATAAAGTTTTCGGGGTTTTATGATAATTGTATACATAAAGTTTTAGCAGCATATGAGCTAATTTAAATGGGGTTCCCCATTCAAGGTGACCAACAAAAGAAAGTAAAACTTTCATTTGTAATCATTATATTTAATCATATAATAATAACATTCCTATGTAAAGAAAAAGATAATTTTTTTGCCTATGCAAAAATGGCTTTCAGTAATGAGCATTAGGGGTTATACTATTCATAAGAATACCACCAATAGAAAGGAAATAAAACAGTGAGTAAGCAAATAAAAGAAAGAAAAGATATAGATCCAAAATATCAGTGGGATCTTCTATCCATGTACCAAGATGAAAAGGACATGGAGGAAGACTGCAAGGCTGCTCAAAAGTTGGCAGTGGAGTTTATCAAATATTCCGGAAAGTTAGGGGATTCTGCAGAAGTCCTTACAGCCGCCATGAAGGACAAGGATGTCATTTGGCAGAAGTTGGAGAAAGCCTATGTTTATGCCAGAATGAGAAAAGATGAGGATAATCGAATAAGTAAATATCAAGCTCTTTGCGATAGAATGCATACCTTGATTTCTGAAATATCAACTCATCTGTCTTTCTTTATCCCTGAACTTTTGGAGGTACCTGAAGAAAAATTAAGAGGATTTATGGCTACCGGGGGCGGTTTAGCAGAATATAAATTTGTGTTAGAGATGATTTTGAGGGAGAAGGCTCATGTCTTGTCAAAGGCAGAGGAAAATCTCATGGCTCAATTCAGTCAGCTCACCCCCGCCACAAACGACATCTTTGGAATGATTAATAATGCGGATATTAAATTTGGTAACGTTATCGATGATGATGGTGATGAGGTGGAATTAACACATGGGAATTACATCAGTTTTATGGAATCTCATGATCAAAATGTGCGTAAAAATGCCTATACCAATATGTACGAGGCTTTTGAAAAACAAAGAAATACTTTGGCTACAACCTACAATTATAATACGAAAAATGATGTAGTTTTTGCCAAGATTAGAAAATATCCTTCAGCCATTGAAGGAGCACTCTTCGGGGATGATATTCCCTTGGCAGTTTATGACAACTTAATTCAAACAGTTAATGAAAATTTGCCTTTGCTTCATAGGTATGTGGAAGTTAGAAGAAAAATGTTGGGACTTAAGGAAGTTTCCATGTACGACATGTATGTGCCTTTAGTGGAGCTTCCCAAGAAAGACATCCCTTATTTGGAAGCGGTGTCCATGATGCAGGAGGGATTGGCACCTTTGGGCAATGAGTACAGACAGATTATGGACTCCGGGGTTGCAGGAGGATGGATTGACGTTTATGAAAATAAGGGAAAGACCAGCGGAGCATACTCCTTTGGCAGCTATGATAGCAAGCCTTATATTTTGCTGAACTACAACGGAAAGTTGAAGGACGTCTTTACACTTGTACACGAAATGGGTCATTCTATGCATTCCTATTATACGAGAAAAACACAACCCTTCAGCTATGGAGGTCATTCTATCTTTACTGCAGAGGTGGCCTCAACGGTTAACGAGTGTCTGTTGATGCAACATTTGTTGAAAAATACAGAGGATGAAGGACAGAAAAAATATTTGCTGAATCTGTACATTGAGGAGTTCAGAACCACCTTATTCCGTCAAACTATGTTTGCTGAGTTTGAGAAGCTTACTCATCAGGCGGTTGAAGAGGGAACGGCGTTGACGGCAGACTTTTTATGTGAGGAATATAGCAAATTAAATAGCAAATACTTTGGGGACAAAGTAAATTACGACGATTTGATTAAAATGGAATGGTCCAGAATTCCGCATTTTTACAATGCATTTTACGTGTATAAATATGCTACGGGATATTCGGCAGCAGTTGCTTTGTCTCAAAATATCCTCCAGAAAAAAGAAGGAGCTTTGGAAAACTATATCGAGTTTTTAAAATCCGGTGAGAAGGACTTCCCCATTGATTTATTAAAGGGAGCAGGCGTAGATATGAGCAGTCCTGAGCCAATTAAAAAAGCTATGACCACCTTTGGAGAATTGTTAGGTCAATTGGAAGCATTGATATAAAAGATATTTGATAGTAATATAAAGAAGGTTGGGTATGCAGAAAATATTCATAGTTACCAATGAATCGAAAATTTCCAAGGATACGGAGGCTTTGCTAAAGACTAAGCTTGTATCTGAAGGATTTGAGATTTCTCAGGAATTTGCAGGAGACGAAGAACTAATCGTGTGTATCGGGGGAGACGGGGCTTTTTTAGCCACCCTTCATCGGTATGACTTTCCCCCTGTGCCTTTTGTGGGAATCAACACGGGTCATCTGGGATTTTTTCAGGAATTGTTGCCGGATCAGTTGGACGACTTTATTGGGAAATATAAAGAGAGAAAGTATGAGATTCAAAGGCTAAAGACTGTCTGTGCTACCTTTCGCCATGAGGGTAAGCATATAACTATTAAAGGATTGAACGAAATTGTTATCAAAGGGGCTCACTCCCTTTCTGTTCACCTGAACTTGACCATCGGTGACAGCTTTATTGAGCGATTTAGCGGTGACGGTTTGCTGATTGCCTCGCCGGCAGGCAGCACTGCATATAATTATGCCTTAGGGGGGAGTATCGTGGATCCACGGTTGAATCTGTTGCAGGTCACTCCTATTGCCCCTATGAATACCACTGCATACCGATCCTTCACATCCAGTGTGCTTTTGCCACCGGACGTTGCCGTCAAGGTATTTCCTGAAGAAATGGGTAAGAAGGACATTCTCATTTCTTATGATGGAATTGAGCACAGCTATGAATCCATTTCGGAAATCACCTTTGGTTTTTCCGATAGCATTGTGCAGCTGATCAGGTTGGAGGATTACGATTTTTGGTCTAAGGTACAGAGCAAGTTTTTGTAGAAAGTTATTGTGGTACCAGGACAATAGAATTATTTGTTGGAGTAGCAGCAAAAATTATTAAATATTATTAAGGAAGAAAATGAGTAAAGAAAAATTTAGATATGTGGTTAAAAAAGAAGATGAGGGGCTCAAGATTAAGAGCCTCTTAAAATGTAATTTGGGATTTTCTACAAGATTACTAAACAAGTTAAAAGTTCAGGGAGGGGTTTTACTGGAGGGAGAGCCTGTCAAAATGCACATCAAGCCTGAGGCAGGGCAGGTGATTACCATCGGACTTCCGGAGGAACGAAGTGAGTTTATCCCTGAGGATATCCCAATTTCCATCGTCTATGAGGACGACGATCTGTTAGTCATCAACAAACAACCTGGATTTGTGGTTCATCCCACCAACGGCCATCCCATTCATACTTTGGCAAATGGCATTATGAAATATATGATAGATTCCGAGCAGAGCTTTAAGATTCGCTTTGTCAATCGACTGGATATGAATACCTCCGGCTTGCTGATTGTGGCTAAAAATTCCTTCTGCCAAAAAGATTTTGCTGTCCAAATGGCTAATCAGAAAGTGATTAAAAAATATGTGGCCATGGTGACAGGGCATATGGCTAATGATGAGGGTACCATTGATTTACCCATAGGCAAGGCGGATGAGGAGCGGGTAGAGCGTGTGGTACGGGAGGATGGGGCACCATCCGTTACACATTACAAAGTGTTGGAACGATATACGAAACAAGGAATAAACCGAAATCAAGACTTGATTGTGAAGGAATTTACCTTGGTGGAGCTTTTGCTGGAAACGGGAAGAACTCATCAGATCAGGGTACATATGGCGGAGATTGGTCATCCTGTGGTAGGGGATATACTCTATGGTGAGGACAGTCCTTTACTCA
Source organism: uncultured Anaerovorax sp. (assembly GCA_964461765.1). Taxonomy (GTDB): domain Bacteria; phylum Bacillota; class Clostridia; order Peptostreptococcales; family Anaerovoracaceae; genus JAVVUJ01. The sequence continues at coordinate 17,071 of CAYWVS010000068.1, forward strand.
TAGAGCGGCAGGCTTTACATGCAAAATATCTTCGATTTCAACATCCTGTTACGGGAGAAATTTTGGAACCTGAAGCTCCTCTTCCAAAGGATATGCTTGACTTAATAGAAAAAATTAAATGATAACTTGGTAACAACCTGTAAAGCCCCTGCATATAATATGAAAGTATAATATATATGGAGGTGTTCATTTTGGAAGATTGTAAACAAATTTATGACCGAGACCACGACTGTGATTGCCATAAGCCAACACATAGACCACACTGCGAGGTTTGCTGTGACTCTTGTGATGAGGGTTGGGATTGGCTCACATGGATACTTATTATCATTGTGATTTT
>CAYWVS010000069.1:0-17305 GCA_964461765.1 uncultured Anaerovorax sp.
TTTTTAGATATAACCGCTACCCACGAGGGGCGTGGTACCATGGTAGACGTGGTGAGAAGGACAGCAAAAAACGTCTTTGTACCATTGACCGTGGGAGGAGGAATCCGAACGGTGGAAGACTTCAGGGAACTGTTGCTGGCAGGTGCAGACAAGGTATCTGTGAATTCCGCCGCTATCAAAAATCCCCAACTGATTGCAGATGCAGCAGAGCGATTTGGCAACCAATGTGTGGTGGTGGCCATTGACGGAAAGAAAGTAGATGAAAATAAATTTCATCTTTACGTAAACGGCGGCAGGATTGATACCGGCATAGACGTAGTAGCATGGGCAAAAAAGGCAGAGCACCTAGGCGCAGGGGAAATTCTTTTAACCTCAATGGATATGGACGGTGTAAAGGAAGGGTTTGATATAGACATGCTTAACGCTGTATGCGAAGCGGTGGATATTCCGGTAATCGCTTCGGGAGGCTGCGGAAATGCAACTCACTTTACAGAGGTATTTCAAAAAACCGGAGCAGATGCCGCTTTGGCAGCTTCCATCTTCCATTATGGAGAGCTTACGGTAAAAGAAGTGAAAGAAGAATTGCAAAAACATGAGATTCCTGTTAGGTTGGTTTAGTTTCAATTTTGTATTGATTAATTAAGTCAAAATGAAAAATCAAATTTATATTTATTTAAATATTTAAAAAATAGATTTACATAAACAAGTTAACAGTATTAGTTTTGCTCTTAAACTATGCAATGAAAATTAAATAAATATTAGGGAAAATAAAGGAGTTAAATGAATACCAAACAATACTTTACAAAAGGAGAGCTGATCCCTGCCATTGTCCAGGAATATGGCACCGGTGAGGTGCTGATGTTGGCTTATATGAATGAGGAAAGCTTAGAAAAAACCTTGGAAACAGGGTACACCTGGTTTTTTAGTCGTTCCAGAAATCAGCTATGGAACAAGGGTGAAACCTCAGGCCATGTGCAAAAGGTGAAAAGTGTTATTCCCGATTGCGATAATGATACCTTACTTATTGTGGTGGAACAGACAGGCCCTGCTTGCCACACAGGAGAAAAGACTTGCTTTTTCTCAGATAGTCTCTATAAAGATAAAATTTAATAAACCAAGATAATAATTTTAATCAAAGATAAATTAAAAATAATCAAAGATAAAATTTAAAATAATCTAAGAAAGTATTAAAAATAATCTAAGAAAGTATTAAAAATAATCAAAGATAATATTAAAAATAATCAAAGATAATATTAAAAATAATCAAAGATAATATTAAAAATAATCAAAGATAAAATTAAGTATAATCTTTAAAAAAATTCTTCTTTTAATTTTTAATTTAAAAATAAATTAAATTTTTAGATATTTTAATTTGTTTTTTTGTTTTTAATGATTGATTCTTAAAAATCTGATATAATGAAAGTGATTCTTGATATTACTCAAAAATCAATAAAGTTGTATAGGAGCATGAACATGAAAAAACTATTTGATGTAGTACAGGACCGAAAAGAAAACTTTGCAGAAGGCTCATACACCTGCTACCTTTTCGATAAAGGGTTAGATAAAATCCTGAAGAAATGTGGCGAGGAATGCACTGAGATGATTATTGCTGCAAAAAATTTAGAAAATGCACGATTGCAGAAAAAGGAGTCCTTAGAGGCTGAGAAAAATGATTTAGAAAATGAGATTTGTGATTTACTTTATCATTTGACTGTTTTGATGATTGAGCAGGGAATTAATCTGGAGGACATTAATAAAATATTGGAAGAAAGAAGCTTAAAAATAGGAAACTTAAAGAAATTTCATGAAACCGATCACAATAGCTAAGAAATCCATAATGCCTAATGAAAGCGGCGTGGAAAGGAGAGAACCATGGGAAAATACATCATTGAGATTATTAAGGATATCAAAAGGTTGCAAGAAGAAAAGGATCTCCTTTTAAACAAAGAAATGCGTGCATCCTCAGTAACATACATTGAGGGGACGGAAAAACCACAGACAGAATACAATTATGGGGAGACCAGATACAAAATTCAAAGCTTGGATAATGAAATCAGAAAAAATAAATTTATTTTAAATAAGGCAAATTATACCACCATGGTGGATGAATTCAATATGACCTTGGGGGAATGTATCGTGCTGTTGGCTCAGTTGAACCATGAAAAGAACCAAATTCATTTCTTAGGGGATAGAGATGCCGTTTCCCGATATGTGGATAAAAATGGGAATGTTCAGCTGACAGCAGCCACTTATGATGTAAACATTTGTAAAAATGATTTAAAGGCTATTACTCAGAAGATAGGCAGATTACAGATTGCTATCGACCGTACCAATCTTACAACAGTAATTGAGTTAAATTAAAGTAGATTTAATTTATTTTAATTTAGCGTTATACCTTTTACCCAGGTTTGTATAAAATAAATGATTTACTTCCGGAATAATCACTCAAAATGCAAAAGTGCAATTATAGTCAAGTTTAATGTTTATTTTGACTTTTGTGACGTTAATTTTCATGGAGTTAAGAATCAGGAATTAAGGTTTATGACTAAGGCGAAAATGATTTAATCAAATGATTATTCGAAAACTTTACAGAGAAAGGAAGTTCGGTTTTACTTTCTAATACTTTACGTCGGCATCAATGGTGGCAGCAAGGAGCCTATATGGCTTGTCACTAATAGATGTCGGCGTAGTAAAATATTATTCTTTGAATAAAATATACCCTTATATTCTCGCTGATAATTTTATCTAAATGGTCTTTGCCGCTGGCGGTAGAGTTGATGATCTCTTTCATTTTGGAACCTTCCGGAAGATAAACCCTAACCTCATCCCTTTCAATACAGCTAAAGCCAGTGTTAAATTAAATACTTGTTGTCTCTTTGCCTATCATTAATTGTCAACTCTTACTTTTTAATGTCATTATAAGAAAGTCATCAAAGATTATAATTTTTATAATAAACATCCATAATAATAGTTAAATAAAATTTTGGTAAAAAATAGTTGAAATTTTATTTTAAAGGTATATAATAGGTATTCGCGACTGACCGACGGGTCAGAAATTATAATGTAAGGGGGCAAGAGGCTTGCTTAAACTACTTAAATACTTCAAATCCTATAAATTGGCCATCTTTAGTGCGTTACTGCTTTTATTTCTTCAAGTACTGGCAGATTTAGCGTTACCTAACTACATGGCAGGGATCATCAACAATGGGATTATACCCGGTAGGATGGACTATATCTTTTCCAGCGGTTTGCAAATGTTAGCTATTGCATTAGGAGGTGCTATTTGTGCGACAGGTGTTGGATTTTTGGCATCTAGAATAGCCGCCAGATCTTCCATGCATATCAGGGAGGATGTATTTAAAAAGGTCACTGATTTTGCCAATCCTGAATTTGATCAATTTTCTACGGCATCCTTAATTACAAGATCTACAAACGACATACAACAAATCCAAATGATTGTAGTATTGCTTTTTAGAATGGTTTTTATGGCACCCATCATGGGTATTGGTGCCTTGATTATGGCATACGGGACATCTCCATCCATGACCTGGACCATTGCATTGGCATTGGGTCTGGTATTAATCATGATGATAGTCATTTTTACCCTTTCCATGCCACGGTTTAAAATTCTGCAAAAACTTGTTGATAAATTAAACTTAATTATGAATGAAAGGCTCACAGGAATTCTCGTTATTCGAGCTTTTAATACAGAGCAGATTGAGGAAGATCGCTTTGACCAAACCAATAAGCAATTAACAGCTTTAAACCTTTTTATCAATAGAATTATGGTGATGATGATGCCTATGATGATGTTGATCATGAATGGTGTTTCTATATTGATCCTATGGACAGGAGCGGATAAAATTAATGCTAAGCTTCTGGAAATCGGAAGCTTATTGGAGTTTATCCAATATGCCATGTTAATTATCATGTCCTTTATGATGGTGTCCATGGTGTTTATCATGCTTCCTAGGGCCTTGGTATCGGCTACCCGTGTGGCTGAGGTGCTTCAAACTACTCCTACCATTACAGATCCTTCTTCAGATGTGATGGAATCCTTGGATTCTGATATAAAAGGTTTGATCGAATTTAAGAATGTTTCCTTTAAATATCCAGATGCTGATGAATATGTTTTACAAAAAATTAATTTTACGGCGCAACCCGGAGAAATAACTGCTTTTATCGGTAGTACCGGAAGTGGGAAATCCACCTTGGTAAATCTTATTCCCAGATTTTACGATGTAACGGAAGGGGAAATCTGCATAGATGGCATCAATATCAAGCATCTAAAACAAAAGCAATTGAGAGAAAAAATCGGATACGTACCTCAGAAAGCACTTCTGTTTTCCGGTTCTATTGCAGAAAATATATTATACGGTGAAGAGCTCTCAGAAGAAAAGGACCAAGAAATTCTCACAAGTTCTGCTGAGATTGCACAAGCTATAGATTTCATTACTGAAAAACCGGAAGGCTTTAAAACAGCTATTTCCCAAGGTGGAACCAACGTATCGGGAGGCCAAAAGCAAAGGCTGTCTATCGCCCGAGCACTGGCTATTCAGCCGAAAATTTTTATCTTTGATGATAGCTTTTCGGCGTTGGACTATAAGACGGATTTGGCTCTCAGAAATGCTCTGAAGGCTACTACAGGGGACAGTACCATACTGATTGTAGCACAAAGAATCAGCACTATAAAAAATGCGGAACAAATCATCGTCTTAAATGACGGAATTGTTGTGGGCAAAGGAACCCATGAGGATTTGATGGCGACTTGCTCCGTTTATAAGGAAATCGCTTCATCACAGCTTGAAAAGGAGGTGAAATAATTATGAACGAGCAAAAAAAAGGTCCCATAGGAGGGCGAGGTCCCATGGGTGGCGGAGGAATAGCACCCGGGGAAAAGGCCAAGGATTTTAAGGGCACCATGTTAGCCCTGAGCAAATATATGACTGTTTACAAGGTAGGTTTGTTTTTTGTAGGAATCTTCGGAATTGTTAGTACTTTGTTTACCATATTGGCTCCTAAGATTCTAGGAAGTGCAACGGATTCTATCGTATCCTCTATGATGAAAAGGGGAAGTGTAGATTTTCCGGTATTAGCAAAAATTTTATTTGCATTAGGCGTAATCTATCTACTCAGCGCAGTTTTCACTTATTTGCAAAACTTTATCATGATTGGCATTTCTCAAAAAGTGACATATAATTTAAGAAAAGATCTCTCGGAAAAGATGGATCGCCTTCCTTTAAAGTATTATGACTCTAAAACCAACGGGGAAATTTTAAGCCGTGTAACTAATGACATTGAAACTGTCAATACTACCTTGAGTCAGAGCTTAACCCAAATCATCAGTAGTATTTTCACATTGATTGGGGTTTTGATTATGATGATTACCATTAACTGGATGATGACTTTGGTAGCATTGATCATTTTGCCTCTTTCGGGTGGGCTCATGATGGTAGTTATTAAGTTTTCCCAAAAACATTTTAAAAATCAACAGGTTTATCTGGGAGAAATCAATGGTCATGTGGAGGAAATGTATTCGGGACACGTGATTGTTAAAGCCTTTAACGGAGAGGAAAAATCCGTTACACACTTTAAGTCGGTTAACAACAAGCTTTATGAGTCCGCTTGGAAATCTCAGTTTTTTTCCGGTATCATGATGCCTTTGATGAATTTTGTGGGAAATCTGGCTTATGTATTCGTATGTGTAATGGGTGGTTTTCTGGCTGTGCGAGGAACTGTGAGCATTGGGGACATCCAAGCTTTTTTACAGTATGTTCGTCAGTTTAATCAGCCTATTTCTCAGTTGGCCAATGTGGCAAACGTTTTGCAATCCACTGCGGCTGCAGCTGAAAGAGTTTTTGAGTTTATCAACGAAGTGGAAGAATTGGATCCTGTGAAGTTGAAAGGCAATGATCGGAAGGATAGGAAGCTGGATGGCAGTAAGCTAAGGGGGGAAATTGATTTTCACAATATCAGCTTTGGATATAATGAAGATGCTATCATTATCAACGATTTCACCTATCACGTGGGAGCAGGGCAGAAGGTGGCCATTGTTGGACCCACGGGAGCTGGCAAAACTACAATTGTTAAGCTTCTCATGAGATTCTACGAACTGAATAAGGGGTATATCAGTATAGATGGTCAGGATATCAGCAAAATGGATCGTCATGAGCTTCGAGATCTCTTTGGAATGGTTTTACAGGATACTTGGCTCTTCAGAGGAACCATTATGGAAAATATTCGCTATGGCAGACCGGAAGCCACGGATGAAGAGGTTTATAGCGCCGCTAAGGCTGCCTATATAGACCATTTTGTCCATACCTTGCCAAAGGGTTATGAAATGGAAATTAATGAAGATGCATCCAACATTTCCTCGGGACAAAAGCAACTTTTGACCATTGCTCGTGCTATTTTGGCAAATACATCTATTATGATTTTGGATGAAGCTACCAGCTCTGTGGACACCAGAACAGAAGTGATGATTCAAAAAGCTATGGCAAATCTCATGGAGAGAAGAACCAGCTTTATCATTGCCCACAGATTATCTACTATTCGGGATGCAGATGTGATTCTGGTCATGAATAAAGGGGATATTATCGAAAAAGGAAATCATAATGATCTGATGGCACTGGATGGTTTTTATGCTTCTTTATATAACAGTCAATTTGAGCAAAAAAACATTTAATAAAATATCACTTTTTCTATCACAGTTAACTGTATCTCTTCATATAGTATAAAAGGCATGGGAGAGTGCCTTTTAGATAGATGAAAATCATGATTAACGATCAGGCAACTAAGTGATAACTAGAGCAGAGAAAGTGGTGTAACATGAAAAATCAACTTATGATAACTTTAAGCAGACTGAAAAATCCATCCGTGGTAATAGGGATTGTATCACAAATTATTGCCATGCTGACACTGCTTCATGTCAGTACGAATATTAGCTTCGTCATGGCAATAACAGTAGGGGTTTGTTCCATTTTAGTAACCATTGGAATTATGTCCAATCCTACTACTGAAAACGTTGGATTCGGTGATGACATTTTGTATTGTTCCAACTGCAAGACAGAGAAGGAGCATGTATTGGTTGGAGACAAATTTTACTGTAAGCAATGTGGAGCAAGCTTGAGAACAGATAAATTTGACATGACTGCTGCTTAAATAAAAACTAACGGCAAAAAAATTTATTTGATAAATATCGATGTAAATCTAATATAATAAAAAACGGAATAATGAATTTTAATTATTTTTTATTCCGTTTTTTCTTTGTTTTTGTCAAAAATTATGGTAGAATTATTTTTTAACTTGTTTAGTTTTGTAAAGTCATACAATTTTATAGATAGAAGCATAAAAAAGGAGGTAACCAGTGATTCGACGTATTTATGTGGAAAAGAAACAAGGATTTAATATTGAAAGTCAAGCCTTGCAAGAGGATTTAAAAGTTAATCTACATTTAAAAAATTTGGATGGTGTTCGTATAATTAACCGTTACGACATTGAGGGTTTGGACGAAGATTCGTATCAAAAGAGTAAATATACCATCTTTGCAGAACCCCCCATCGATTTGGTCTACGATGAAACCATAGACCTTACCGGTAGCAGAACCTTTGTCATCGAATATCTACCCGGTCAATACGATCAAAGAGCCGATTCTGCGGCACAGTGTTTAAAGCTCATGGATAGCAGCATAGATGCTACCGTAAAATGTGCGAAAGTCATTACTCTTTACGGCTCTATTTCAGAGGAAGAATTTTTAAAAGTCAAAGCCTATCTCATCAATCCGGTGGATTCTCATGAGGCACTTTTGGACAAGCCTGAAACCTTACAGATGGATTTAACCATTCCTACAGATGTGGAACGGTTGGAGGGTTTTACATTACTTCAAGAAAAAGAGTTGGCAGAGTTGCATGACCGTTTAAATTTAGCCATGTCATTAGAGGACTTATTATTCATCCAAGAATATTTTAAAGAAACAGAGCAAAGGGAACCAACAATTACAGAAATAAAGGTGGTGGATACCTATTGGTCCGACCATTGTAGACATACAACATTTTTAACGGAAATCACAGAGGTAAACTTTGAAGATTCTCCTTATGGTGCTATGGTTTCCAGTGCCTATGAAGAATATTTATCCTATAGAAGCGAGATTTATGGAGAGGAAAACCCAAATCGCCCCATGTGCCTTATGGATATGGCCATCATGGGAACCAAGGTGCTAAATAGAAGAGGACTTTTGCACAATTTGGATCAATCGGAAGAAATCAATGCTTGTAGCATTAGGGCAAAAGCGTATGTGGACGGCAGAGAAGAAGATTGGCTAGTCATGTTTAAAAATGAAACTCACAACCATCCTACGGAGGTAGAGCCTTTTGGTGGTGCGGCCACATGCTTGGGTGGAGCCATTAGAGATCCACTTTCCGGGCGTTCCTATGTATATCAGGCCATGAGAGTTACAGGTAGCGGCGACCCCAGAATGTCTATTGAACAAACCTTGTCAGGTAAGCTTCCCCAGAGCAAAATCACAAAGGGAGCAGCAAAGGGTTACAGCTCTTACGGAAATCAAATCGGACTGGCTACAGGACAAGTGGCTGAAATTTATCATCCCGGGTATGTAGCAAAGCGTATGGAAGTGGGCGCCGTAATCGGTGCTGCTCCTGCAAAAAATGTGAGAAGAGAAGTGCCTGTGGAGGGAGACTGCATTCTGTTGGTAGGTGGCAGAACGGGCAGAGATGGATGTGGCGGCGCCACCGGATCCTCCAAAGAGCATACTGAAGACTCCATTCTCACCTGTGGTGCGGAAGTGCAAAAGGGAAATCCCCCTGTAGAGAGAAATTTGCAAAGACTCTTTAGAAGGCAGGAGGTTTCCACGCTGATTAAGCGTTGTAACGACTTTGGCGCAGGGGGTGTCTCTGTAGCCGTAGGGGAGTTGGCAGATAGTATTGAAGTGAATTTAGACTTAGTGCTTAAAAAATATGAGGGTTTAGACGGTACAGAATTGGCCATTTCCGAATCTCAAGAAAGAATGGCCGTAGTGGTTTCTCCTCAGGATTGTGAGCGATTCATCGCTTTGGCATCCGAAGAAAATTTGGAGGCAGTGCCTGTGGCAAAGGTGACCAATACCGGGCGATTCCAAATGTATTGGAAGGAACAATGTATTTTGGATCTGTCCAGAGAATTTTTAAACACAAATGGAAAAAGACAAAAAACTGGGGTTTTTGTGGCAGAAGAGCAGGAGAGTTCCAATACAAGTGAAGTTCTAGCTCAGACCCTAACCATGGAAGAAGTTCAGGGATTACTAAAAGAATATCTATCAGATTTAAATTGCTGTAGTCAAAAAGGCTTAATTGAAAACTTTGACAGTACCATTGGGATGGGTACGGTTCTGATGCCATTAGGAGGGATTTACCAGCTATCACCATCTCCGGGAATGGCTGCAAAACTGCCCATTGCTAAAGGATATACGGACAGCACTTCATTAATGGCCTATGGCTTTGACCCTGACATTTCCTCTAAAAATCCATATTTAGGAGGGTTTTACGCGGTAATAGATTCCATCACCAAAATTGTTGCTATGGGTGGGGATTATCGTGGAGTACATCTTTCTCTTCAGGAATATTTTGAGAGATTGACCGATGAAAAAAGCTGGGGCAAACCCTTTAGCGCCCTACTGGGAGCTTTAAAAGCTCAAATGGTACTGGAAATACCTGCCATAGGGGGCAAGGACAGCATGTCCGGAAGCTTTATGGATCTGAAGGTACCCCCTACTTTAATTTCCTTTGCCGTGTCCATGGCAGACGCAGAGCTAATCATTTCTTCAGATATAAAACGAAACGACAGCCACATGTTTTTAGTTGCCCCGGAAGTGGATGAAGAGGGAATGATCAATATTGAACAATATAAAAAGAATGTGGAAATCATATACAGTCTGGTTAGAAGAAGAAAAATCTTATCAGCTAATACAGTCTCCAAAGGAGGAGTTCCCGTTTCTTTGGCCAAGATGGCAATGGGCAACGGCATGGGTGTGGAGTTAGAGGAAAGGTATCTGCAAGCTTACGGTGGCAAAATCTTTTCCCCTCATTATGGTGCTCTAATCATAGAAATCACAAAGGATGAGCCTGTGGCAGAGCTTCTCGGTGATGCACATTATGTGAAGATTGGCAAGACTGTAGACTCCCATAAGATCATGGGAATTCCCTTTGAAGAAATTATGGCACAGTGGAGTGCTCCATTAGAAAAAGTATTTCCTTCTGTAGCACCTCAGGAAATAGAGGAAACAAATTATTTGGTTTCACAACCTATTCAACAACAACAAAAGAATTTGACAAAACCCAGAAAACCATTTATCCGATATGCAAAACCCAAGGTCTTTATTCCGGCATTCCCCGGAACTAACTGTGAATTGGATTCCAAGCGAGCTTTTGAAAATGCAGGTGGCGAAGTAAAAATTCAAATTTTAAGAAATCTAACTGCAGATGCTTTGGAAAACTCCATGGGTGAAATGGCAAAAAACATTCAGGAATGCCAAATATTAATGATTCCGGGAGGGTTCAGCGGCGGTGATGAGCCTGATGGTTCTGCCAAGTTTATTACGGCTGTCATGAGAAATCCCAAAATCAGAGAATCTTTGTCAGATCTTATCGAAAACCGAGATGGTTTAGTATTAGGGATTTGCAATGGATTCCAAGCATTGATCAAGTTGGGGTTACTTCCTTACGGAAAGATTATGGATATGGATGAAAGTTCACCAACATTAACGTATAACACTATCGGCAGACACGTTTCCTGCATGATCAGGACAAAGATTGCTTCCGATCTGTCCCCTTGGCTGGCTAATGCCAGAGTGGGGGAGATTCACACCTTGCCCGTATCCCATGGAGAGGGAAGATTTATCGCAAGCGAAGCAGTTTTAAATGAACTGGCGGAAAAAGGTCAAATTGCCACACGCTATGTAAATATAGACGGTCAGCCCACCATGGAAAGTCCTTATAATCCTAACGGTTCTATGATGGCAATTGAAGGCATCACTTCTCCAGATGGAAGGATATTCGGAAAAATGGCTCATTCCGAAAGAGTTGGATATAACTTGTATAAAAATATAGTGGGTAATTTTGACCAACAATTGTTTAAATCCGGTATAGAGTATTTTAAATAAGAATCATAATTAAAAAATATTAACAAAAAAAATTAAAATAGATATGAAACTTATTAGAAATATTTACAATATTAAACCTAATTAAAAAGTTAATAACCAAAGTATAAAGAAAGGTAGGACTTTATGAAAATTGCCATTGTTATGGGTAGCAAGTCGGATTATCCCGTAGTGGAAAGAGCTGAGAAAATTCTAAAAGAATTCGGTGTAAAATTTGAGACAAGAATTATTTCTGCCCACAGAACTCCCAGAATAGCTGAAAAATTTGCTTCCGGAGCAGAAGAAAACGATATAGAACTTATCATTGCGGCAGCCGGTAAAGCGGCACATTTAGGAGGCGTTATGGCGGCATTTACCCCCGTTCCTGTCATTGGACTTCCTATTAAATCTTCTACTTTGGATGGGTTGGACTCCCTCTTGTCCATCGTTCAGATGCCTAAGGGTATTCCCGTGGCCACTGTTGCCATCGATGGAGCTGAAAATGCGGCACTGTTAGCGGTTCAGATCTTATCTGTAAAATATCCGGAGCTTCGAGAGAAGATGCGAAAATATAAGGTAGATATGGAAAAGGAAATCATGGCTCATGATGAGGAATTTCAAAATGAGAATCATGGCTCTTGATGAAGAATTTCAAAAAGAGAGTATTCAGAAATAAGATAATAAAGAATGCAGTTAAAGGCTTTAAGAATACTTAACTCAATGTAATAACAAAAGAAAAAATTGAGATATCTGGTTTATGAGGAGAAAACATGGAAGAAAAATTAACTTATAAAGATGCAGGTGTGGATACGAAGGAAGGGGAGAGAGCTGTTCATTTAATGAAGGAGCACGTTAAAAAAACTTTTAACAAGAATGTTCTAACCGGTTTGGGAAGCTTTGGAAGCCTATTTAAACTGGATATGGAAGGGATCAAGGAGCCTGTTTTGGTGGCCGGCACAGATGGAGTAGGAACCAAGCTAAAGATTGCCTTTCTCATGGACAAGCATGACACCGTAGGCCAGGATTGTGTGGCCATGTGCGTCAATGACGTGCTTTGCCAAGGTGCCAGACCACTTTTCTTCTTAGATTACATCGCTACAGGCAAGGTTCAAGCAGAAAAGGTGGCTGATATTGTGAAGGGAATCGCAGATGGTTGCCTAATGGCCGGGTGTGCCTTAGTGGGAGGAGAAACCGCTGAAATGCCTGATTTTTATATGGATGGTGAGTATGATATGGCCGGGTTTGCCGTGGGAGTGGCAGATTTGAGCAATATTATAGATGGATCGAAGATTCGAGAGGGCAACGTGCTGATTGGCGTACCATCAAGCGGTATTCACAGCAACGGTTACTCTCTTGTGAGAAAGCTTTTCTTTGATAAAATGGGTAAGCAGATTTCCGATTACGTGGAGGAGTTGGGTTCCACTTTAGGGGAGGCATTGTTAACACCCACCAAGATTTACACCAGCGAAGTCAGAGGGGTAATGGATCAATGTCAAGTCAATGGTCTGATTCACATTACGGGGGGCGGTTTTTATGAAAATATTCCTCGAATTATTCCGGAAGGTCTGGGGGTTAACATTGAAACCCAAAGTTGGAAGCCCTTGCCGATCTTTGAATATATAAAAAAATGTGGCAATTTAGACCGAGACGAAATGTTTTCTACTTTTAATATGGGAATCGGAATGATCTTTATCTTAGAAGAGACTGAAGCAGATAAAGCTTTGAATATCTTAAGAGGATTTACTCCTGAAGGTAACCCTTATGCAGCTCAAAAAATCGGAACCATTGTGAAAGGGAAAGGTGTTTCCCTATGCTAAAAATTTCTGTTTTAGTTTCCGGGGGGGGCACGAATTTACAGGCCATCATAGATGGAATCCGCGAGGGAAATGAAAAAGTCGACTCGGATTTTAGCATTCAAAATGCAAAGATCGTTCAGGTTATTTCCAGCAACAAGCAGGCTTTTGCTTTAAAAAGAGCAGAGGAAAATGGGATTAAAACCTTGGTAGTGGACAACCAAGTATATCCTAACCCAAAAGAACGCAGTCAGGTCATTTTAGAGGCTTTGAAAGAGCAAGACACGGACTTGGTGGTGTTAGCAGGATATATGAGCATTTTAGACAGTGTGATCGTAAAGGAATATGCAGGGAGAATTATCAATATTCATCCTTCCTTAATTCCCAAATATTGTGGTGCAGGGTACTACGGAAAGCGGGTTCATGAGGCGGTTTTAGAAAATAAAGAAACAGAAAGCGGGGCTACAGTTCACTTTGTAGATGAAGGAGTGGACACTGGGCCTATCATTATACAGGAAAAAGTTCCGGTAAAACCTGGGGATACGGTGGATACCTTAGGTGCAAGAGTATTGGAGACAGAGCATAAATTGCTCCGAAAAGTTATTAAAGAAGCAGCAGTGAAAGGAGGCTTTTAATGGGTGGATTATTTGGTGTAGCATCTAAGCATGATTGTGTTATGGATCTCTTTTTTGGTACGGATTACCATTCTCATTTAGGAACAAAACGTGGAGGTATGGTGGTATTTGGAAAAGAGGGCTTCAACAGAACCATTCATAATATTGAGAATGCACCCTTTAGGACAAAGTTTGAAAAAGAAATATTGGTGATGTCAGGAACCATGGGGATAGGAAGTATCAGTGACGGTGAGCCACAACCTCTAACTGTCTTTAGCAAACAGGGGGAGTATGCCATCGGTACTGTAGGTAGAATCAATAATAAAAAAGAATTGGTAGAAGAGCTTTTGAAAAACGGCTATAATCAGTTTATGGCCATGAGCGGCGGTGATATCAACAATACAGAGCTAGTGGCATCCCTGATTTCCACAGGGACAGATTTAGTTGAAGGTATTAAATACGCTCAGGAAAAGATTCAAGGTTCCATTACTATATTGATTCTCAGCTCACAAGGACTTTATGCTGCTCGTGATAAATACGGGAGAACCCCTTTGATCATAGGAAAGAAGAGAGAAACTTACTGCGTTTCCTCAGAATCCTTTGCATTTATCAATTTAGGTTATAGATCCGTAAAAGAATTAGGTCCGGGAGAGATTGTGTTGATCAATCCTGAAGGTGTGCAAAACCTTGCACCGGCAGGTGAAGAAATGAGGATTTGTACCTTTTTATGGACGTATTTTGGATACCCTACTTCTACCTATGAAGGGTTAAACGTGGAGGAAATGCGCTACAGAAGCGGTGCCAGCATTGCAAAACATGATGAAAAAATGTCCGTGGATTACGTGGCAGGGGTGCCTGATAGCGGCACAGCTCATGCAGTGGGTTATGCCAATGAATCGGGAATACCTTATGCGCGCCCACTGATTAAATATACACCTACTTGGCCCAGAAGCTTTATGCCTCAGATTCAAAAAGCCAGAGAGTTGATCGCTAGAATGAAGCTAGTTCCTGTGTTTGATTTAATTAATAAGAAAAAATTTGTTTTAATCGATGATTCCATCGTGCGAGGTACTCAGCTTTCAGAGACTGTAAAATACTTAAGTGATAATGGAGCCAAGGAAATCCACGTAAGATCTGCTTGTCCGCCCATTATGTTTGGTTGCAAGTATTTGAACTTTTCTCGTTTGGTAAGCGACATGGACTTGATTACCAGAAGGGCTATCAATGAACTGGAAGGGGGCGTAACCGTAGATGAAGCTATTATCGCTGAATATGTGGACAGCCAATCCGAAAGGCATAAAAATATGATTGAAAAAATTCGTGAGTGGTTAAATTTTGACAGTTTGAGATATCACGAATTAGAAGATACTTTGGAATCCGTAGGAATAGATTCCTGTAAGTTGTGCACTTATTGTTGGAATGGCAAGGAATAATCAAATGTAAATTGTTAATAGACGATTATTTAGTAATTGGAGGATGTGCAATGAAAAAACGTTCGTTAATCAGCGTATCAGACAAAAGGGGTATCGTGGAATTTGCTAAAGCTCTGGAGGCTTTGGGGGTAGAAATTATTTCAACCGGAGGAACTCATAAGACCCTGGAAGAACAGGGCATAAAGGTAATAGGGATTTCTGAGGTCACAGGCTTTCCTGAGTGCTTGGATGGTAGAGTTAAGACCTTGCATCCCGCAGTACACGGCGGCATTTTAGCCATGCGTGATAGGGAAGAGCATATGCATCAGCTAAAAGATTTGGAAATTGAAACCATAGACTTTGTAGCTATCAATTTGTATCCTTTTAAAGAAACCATTCGGAAGCCCAATGTTGCGTTGGAGGAAGCTATTGAAAATATTGATATAGGCGGACCCACCATGCTCCGTTCTGCTGCCAAGAACCACAAGGATGTGGTAGTAATCTGTGATCCTTCCGATTATGACAGGGTGATAAAGGAGCTGAAGGAAAAAGGGGAAATTTCTTACGATATGAAATACGGTCTTGCATTGAAGGTTTTCCAGCATACGGCTGCCTATGATGCCATGATTTCAGATTATTTAAGAAAACAAGCCAATCTGGAATTACCGGATAACTTAACTATTACTTTTGAAAAGCAGCAGGATTTGCGTTATGGGGAAAATCCTCACCAAAAGGCCTATTACTATAAGGAAATCAAACCTTGTGAAGGTGCTTTGACCACTGCGGTTCAGCTTCACGGCAAGGAGCTTTCTTTTAATAATATCAACGATACCAACGGTGCGGTAGAGGCTTTGCGGGAATTTTCTGAACCTACCATCGTGGCGGTGAAACACGCTAATCCTTGCGGAGTGGGAACGGCGGATACCTTGTATGAAGCATATCAAAAAGCCTATGAGGCAGATCCTGTATCCATCTTTGGTGGGATTGTAGCAGCCAACAGACCTGTAGACGAAAAAACCGCCCAAGAAATCAATAAGATCTTTATCGAAATCGTTATAGCCCCGGATTTTACCGAAGAAGCAATGAAAATCCTTACTCAAAAGAAAAATATTCGATTGTTGAAATTAGAGGGGATTTCTGTACCACTACAGAAGGGGCAACTGGATATGAAAAAAGTTACCGGAGGCATTCTAGTTCAGGAGATAGATGATCAGTTATACGAAGAGGCTGAACTGAAAGTGGTGACGAAAAAAGCTCCTACCGAAGAAGAATTAAAGGATTTAAAATTTGCCATGAAGGTGGTTAAGCATGTAAAATCCAACGGAATTGTGGTGGCAAAGGGCGGGAAAACCCTGGGTATCGGACCCGGTCAAGTGAATCGAATTTGGGCTGTAAAGAATTCTATTTCTCAGGCCAATGATGACTTAAAGGGGGCGGTTTTAGCTTCTGATGCATTTTTCCCCTTTGATGATTGCGTTACTGCAGCTGCAGAGGCCGGTATCACTGCCATCATCCAGCCCGGGGGTTCCATGAACGATGAGGACTCCATAAAGAAAGCCGATGAATTGGGTATTGCTATGGTTTTCTCCGGTTTGCGTCATTTTAAACATTAGAAGGTAGGTACTTAACTCATTTTTTGATAAAGAAAACGAGGATTAGATTATGAAAATTTTAATTGTAGGCGGAGGCGGCAGGGAGCATGCCATCGCCTGGAAGTTGTCTCAAAGCAACAGGGTGAAAAAGATTTATTGTGCTCCAGGAAATGCCGGAATCTCTCAGGTAGCGGAATGCATAAACATCAAAGCAGAGGATTTAGAGGGCATCTGTGAATTTGCTGTGAAAAATTCCATTGATATGGCTGTGATCGGACCGGAAGTGCCTTTGGCATTGGGCATTGTGGATATGCTGACTGAAGCAGGAATTAAAACCTTTGGTCCCAATGAAAAATGTGCGCAATTGGAGGCTAGCAAGGCCTTTACGAAAGAATTTTTGAAGCGCCATGATATACCAACGGCTGCCTATGAGGAGTTTACGGATAAAGAATCTCTTTTGAAAGCGGTAGGACTCTATGGATATCCAATGGTGCTGAAGGCTGACGGTCTGGCAGCAGGAAAAGGTGTGGTCATAGCAGAAAACCAAGAAGAGGCAGAAAAAGCCATCCACGAGATGATGGAAGAACGGGTTTTCGGTGCAGCAGGAGACAAGGTGGTGGTAGAGGAATATCTTACGGGAGTTGAAGCCTCCATGCTCTGCTTTGTGGATGAACATACCATAGTTCCCATGGAATCTGCACAGGATTACAAGCGTATTTATGATCTGGATAAAGGACCAAATACAGGGGGAATGGGTACATACTCT